>NZ_CP017659.1:4530000-4838333 GCF_015326965.1 Paenibacillus sp. JZ16
ATGTTGGCTTAGAAGCAGCCACCATTTAAAGAGTGCGTAATAGCTCACTGGTCGAGTGACTCTGCGCCGAAAATGTAACGGGGCTAAACACACCACCGAAGCTATGGCTTGATGTGTATGCATCAGGGGTAGGGGAGCGTTGTGTATGCGTTGAAGGTGTACCGTAAGGAGCGCTGGAGAGTACACAAGTGAGAATGCCGGTATGAGTAACGAAAAGATCAGTGAGAATCTGATCCGCCGAAAGCCCAAGGTTTCCTGAGGAAGGCTCGTCCGCTCAGGGTAAGTCGGGACCTAAGGTGAGGCCGAAAGGCGTAATCGAAGGACAACAGGTTGAAATTCCTGTACCACCGTAAACCGTTATGAACGATGGGGTGACGCAGGAGGGTAGTGACGCGGACTGATGGATGTCCGTCCAAGCAGTGAGGCTGATGTGTAGGCAAATCCGCACATCGATAAGGCTGGGCTGTGATGGGGAGTGAAAATTATAGTAGCGAAGGTCATGATCTCACACTGCCAAGAAAAGCCTCTAGTCAGGTGAAGGTGCCCGTACCGCAAACCGACACAGGTAGGCGAGAAGAGAATTCTAAGGCGCGCGGAAGAACTCTCGTTAAGGAACTCGGCAAAATGACCCCGTAACTTCGGGAGAAGGGGTGCCTCGGTAGGGTGAATAGCCCGAGGGGGCCGCAGTGAAAAGGCCCAAGCGACTGTTTAGCAAAAACACAGGTCTGTGCGAAGCCGTAAGGCGAAGTATACGGGCTGACGCCTGCCCGGTGCTGGAAGGTTAAGGGGAGCGGTTAGGGGTTAAACCCGAAGCTGTGAACCGAAGCCCCAGTAAACGGCGGCCGTAACTATAACGGTCCTAAGGTAGCGAAATTCCTTGTCAGGTAAATTCTGACCCGCACGAATGGCGTAACGACTTGGGCGCTGTCTCAACGAGAGATCCGGTGAAATTTTAATACCTGTGAAGATGCAGGTTACCCGCGACAAGACGGAAAGACCCCATGGAGCTTTACTGCAGCTTGATATTGGATTTGGGTACGATCTGTACAGGATAGGTGGGAGCCTAAGAAGCATGAGCGCCAGCTTGTGTGGAGGCGACGTTGGGATACCACCCTGATCGTATCTAGGTTCTAACCTGGTACCGTAATCCGGTACGGGGACAGTGTCAGGCGGGCAGTTTGACTGGGGCGGTCGCCTCCTAAAGAGTAACGGAGGCGCCCCAAGGTTCCCTCAGAATGGTTGGAAATCATTCGAAGAGTGCAAAGGCATAAGGGAGCTTGACTGCGAGACCTACAAGTCGAGCAGGGACGAAAGTCGGGCTTAGTGATCCGGTGGTACCGCATGGAAGGGCCATCGCTCAACGGATAAAAGCTACCCTGGGGATAACAGGCTTATCTCCCCCAAGAGTCCACATCGACGGGGAGGTTTGGCACCTCGATGTCGGCTCATCGCATCCTGGGGCTGAAGTAGGTCCCAAGGGTTGGGCTGTTCGCCCATTAAAGCGGTACGCGAGCTGGGTTCAGAACGTCGTGAGACAGTTCGGTCCCTATCTGTCGTGGGCGTAGGAAATTTGAGAGGAGCTGTCCTTAGTACGAGAGGACCGGGATGGACGTACCGCTGGTGCACCAGTTGTTCCGCCAGGAGCATGGCTGGGTAGCTACGTACGGACGGGATAAGCGCTGAAAGCATCTAAGCGTGAAGCCCCCCTCAAGATGAGATTTCCCAATTAGTAAGACCCCTTGAAGACGACGAGGTAGATAGGTTGGAGGTGGAAGTGCAGCAATGCATGGAGCTGACCAATACTAATCGGTCGAGGGCTTATCCAAATCACCCCAAAAAGTGAAGTGAAGCTTTGAAGCTGACACCGAATACTTTTCGGGGACCCCGATACCACATCGGGTAATGCTACGGATTCTAATCAACGCAAATTTCGTTTCGTATCTAGTTTTCAGGGAATCAATCTCTGTAACTGCATACAAGTTATGATGGAGAGATACCCAAGTGGCTATAAGGGGACCCTCTGCTAAGGGGTTAGACTGCGTAAGCGGTGCGAGGGTTCGAATCCCTCTCTCTCCGCCATTTGAATAACTTGAACGCAAATAGGTTTATATGGCGGTGTAGCTCAGCTGGCTAGAGCGTACGGTTCATACCCGTGAGGTCGGGGGTTCGATCCCCTCCGCCGCTACCATACATACCTGGAGGCTTAGCTCAGCTGGGAGAGCATCTGCCTTACAAGCAGAGGGTCGGGGGTTCGATCCCCTCAGCCTCCACCATGTACTATTTTTATCACCTTACCATGCCGGTGTAGCTCAATTGGTAGAGCAACTGACTTGTAATCAGTAGGTTGGGGGTTCAAGTCCTCTCGCCGGCACCATTTTTAATAATGTGGAACTGTGGTGTAGAGGCCTAACATGCCTGCCTGTCACGCAGGAGATCGCGGGTTCGAATCCCGTCAGTTCCGCCATTATTAATTTTAAGGAATAAAAATAGTCGGTTTTCCACAAATTAAAGTGGGATGCCGAACTTTATTTTTATGTCATGTATATAAGGCTCGGTAGCTCAGTCGGTAGAGCAGAGGACTGAAAATCCTCGTGTCGGCGGTTCGATTCCGTCCCGAGCCACCTTTATATCCTGGAGGATTAGCGAAGTGGCCAAACGCAGCAGACTGTAAATCTGTTCTCGTCCGAGTTCGGTGGTTCGAATCCATCATCCTCCACCAGTAATAAGAGCCATTAGCTCAGTTGGTAGAGCACCTGACTTTTAATCAGGGTGTCGAAGGTTCGAGTCCTTCATGGCTCATCCGAAGAGTCGTCAACGTTGTTGACGGCTCTTTTTGTATTGTTTTAGGCTGTTTTTGTCCAATGTAAATGGGCTTAGAGAGAAGGCATTGTCGCTTGTACTGGGTCTTATGCTAAAATAAGAAAAAACGATAAAGTGGTGGAGTCATCAATGGTGGAGATGGAGCACATCGTTCAGAAACTAGAGCAGACCTTGGGTACCTCACTCGGTTTAAAAACATTGAATGATCAGGAAGCGGCATGGTTAACAAAATCAATGGCGACCTCACCGCCATTTGGTGATCGGATTGGTCAAGAGGTAGGAGTTCAGGGGTCCAATAACCGTGGAGAAAACGGAATCTCGCACAAATCCCGAAAGGTTAACGGCGCCTATGCTCGCAAGGACCTGGGTGAGATTTGGATTCCAGTGAATCCACAGGATCCTAGCCAGGTAATCGTAGCGGATCAGGGTGCTTTGACGGAGTCGGAGATTGGGCTTATAACTCTACTATTGTCGAGCCTGCAGGATACGATGCCAGGGGGAGTGCCCAAGAATACTGGTAAGGTTGAAGAAGAACGACGCGCCCAACAGTTGGGTGGCTGGTTAAAGGAACGCCTGCAAGCCGGTGAACTGCTTGCTGAATTACCAGATGAAATGTTGATTCGAACAAGTTTGACTGAGGACATGGTTCCCTTTCTTCTAATTCATGAGAGCGAGCATGCTCCCACTCCAAGCTATAAGGCGCTGCATCGGTTATTGCGCAGCTATTTTGGCGGGGACATCATTCTGGTGCCACTGCTTGATAAGGAATGGATTATCTTAGCGAACCAAGAATTGCTGGATGGTATAACGACCGATGATAAAGAGGATACTTCGTTGGACGGCGACCAGGATTTGCTCTCCTTATTCTGTATGGGGCTCTACGAGCTGATTTCAACGGAATGGGTGGGGGATTTCCATATCTCGGCGATACCGGCGGTTAATGCGCTGCATGCTCTGCCACAGACTGTTAGCATGTTAAGAGAGACCATGACCATCGGCCGTACATTCCAGGTCAAGGAACATATCCATCTATCGACCGGGCTTCATCTGGAGCGTCTGGTTTATAGCATTCCCGAGTACCAGCGCAATCAATTCCTGCGCGAGTACGCTGCCGGCCATACCGATTTGTTCGAGGATAGCGAGACATTGTCAACGCTCGAGTCTTTTTTCGAATTGGATTGTAACGTGAGTGAGACGGCCAAGCACCTGTATATCCACCGCAACACGCTGCTGTACCGGCTGGATAAGATTAAACAGGAGACGGGGTTAGATGTTCGGAGCTTCAGTGATGCGGTTTTAGTGAAAATAACGCTTCTATTGTATAAAGTGACGAAAAGGAAATAGGTTTTTTGTGCAGATTGTGTATAGCAAGTCAGGTGCCTATGGGGTAATATAAGATTATAAATTAATTGTATTCGATTTCATAACATTCATATGAGGGGGCAAATGCACATGGCTGGTGTACGCTTAGAGCATATTTACAAAAAGTATGCAGGTTCGGATAAAGCAACTGTAATTGACGTTAATTTGGATATTAAAGATAAAGAATTTTTGGTTTTGGTAGGTCCTTCCGGTTGCGGTAAGTCCACGACACTGCGTATGATCGCGGGTCTTGAGGAAATTTCTGAGGGTAAACTTTACATTGGCGACCGTGTTGTTAACGATGTAGCACCTAAAGATCGTGACATCGCGATGGTATTCCAATCCTACGCCTTGTATCCACATATGAACGTATATCAGAACATGGCATTCGGTTTGAAACTCCGTAAAGTGAAGAAAGACGAAATCGATAAGCGTGTACGTGAAGCAGCAAAAATCCTGGATATCGAGCATTTGCTTGAGCGTAAGCCAAAAGCTCTGTCCGGTGGTCAGCGTCAGCGTGTTGCCTTGGGTCGTGCGATTGTCCGTGATCCACAAGTCTTCTTGATGGATGAGCCGCTTTCCAACTTGGATGCGAAACTCCGCGGTCAGATGCGTGCCGAAATCACCAAGCTGGTTAAGCGTCTTGAAACCACTTGTATCTACGTAACGCATGACCAAACAGAAGCTATGACGATGGGTGATCGTATCGTTGTTATGCAAGACGGCATCATTCAACAAGCGGATTCACCAGAGCAACTGTACAACAATCCGAACAACCTGTTCGTTGCTGGTTTCATCGGTTCCCCAACCATGAACTTCATCAACGGTAAATTGTCCGAACAAAACGGTGGCGTATACTTCACTTCCCAGGGCTTGAACGTTCAAGTACCAGGTGGTAAAGCACAATTGCTCAAAAATAAATCCATGATTGGTAAAGAAGTGATCATGGGTGTTCGTCCGGAAGATATTCATGAAGAGCCAGTCTTCCTGGAAGCTTCCCCGAATACGATCTTCTCTGCAAAAGTCGATGTAACCGAGAACCTTGGTCACGAAATGCTCTTGTACCTGAGCGGCTTGGGTACCGATACGGTTATCGGCCGTGTAGACGGACGTTCGACTACTCGCGAAGGCGACAATGTGAAATTGGCACTCGACATGAACAAAGTTCATATCTTTGATAAAGAGTCTGAATTGAACGTATTGCTCGAAGACTAATCTTCAGCAATCGGGATCTCTTGAAAACCGCCCCCTCAAGGGGCGGTTTTTTTTAGGAGAAAAAGACAATATCACGCTAGCATTCACGCCCTGGGAAAAGGTTTGGATATCCTTTGCCGATGCCAATTGAGGTATTCCATGGGCAGCAATCTATTTAAAGTACACCCCTATATAAGCCTAATGTCGCAATGGAGTAGTCGGTTAGAATTGCATTCATTGGCTTTTTTCGATAAGATAAGCACAAAGCAAGGCATACATACGTATTGAACATATGGGATGTTGAGCATATTTCATGGTAATTTCCAAGATCGCAGGTAAGTGTACAGTAGTGTTCTTTAGGAATAGCTGAATGATGGAATATATCATCCAAGACGGGCCGTGCCATATGACGGTTTCGTTGTGATGTCAACATACAATGGAAGAAGAGGGGTAAGACCATGGCCAAGAAAGTGAAGGTATCCGAGCTGGTCCAGCAGTTTCAGCTGGAGGTCATCGCAGGTGAGGAAGGCTTGAAACGTCAGATTACAACGGACGATCTGAATCGCCCGGGATTGGAAATGGCCGGGTATTTTGAATACCATCCGCGGGAACGGGTTCAGCTTATGGGGCGCACCGAGTTGGCTTTCTTCGGAATGCTGAAGCCGGAAGAGCGTAAAGAGCGTATGCGCAGCCTGTGCACGGAAGAAACACCTTGCATCGTGGTAACACGTTCCTTGGAGGTGCCGGAAGAACTGGTGGAACTCGGGAATGAGAGAGGTTTGCCTGTACTGCGCAGCAGCATGGCAACAACCATTCTGACAAGCCGATTCACAAGCTTTCTGGAACGCAAACTTGCACCAACTACAACCATCCACGGGGTATTGTGCGATGTTTATGGCGTAGGGATGCTGATAACAGGCTCAAGCGGTATCGGGAAAAGCGAGACGGCACTGGAGCTCGTCAAACGCGGACACCGATTAATTGCGGACGATGCGGTGGAGATACGTCAGACATCGGATTTTCAGCTGCACGGTACGGCGCCGGAGCTCATTCGCCATCTTCTGGAGATTCGCGGAGTCGGTATTATTAATGTAATGACGTTATTCGGTGCAGGCGCCGTTCGAAACAATAAACGGATTACCCTTGTTGTGCGATTGGAAGCCTGGCAGCAGGATAAACAGTATGATCGTCTGGGGTTAGATGAAGAAACAACACGAATTATTGAGACGGACATCCCTCTGGTCACCATTCCGGTTCGTCCAGGACGTAACCTTGCGGTTATTATTGAAGTGGCAGCTATGAACTACAGACTGAAACAAATGGGACTGAATGCTGCGCTGCAGTTTACGAACAAACTGACAGCTACGATTGCTGAAGATATGGACGATTTGGACTAGGACTAGGGAGGTTATAAGTGATGCAAACATTGCTCATCGATCCGGTGGTGTTCTCCATCGGATCGCTGCGTGTTCATTGGTATGGCTTGATTTTAGGGCTGGGTGCTTTGGTGGGGCTGTTGCTGGCCATTCGCGAGGGGAAGCGTTTTGGCATTCCGCAGGAGTTCTTTATGGATTTGGTATTGCTTGGCGTACCTTCGGCAATTATTGGTGCACGTATTTATTATGTAGCATTTAAATGGGAAGATTATAAGGACAACTTCCTGGACGTGTTCAAAACATGGAATGGCGGGATTGCGATATTTGGTGCTCTCATCGGGGCCATTATCTGCGCTTTGATCTTTGTACGTAGAAGAGGCTACTCATTCTGGCGGATTGCTGATATCTGTGCTCCGTCTCTGTTGGCCGGCCAAATCATTGGTCGCTGGGGGAATTTCGTTAACCAGGAGGCCTATGGCGGTCCTGTCAGCGAGTCCTTTTTACGCGGGCAGCTGCACCTGCCTGATTTCATCGTCAATCAAATGAATGTACAAGGCGTATTCCATCATCCTACCTTCCTATATGAATCCTTATGGAACTTGGTCGGTATTGTCATCCTGCTTATTCTTCGCAGACAGAAATTCCTGCGCGCAGGCGAGCTCTTCATCGGATATTTCATCTGGTATTCCATCGGCCGATTCTTCATTGAAGCGGTGCGCACGGACAGTTTGGCGTTCCAAGGCGCAGCCGGACTTGCCGACTTCATTAACAATACGTTATGGGCACCGATGACTTGGATGGGCTTTGAACTGGGCCATCTGGACCCGGCTTACGGCAATATTAGGATCTCCCAGCTGCTGTCTGTATTGATTGTCATTGGAGGCATCGTACTGATCATTGTGCGCCGTGTAACGGGTCGCGCCAATGTGCGTTATTTGGACCCCATCGTGTCAACGAAGACCGGAGCAGGTCCTACGCCTGAAGCGGACCTTCAGACCAATAAAGCCGCGAAGTCATCTGCGCAGGCACCTGTTAAGCAGGACAAACCGGCAGCAGAGCCAGCAGAGACGGCTGACAAAAGCCCTCTAACCCAAGTCCAGGAGACGGAAGTCAAACCGTCCCCAGTAGAAGATACTCCGGCAATAAAACCAGATACGGAGGACAAAAAGGAGTAGTTGCAGCATGATCGAAACCGTACTGTTTGATTTGGACGGAACCATTATTGATACGAATGAATTGATTATCTCGTCGTTTCTGCATGTCTTTGAGGCTCAGGCCCCAGGACCGCTAACCAGGGAGCAGATCATTCCACATATGGGAACCACGCTGGAGCAGCAGCTGCAGGCTTTCTCGGGGGGCGTTGATGACGTTAGTCCGCTTATCAAAGCATACCGCTCCTTCAACACGCTTCATCATGATGAGATGGTTAGACCATTCCCCCATGTAAATGAAGTCGTGGAGCGTCTTCATCGTCATGGGCTTTCACTGGGGATCGTAACCACGAAGATCCGCCCCTCCACGATGATGACTTTGGAGAAGTACGATCTGGAGCGCTTCATGTCGGCGATTGTGACAGTGAACGACGTCGAGCATCCGAAACCGCATCCTGAGCCCGTTCTGACGGCGATCGAGCGTCTCGGCGCCAATCCGGCTACGACGTTGATGATCGGGGACAGCCCGGTCGACATTCAATCTGCCAAGGCGGCGGGCGTGAAGGCCGCAGCTGTAGCTTGGTCCCTGAAGGGTGAGCAGAAGCTGATGGAGTATGGTCCGGATTATGTTTTAAAGGATATGAAAGACCTGTATGAGATCGTAGGACTTCAAGAGGAATAGGAGTTTTGGCAGCATGGCCAGAAAGATTACCCGTTATCCTGTAGAAGGGCCCAACGCGTTATGGCAAATCTACCGCACCGTGAGCCCGTTCAAGGGCGTCAAGAACTTCATCTTTATCCAGTTGGCCCGCTATTGTCCTATTCTGCCCTTGAAGAACTGGATATACCGCCATATGCTCGGGATGAAGGTGGGGAGGCATACCGCGTTTGGATTGATGGTCATGGTGGATGTGTTTTTTCCGGAGAAAATATCCATCGGCGAGAATTCGGTGATCGGCTACAATACAACGATTCTTGCCCATGAGTATTTAATAAAGGAATATCGTCTGGGTGAAGTGCGGATCGGGGAGAACGTACTCATCGGCGCGAACACCACGATTTTGCCTGGTGTAACGATCGGAGATGGAGCGGTTGTTGCTGCAGGGTCTGTCGTACATAAAGATGTGGCACCGGGTGTTTTTGTAGGCGGCAATCCATTGCAAGAGCTGAAGAGGACATCAACGGAAAGTGAGTCAATTTGAGGTAATGTGACAAGTTAGGTTCTCAAGCTACCTGAATTATTGTAGAATGAGTAGAGGATAACATGACACAAAGCGATTCAATAGTCCCCTGGGTATGATAGCCTTGAGGGACTTTTTTGCCCGCCTATCCTTATACAATGACTCTATGAAAAAACTTGAAAAACAAGGAGGCGACGCCTGACATGAGTGCAACGCTGAACAAAAAGGAAAGGCTCCCGCAGCTCGATATTTATCGCGCGCTGGCCATCCTGGGCGTGCTTCACGTTCATGCGACTTCATTTGCAACGGTCGATGCGATTGATTCGCGATTCTATTATATTATTAATTTTTTGAATATTTTCTTTAAATACGGCACACCCTCGTTTATATTCCTAAGCAGCTTTGTGCTGTTCTATAACTATGCGGATCGGCCGCTGACTAAGGATCTGATCAAAAACTTCTACAAACGGCGGCTCTTGTACATTCTGCTGCCTTATGTGTTGTTCTCGATCATCTATTTCTTTGTGCGGATGTATCAGAACGGGTTGCTCAACAGCTCATTTGATCTATGGGCACAGATGCCGATATTCTTTGAACGCTTGATTCGGGGGCAGAACTATACGCACTTATACTTTGTGTTTATTAGCTTGCAGTTCTACATCCTGTTTCCGATCTTCCTCAAGCTGTTCAAATCGTCCCGGTTTCTCGTACGGTGGGCGGTTCCCATCGGGTTCCTGCTGCAATGGGGCTTTATCATATGGAATAAATACGAGCTGCACTACACGTTTAAAGGAAGCTTGGCGATCTCGTATTTAGCCTACTATATGCTGGGTGCTTATCTGGCGATGAATTACGACAAATTCAAGGGCTGGCTTACGTCATCTTGGAAAAAGCAGACGTCAGGTCAAAGAGCAGGTACAGTCGTGTTATGGGCGGGCTGGCTCGCGATGGCGCTGACGCACGTGCAGATTTGGTACAATCAGAGATTGCACGGTGCCAAATACGACTCCCTGTTGTACGAGCTGTTATGGAATCTGCACACGGTTTTCTCCGCCATTGTGCTGATGCAGCTGGCCAGCTGGCTGTATAACAGCGGTTGGAGACTCATCGTGAAGGTGCTGACGCGGATTGGCGAGTTGTCCTTCGCGATCTATCTGGTGCATCCTCTCTGGCTGTTCCTGTATCGGGAGTACGATCTCAAGCTGAATCCGGTAACCGATGATTATCTCATCTGGATTTATGGCGGCATGGTAACTGCGCTGATTGTTAGTGCGCTGGTCGTACAAACGGTGTTCCGATGGATTCCAGGCTCCTGGGTGCTGCTTGGCAGCGTTCCACGATCATTGAAGCCATCATCCAAAGCTCCAAAAGCGCCATCGCAGAGAAAAGACACCGTTGCAGGCGACAGCAAGAAATCAGTTGATCTATAATCATAGCAGGCATATTCTTTATTCATACCAGACATTATGAAGCAAAGCCGTCCGGCAATCGGGCGGCTTTTTTGTATGATTAGCGATCTAGAGATTACGGGGTGGCCTAACCATACGATACCATCTAATGTATTTTTATTTATGCCGCTAAAGACATGAGAGATTCAATCCACAGACAAGCAAGCCACTCCAGCTTGTTCTTGTGTTACAATTATACCCAGAAGTTAAGCGAATTCTTTGGCGGCTAAGGTGAAGAACAACAGAGAACGATACACAGCAGGAAGCCTCCACGATGCATTGACGATCGGGCAGAGTTCATGGTAATATAGCCAATATCCTTTAATTTATTAGCAAGGTACCACTTTACCATATTAAAGACTTTTCTGAATTTGAGGTGGAGCGTCATGTCTAAACCGAAAGGCTTCGAGAAACCGGCAGGTGTTCGTGATTATCTCCCTCATGCGGTCACGAAGCTGCGCCGGATTGAACGTGAAGTGCTGGCATGTATGGACCGCTGGGGATACCGGCAGATTATGACACCAACGATGGAATATTACGATACGGTAGGCGTGGCAAGCTCTACGTCGGACCAAAAACTGTTTAAATTATTGAATAAGCGCGGAACGACCATGGTGCTGCGGTCCGATCTAACCGCCCCCATAGCAAGGGTCATGTCGTCGCTGCTGAAGGATGAGCCGTTACCGGTGCGCTTGTCCTATCATGCGAATGTATTTCGCGCAATCGAAGAGGAGGCGGGCCGGGAGGCTGAATTTTTCCAGACGGGAGTAGAGCTTGTAGGCGACGATACGCCGGAGGCCGATGCCGAAGTGATTGCACTGGCGATCGAATCCCTGAAGGCGGCAGGCGTGGAGAAATTCAAAATCGCGATGGGGCATATGGGTTACCTTAATGGCCTGCTCCAGGAAGTGCTGCCTGAGCGGACGGAGGATCAAGAGAGCCTGAAGCAGGACCTGCTGAACCGCGACTATGTCGGATACCGTAACACCATTGCCAGTCTGCTCCTTACGGAGACACAGCAGGACCAGCTGGAGGGAATCCTGAAGCTGCGCGGGGGCCGGGAGATTGCCGGGCAGGCACTTGAGATTAGCAGCAACGATCTCGCAAGAGCTTCTATTGAGCATCTGTGCAGAGTATGGGAGGTGCTGGAGGCATACGATGTCTCCAGGCATGTTCTGTTTGATCTGACGATGCTCGGAGACTTCTCCTATTACACCGGTATGACGTTTGAAGGCTATGCTGCTGAACTTGGTTCACCCGTAGCGAGCGGCGGTCGGTATGACAAGCTGCTGCAGCAGTTTGGCCGTGCGGTTCCGGCAACCGGCTTTGCGCTTAAGACCAATCGCATTCTGGATGGGGTTCAGGGGGGAGAGATTGCGGAAGAGCTGCCCATACTGATCCGTTACACGGCTTCCTATCGCAAAGAAGGTTTGGCAAAAGCGTCACAACTGCGGGCGCAGGGCCATACCGTCATCACCTCGATCATTCCGGATTCGGCAAATATTCGCGGTGAAGGCGTGCCCGTCGTATCCGGCAGTCTGCTTAACAGAGGCTACCAGGAGATCATTACCCTTCGATAGAACGTTGATATATCACCCTATTTTATATAGGTCAAGGTCAGGAGGATTTGAACGTGGCGGAAACGTTGAAAGTAGCGATGCCCAAAGGGCGTATATATAAAAAAGCATCCGCGCTGTTCCGTTCAGCCGGACTTCCGATTCCCCTCGATGTGGATGAGACGCGCAAGCTGGTCATTCCCTTGCCGGAGGCAGGAATGGAATTTATTCTGGCAAAGCCGGTGGATGTGCCGACTTATGTGGAATACGGTGTCGCGGATATTGGCATCGTTGGCAAGGATGTGCTGATGGAAGAGAACAAGGACGTTTATGAGCTGCTCGATCTCGGCATCGCAAGGTGCCGGATGTCGGTTATCGGCTTGCCGGACTGGAAGCCGGGCATTCGTCAGCGGGTTGCTACCAAATATCCGAATGTCGCTTCGCAGTATTTCCGTGAACAAGGCCAGCAGGTTGAGGTGGTTAAGCTGAACGGTTCGATTGAGCTTGCACCCCTTATCGGGTTGGCGGACCGGATCGTGGATATGGTGGAAACAGGCCAAACGCTCAAGGAGAACGGACTTATTGAAATGACCAGCATCTTTGAGATCACAAGTCGCCTGATTGCCAATCGCGTCAGCTATCGGATGAAGAATGATGAAATTCAGGCATTATGCGATCGCCTGCAAACGGTCATTATGTCTGAGGGAGCGAATAAACAGCGCTAAGAAACACAGGTACAAACAGGATGAGCATGGTGATCGGACAGATTGATAATCGATTGAGTTAGGAACGATATGCGTATATCGAAAACAGAATGTGATGCAAGCAGCGGGATTGGGGGAGATTAAGGTGAAGGTTGTATCAGCACGGGACTTTCAGCTGAAACGGGAAAATGATTACGGCACACCAGAGCAGAATGAAGTTGTGAAAGCGATTGTGCGGGATGTTCGATCCGAAGGAGATGCTGCTTTGCTGCGGCATACCGAGCAATTGGATCGTGTCCGTCTGACCGCAGATCAGCTTCGCGTAACGGATGAAGAACTCAAAGCAGCTTATGATCATGTGGAGCCTTCGTTTGTAAAGGCGATTCAGGCTGCCGCGGATAACATACGTGCTTTTCATGTGAAGCAGAAGCGGAATTCCTGGATGGATCTTCAAGCCGACGGCAGCATCTTGGGGCAGATCATTCGTCCGTTGAAACGCGTGGGTGTATATGTGCCCGGAGGAAAGGCAGCCTACCCTTCGTCCGTGCTGATGAACGTGATCCCGGCGCAAGTGGCAGGCGTGCCTGAGATTGTCATGGTCACTCCCCCGGCAACCGGCGGGAAGGATGGGATTAATCCCTATATCCTGGTAGCCGCGGCCGAGGCCGGCGTTACGGAGATCTACCGCGTTGGAGGAGCTCAGGCGATTGCGGCGTTGGCCTACGGTACGGAGACCATTTCCCCCGTTGATAAAATTTGCGGTCCCGGCAATATTTACGTTGCGCTGGCCAAGCGAGAAGTATATGGTGCGGTCAATATTGACAGCCTGGCCGGTCCGAGCGAGATTGCGGTATTAGCCGATGACAGCGCGGATGCTTCGTATATTGCGGCGGATTTACTCTCCCAAGCAGAGCATGACGAGATGGCCTCGGCCATTCTCGTAACGCCTTCACGCAAGCTGGGTGAGGCCGTTGCCGCCGAAGTAGAGCGGCAGCTTGAGCTGCTGCCGCGGCGCGACATCGCCCGGGCCTCCGTGGACACTTACGGCGCGGTGATCATCACGGAATCCCTTAACGAAGGGATAGAAGTTATTAACCGTTTGGCGCCGGAACATCTGGAGATCGTGACGGCGGAGCCGATGGCCATCGTGGGCCAGATCGAGAACGCAGGCGCAATCTTCCTCGGGCCATATAGCTCGGAGCCGGTAGGTGATTATTTTGCAGGGCCGAATCATATCATCCCGACGAATGGGACGGCACGGTTTGCGTCGCCGGTGGATCTGGACGATTTCATTAAGAAATCGAGCTTGATCTACTATAGCAAGGAAGCGCTGCTGCGCGACGGAGAGCAGATTATGGAGCTGGCCCGGCGAGAAGGGCTTGAAGGCCATGCCCGGGCGATCGAGATTCGACTGGAGCAGGAGCGTTAATCAATAAAGAGGAGCATCAATGATTCGTTATATTAGATACGTATAGAGGAGGCAGTCAACGTGAGCAGTTTGGATGCAGCAGCAAGATCAGCCGGCGTGAGCCGCAAAACCAATGAAACCGATATTGCCTTGGATTTCAATGTCGATGGAACCGGGATCTCGGAATTGGAGACCGATGTGCCGTTTCTGAATCATATGCTTGATTTGTTTACGAAGCATGGCCAATTTGATCTTCGCGTGAAAGCGAAGGGAGATATTGAGATCGATGACCACCACACGGTGGAAGATATCGGGATTTGCCTGGGGCAGACGTTCCGCGAGGCGCTGGGCGATAAAAAGGGTATTAAGCGATATGCCAGCGTATTTGTACCGATGGATGAAGCGCTTGCTCAAGTCATTGTAGATATCAGCAATCGCCCGCATTTTGAGTACCGAGCGGAATATCCTTCGCAGCAAGTAGGCTCTTTTGATACCGAGCTTGTTCATGAATTTCTGTGGAAGTTGGCGCTGGAAGCCCGTATTACGCTGCATGTCATCGTTCATTACGGACACAATACCCACCATATGATTGAAGCGGTATTTAAGGCGCTCGGCCGTGCATTGGATGAGGCGACTACCGTGGATCCGCGGGTGACCGGCGTGCCCTCCACGAAGGGAGTGCTCTAATCGATGGCGATTGCAATCGTGGATTATGGCATGGGCAATCTGCACAGCGTGAGCAAAGCAGTGGAGCGGCTTGGGTATGAGCCGCTCGTCACGGGGAAGCGGGAGGAGATTCTGGCGGCGGATGGCATCATTCTGCCGGGCGTCGGCGCGTTCGGCGATGCCATGGAGCAGCTGCGTGAAACCTCGCTGGACTCGGTCATGAAGGATGCTGCGGAATCAGGGAAGCCGCTGCTGGGAATTTGCCTCGGCATGCAGCTCCTGTTCAGCCGGAGCGAGGAGCATGGCCAGTTTGAAGGGCTGGATATTTTGCCCGGATCGGTTGTTCGGTTTACGGGTGGTGACTACAAGGTGCCGCATATGGGCTGGAATTCATTGCAGTTCGGGAAGCGGGAGCATCCGCTGTTTGCGGGACTTGAGGAAGGTCATGTGTATTTTGTCCATTCGTATCATGTTCTTCCTGAGGTTCAGGCTGATTTGCTGGCGGTTACTGATTACGGTCAGCCAGTGACGGCCATCGTGGGCCGCGGTTCGGTGTACGGCATGCAGTTCCATCCCGAGAAGAGCGGGGAGCTTGGGATGAGCCTGCTTCGTAATTTCTTGGCTTTAACGTAATGTAAGGCGATCAAATAGACCAGAAGGAAAGTGGGAATGGGGATGTCCTCTTTTATCATATATCCGGCAATCGATATTCGTGGCGGCAAATGCGTCAGACTCGTGCAAGGCGATTATAATCAAGAAACGGTATACAATGATAATCCGCTGGAGGTAGCCAAATCATGGGAAGAGCAGGGCGGCACCTTTATTCATCTCGTGGATTTGGACGGAGCCAAGGCAGGCCATCCGGTAAATGACGATATCATCGGGAAGATCGCAGCCAGCGTCCAAGTTCCGGTTCAGGTAGGCGGAGGCCTGCGCACGCTGGCGGATGTGGAGAGGCTGCTGTCGCTTGGCGTCAGCCGGGTGATCATCGGTACGGCGGCGATTGAAGACCGTGTCTTCACGGAAGAGGTGCTGGGCAAGTACGGGGATAAGGTGGCCATCGGGATCGATGCGCGCAATGGATACGTGGCAACCAGGGGCTGGCTGGAGACGTCCGAGGTTCAAGCCGAGGTGTTGGCTAAGGAGCTGGCAGCCAAAGGAGCGGAAACCTTCATCTTTACCGATATTTCCCGTGACGGGATGATGCAGGGGCCTAACGTGGAGGGGATTGTCTCGCTTGCCAAAGCCAGCGGCCGCTCGGTCATCGCTTCGGGCGGCGTGACGAAGCTGGACGATTTGCTGGCGCTCAGCGCGCACAGCGGTGACGGTGTAGGCGGAGCAATCGTAGGCAAGGCACTGTATACAGGCAATATTGATCTGAACGAGGCCATTACGCGAATCAAGTGAGGCCGGACCAAGGTTCCGTTCAAATAAGCGATTGATCGACAGAGTTCATAGGGGAAGAGGGGAAAGGCATGCTGGCAAAACGGATCATACCTTGCCTGGACGTGAAGGACGGCCGGGTGGTGAAGGGCGTAAATTTTGTGAATCTCCGCGATGCGGGCGATCCCGTGGAACTGGCGGCACTCTATGACCGGGAAGGCGCAGACGAGCTAGTCTTTCTGGATATTTCGGCATCGGTCGAAGGCCGGGCGACGATGGAGGAAGTCGTGCGGAGAACGGCAGGAGAAATTGCCATCCCTTTTACCGTGGGTGGAGGCATCTCGTCCGTCGAGGACATGAAGCGGATTCTGCGGGCGGGAGCGGATAAGATCGGGATCAATACGGCAGCGGTCAAGCAGCCGGAGCTCATCTCGGCCGGAGCACGAAAATTCGGCTCCCAATGCATCGTTGTGGCCATCGATGCCAAGTACAACGAAGCGTGGGGAGAATGGGAAGTGTACACGCACGGCGGACGTACGCCTTCCGGCATCAAAGCGCTGGATTGGGTAAAGCAGGCGGAAAGCCTGGGTGCGGGCGAGATTTTGTTGACCAGCATGGATGCGGACGGAACGAAGGATGGGTTCGATCTGTCGCTAACCTCTGCCGTATCTTCGACGGTGCAGATCCCGGTCATCGCATCCGGCGGCGCCGGCAAAGAGGATCACTTCTATGACGTGTTTACCAAAGGCAAGGCGGATGCGGGTCTTGCCGCAACGATTTTTCATTATAAAGAGATTTCGATTCCTCATCTGAAGTTGCAGCTTAGTCAAAAAGGAGTGGATATACGGTGAGCGAAGATATGTTGAAGGATTTATCCCTGGAGCAGGTCAGCGAGCATATCCGTTGGGATGCCTCGGGCTTGGTGCCGGCGATTGTACAGGATGCACAGAGCAAGCAGGTGCTGATGATGGCTTATATGAATCGGGAGTCTCTCCGCTTGACGCTGGAAAGCGGGGAAACTTGGTTCTGGAGCCGTTCGCGCGAGGAACTGTGGCATAAGGGGGCAACTTCCGGGAACGTTCAAACCGTGGTTTCCATGACGTACGACTGTGATGGAGACACCCTCTTGCTGCAGGTGAATCCGAAGGGACCGGCTTGTCATACCGGACAAACGACCTGCTTCTTCAATGAGATTACGGTTCAGGGGCAGAAGAGCGAGCCTGTGAACAACCATGCAGCTGCAGAGAGCGGGCGGTTTGCGGTGCTTGCCGAGCTGGAAGAGGTCATTGCCCAGCGTGAAGTGGAGCGGCCTGAAGGAGCCTATACGACTTACCTTTTTGATAAAGGGGTAGACAAAATCCTTAAGAAGGTGGGCGAAGAAGCTTCGGAAACAATCATCGCCGCCAAAAATAAAGACAACGCCGAGCTTAAGCTAGAAATCAGCGATCTGATCTACCACCTGCTGGTACTTCTCCAGGAGCGGAAGCTCCCGCTGGATGAGATCATGGATGAGCTAAGCCGCCGCCATGAACGGCCGCGCCGCGATTAGGAGGCTTACCGATGCATATTGATTACCATACCCACCATGCCCGGTGCGGACATGCCGAGGGGCAGCTGGAGGAGTATGTACGGCGCGCCATTGAACTCGGGATGGATCAATTGGGCTTGTCGGATCATATGCCCTTGATACACGTGGATCCGGAGGCGTACTATCCGGAGATGGCCATGCCGATGGACGAGCTGCCGCGTTATGTGGAAGAGTGCCTGCTGCTGAAGGAACGCTACCAAGGGCAGATTGACATTCGGATCGGACTCGAAGGCGATTATATCGAGGGTTATGAAGAACAGATTGAGCGGATTGTGAATGACTATCCATGGGATTATGTCATTGGCTCCGTTCATTTTCTTGGTGAATGGGATATTACGGATTACCGTCAGACCCAAGGCTGGGACGGCAAGGCTCCGCTTGAGGTTTATAGACGATATTATGATGCGGTGCAGAAAGCCGCCGCGACCGGCTTCTATGATATCATGGGTCATCTGGACGTGATCAAGCGTTTCGGTTATGGGCCGGGCCCCGAGCAGAAGCCGGAAGTGATCGCTTTGGAGCAAGGAGCGCTTGCGGCCGTGGCCCAAAGCGGAAAAGCCATGGAGCTGAACGCCTCCGGCTTATCGAAGGCCTGTGAGGAAATGTTTCCAAGCCGCCGCATGCTGGAAGAAGCGATGAAGCTTGGCATTCCGTTGACTTTAGGGTCGGATGCCCACCAGCCGATGAAGCTGGGCGAGCATCTGGATCAGGCCCGGGCACTGCTATCGGAGCTTGGCGTTCGGGAGGTTGCGACCTTCCGTAACCGGAAGCGGGAGATGGTGCTTTTGAATGTTGAGGGAAACCATGTATAATAAAGAAAAGCACTAATTGCAAACAGGTTTATTGCAGACGGCTGTTTTCTACTCCTAGAGACTCTTCTTCGAAGAGGTTGACGGAGGCGGGAACGGCCTGATTTGACGATAGCGCTTTCAACGAGATCGCTGCATCAGCCGACATTATCAACCACTCTCGTCAGGAGGTCCTCATGAATCGTTCATTACGATTGTTCGCCGGCACTTCAAATCCGACGCTTGCCGCAAATATCAGTCAGCAGTTGGGAGTTGAACCGGGAAAGATCAAGATTTCCCGCTTTCAGAGTGGCGAAGTTTATGTGCACTTTGAAGAGAGCATCCGCAATTGCGATGTTTTCCTGCTGCAGTCCTTTTCTCACCCTATCAATGAAATGTTCGTGGAGCTATTGGTGATGATTGATGCCGCGAAGCGCGCTTCCGCCAGAACGATCAATATCATTGTGCCTTATTACGGTTATGCCAGACAGGAACGAAAGTCAGCGCCGCGTGAACCGATATCGGCCAAAATGGTAGCCGACGTGCTGACCACAGCCGGTGCCAACCGCGTGATAACCATCGATCTGCATGCGCCAGCCATTCAGGGCTTCTTCAATATACCGGTGGATCATCTGACTGCGCTGGATTTGATTACGGAGTATCTGAAGTCCAAGAACATCGAGAATCCGGTTATCGTTTCTCCCGATGCCGGTCGGGCGAAGACGGCCGAGAAGCTTTCGAGCCGCCTGGGGTCGCCGTTTGCCATGATGGTCAAGCAGCGTCCTGCCCATAACGAAGCGGTTATTACCCATGTTATAGGGGATGTAGCGGGTCGCACGCCGATTATTATCGAAGACTTGATTGATACGGGAACCACCATCGTGCAAGTGGTGGAAAGCTTAAAGGATCGGGGAGCCAATGATGCCATTGTGTGCGCGACCCATGGTCTTTTCTCCGGTGAAGCACTTGACCGTCTCGACCATGCACATATCGAGGAAATCGTGGTCACAGACTCCATTGTGCTCCCGGACCATCACTGCAAAATGCGGCTTAAGGTGCTGTCCGTAGCGCCCATGTTGGCCCAGGCAACCCATATTATTATCGAGGGCGGATCGATCGCCACTTTGTTCAAAGACGCCGGTGTGTAAACTGGTGTCTTTTTTCTGCAAATGACGTTGAAACTTGTGTTATACTGTTGTGGATAGAGGAGCAAGTTAAAGGAGGTGCCTTGCTTTTCGTGAATGGTCATCCATATGGGTCCAGTGACCCCCACAATGTTATATCTATCGAGATGAATGCCAATTTCTTCTTCGATCGCGCGGTTCGTTCGCTTGATCGTTTCCAATATGACAAGGCTCTGAAATATTTTCGCAAAGCTGTTGAATATGAACCGGATAATCCGGTGAATCATTGCAATATGGCGGGTATATTATCAGAGACGGGAGATTATAAAGCTTCCAACGATGTGCTGGCTCACATTCTGGAGCAGGTTGACCCGTTGATGACGGAGTGCTACTTCTATATGGCGAACAATTACGCCAATATGGAGCAATTCGAGAAAGCGGAAGAAGCGCTTGTTACCTATCTGGAGGAAGACCCGAGCGGTCAGTTTTTGGATGAGGCTGAGGAGATGATGGAGCTGCTTCATTACGAGCTGAATCGTCCAGCCAAGCTGAACCGGATCAAGAGTCGTGAAGGCGTGGTCGAGCATGAGCATGCGCGGGCACTGCTTGAGGAAGGGAAATTCGCACAAGCGGTCAAGCTGTTGGGGGAAATCGTCAAGGATAATCCGGATTTTCTGGCTGCGCGCAACAATCTGTCTCTAGCCTATTATTATATGGGACGCTTTGATACCGCGAAGCGCACCATTGGCGAGGTGTTGGATCAGGAGCCGGGCAATCTGCACGGTCTATGCAATCTGGCTATCTTCTTTCAGCATGAAGGAAATCAGGAGCAGCGTGACCGATTGATGGACATGCTAACGGTGACGGTTCCTTTCCATCAGGAGCATGTGTTTAAGCTGGCGACAACGATGGGAATACTGGGGCAGCACGAAATTGCCTACGGTCATTTTCGCCGGTTGTTGAAGGATGAGGAGTTTAGCGGAGATCCTAGCCTGTATCATTACACGGCCGTTGCGGCATGCAATAGCGGTTATTATGACAGGGCCGAGAAATATTGGCGGCAAGCATTGAAGCTGGATGGGGATTCGGTGATTCCGGATTTCTATCTGGCACAGCTGCAAAAGCGTAAAGAGACCGGTACGGAACAGATGAAGGTGAGTTATCACTATCATCTTCCGTTCGAAGAGCAGTTCAAACGCTGGGAGCATGACGGCGACAAATTGACGGAGGAAGCGAAGCAGAATCCGCTGATTCGTTCTTCGTTCTTCTGGGCGCTCCGACATGGCGATCCCCATACCAAGCTGCAGGTGATCCGGACGCTGGAATTGATTGCCGATGAAGAGGTGCAGCACGCGCTGCAATCGTTCCTGCAGGAACCGGGAGAGGATGCGGAGCTGAAGGATGCCGCCCGCCTGGTGCTTCAGCAGATGGAGGCCGCAAGCAATCGGCTGAAGGAACGCCGCGACGATCGCGATATATCCAGCAGCAAGACCCGCGAGGTGCTGCCGGATTGGCTGCCTTCCTGGAAGGCGGTGTTGGAGAGGGCAGAGCAGACTATGGACATGCGGGTAGATGCTTTTTGGAAAAAAGAGATGGAGAATCTCTGGTCCGAGTTCCTGAGCCGGCTGTACCCTGATATTCCGAACATTCGGAATGTGGAGGGCTGGGCAGCGGCATTGGAATATTTGACGGCCAAGAAGCGTGGAAGAACTCTGACCTATGAACAGGTAGCTGTCCGTTACGGCATTTCGCCATCAACGGTGAGCCGTTACGCACGTCAAATGGATAGCGTATGTGAAACGAAAGCACAGCCGGATGATAATTTCCGGCCATTTACGGAAAACATTTAAGTAAGAACCCATATTCGGATACTTAGGAGACCTTGGTACATGAAGATTCCATAAGTCCTGAATAGGATGTAGCACGTAACAGAAATCGACACCTTAAAGGAGGCCGTATCTATGTACAAATCAATCGTAATCGGAACAGGACCTGCCGGATTGACGGCAGCCATCTACTTGGCACGGGCGAACTTGAAGCCGCTCGTTATCGAAGGAATGCAGCCGGGCGGTCAGCTTACGACAACGACCGAGGTTGAGAACTTCCCCGGATTTCCGCAAGGAATCATGGGCCCCGAGCTGATGGATAATATGCGTCAACAAGCGGAGCGCTTCGGTGCGGAGTTCAAGAGCGCCTGGGTCGAGTCCGTTGATTTCTCCGAGCGTCCGTTCAAGGTGAATGTTGAGGGCATGGGCGAGCTTCTGGCTGAGTCCGTGATTATCTCGACGGGAGCTTCCGCGAAGTATCTCGGAATTCCGGGAGAGCAGGAGAACGTTGGTCGCGGCGTAAGCACATGCGCCACTTGCGACGGGTTCTTCTTCCGCGGGAAAAAAATCATTGTCATCGGCGGCGGCGATTCCGCGATGGAGGAAGCCAGCTTCCTGACGCGTTTTGCTTCCAGCGTTACGGTAGTGAATCGCCGCACCGAGCTGCGTGCATCCAAGATCATGCAGGATCGCGCGCGCGAGAACGAGAAGATCCAGTGGGCTCTGGACCGTACGCCGGTTGAGGTGGTTACCAGCGAAACTGGTGTAAAAGGATTGAAGGTCCGCAACAATGAAACGGGAGAAGAAGAACTGATTGAAGCGGAAGGCGTATTCGTGGCGATCGGCCATACGCCGAATACGGGCTTCCTTGGCAATCAGATTACAACCGATCCGACAGGCTATATCCTGGTTAAACCGGGAACGACAGAGACGAACATCCCGGGCGTGTTCGCTTGCGGCGATGTCCAGGACACACGTTACCGCCAAGCGATTACGGCCGCAGGCACAGGCTGTATGGCCGCTATGGACTGCGAGAAATATCTCGAAGGCCATATGGTGCATGACTGGAGCGAAACGCTGAATAAATAATCCCTGACTTTTAGGGGATGATATGTGAAATAGAAAAAGCCTCTGAGCTATACAGCTGACGGTTTTGGCGAGACTAACATCTCGTACCTAACCTGTCTTGTGTAGCCCGGGGCTTTTTTTGCTGAGGTTACAGGCTTAATGCCTTGTTGGCATTCTTCACGTCATTCTCCAGCAGCTGCTTCAAATTGTAGGAAGGATACAGACCGCGAGCATACATGAAATAGAAGACCTTGCCGTGCAGTTCAATGGCTTTGTTCAATTGCTTCTGCAGGGTTTCTCTTACGCTTGGCGTTGCGGCTTCGGTAATCGCAATGGCGTAGCTGCGGACAGAGGTTTTGGCGAAGCCCAGCAGATGGCCTGCGTAATACGCAAACAAATCGGCACCGGAAAGACTGCGGGTTCCTGTGGGCGCTTGTGAAAAATAAGGCAGGAGCTCCCTCAGGTTCTGTTCTACTCCATTTATCGCTTCAGTATACAGCCCATGGAGCTCCGGGTCCTTGATATCATGCAATGACATCTTGAACCCCATCAGGTTATTTGCCTGAAAGGCGGTTAATTCATGAATCTCCAACGTTTCATGCCAAGCGAGATGCCTCGGATTTTGACTCATGCTCAAGTAGATTCTCCTCCATAATCAATATGCGATAGCCTATTCATCGGATGGAGAAATGGTGCATCTGCCCAGACCTAAACCTTACAAATCTAGCGACAACCGCACCATATCGCGCAGCCGCATGCCATTCTCGTAGATTTCTTCATCATAATGACGGACAAAAAAGTCCCGGTCGATGCCTGTCATCCGAAATCCGCATTTCTGATACAGCGCCAGCTGCGCGACGCCCGTACTCCCTGTTCCGACTTCAATGGTTGAATATCCGAGCTCTCGGGCCTGCCCGATGGCATGATTCACAAGCTGTTTGCCATATCCCTGGCCGTGCAGATTCTCGCTTACGGCAACGTTAACGAGCTCGATCGTATCAGGCCTTGTAGGCAGCAGGACGTAGACCCCAATGGGATGCGTGTTCTCTTCAGCGACATAACAATGACCGCGCTTTACATAGTCCTCCACGAGCCTTACCGATGGATCTGCAAGCAGCAGCAGGTCCATTGGGGGTTTTTCATGAGTATTCAGCTTTCTAATGTTCACGAGTTTCTCCCTCATTATCATCTATAGTAATTATAAAAACAGGTTTATTGTAACATGCCGGGCCATCGAATTCCTGGATTTGGATGATTTCTCAACTGACGGTTGAATTCTTCCGGTATTCAATAATCAGGTTATTGTATGCCTTACGCAGCGCCCCTACAATGTGGTTATATAGGAGCGTGATTCATATGAGAGACATGTTAGCCAAAAATATTCATCGATACCGCAAAGAACGGGGGCTCACCCAGGAGGGGTTGGCCCACAAGCTGGGCGTGACGTTCCAGGCGGTGTCCAAGTGGGAAACGGGACAGACCATGCCCGATATTGCGCTGCTTCCGGAGCTGTCACTGCTGCTTGATGTCAGCATCGATAAGTTGTTTGGTTATTCTGTGACGGGCAAGCCAATCAGCATATATGAAGAGGAGTACAAAACACCGGAGTACTATTGGGGCACGGAGCCGAATGCAGCCTGTTATCAGGTGCTAGAAATGATCCCTCCCACAAGAAGGGTGAAGCTGCTGGATATCGGTTGCGGGGAAGGGAAGGATGCCGTGTTTTTTGCGCGTAACGGCTATGATGTCACAGCATTCGACATTTCGGATGCGGGGATTGAGAAAACGAAGCGTTTGGCCGATCATATTGGGGTTCACGTGAACGTATTTAAGGCGGATATTTCGGATTACCGTTTGGATTCGGAGTTTGACGTGCTGTATTCCAGCGGCGTTCTGCATTATATCAGACCCGAGTACCGTGAAGAGATCTTTGCTAATTATAAAAAATTCACGTCGGCCGAGGGGCTTCATTGCCTTAATGTATTCGTACAAAAGCCGTTCATTGCGCCTCCTCCCGAGGATGAGCCGTACGCTTACGACTGGAAATCCGGGGAGCTTATGATGCATTATCACGATTGGTTGATTCACAGCTGCCCGGAGGTGATTTTTGATTGTAACTCATCGGGTATCCCGCACCGGCATGCGATGAGTAAGTTGATTGCGCAGAAGGCGTAATGGAAGGGAGGTTGGGCGGTTTTCTTGCTTTTACGAATATAAATATGAGGATTGTTAACATAGCGGCCCCTCCCGGGACATACATAAGGGTGTAGGAATAATATTGGCATGGGAGGTCTTTCATGAACAACCATAATCATTTTGGTTATCCAGCCCCGCCTGCGGGTTATGCACCGGGTTACTATGCCTATCCCCCGCCCCAACCTATACCGCCGAATTACGCGCCGCGTACCCCGGCAATTCCGCAGCCAGCCCACTACGCAGCGCTGGTTGAACCGGTATTTATTGAACATCTGCTCCGGCATAAAGGAGCCAAGGTAGTCATTATGACCACCGCGGGAAAAGTCGATGGGATCTTATCCGGCGTTGCGGTGGATCATCTTCAATTGACGGTCGGGGATCATAAAGCGCTGCACATTCGTCTGGCCGAGGTGGTGTACTTCGAGGGAGTTCCGTTCTGATAACAGGGATCAAAAATAGTTTAAACGAAAAATTACCGGCTGGTAGGGAAGGATTAGGCCGGCAAAGCGCCAATTCATACAGTACAGATCCGAAGGCGTTCCGATGGGGACGTCTTTATTCTATATGAACTGAGGCCGACCGATTGGGGTCGGTGTGGAGGAACGATGAAAAAAGTACGTATTCCATTCGACATCAAGGCGCTGCCTGCCAGCTTGCAGCCATATATCCAAACCGCTGCCGTCTATGACAGCAGCTCATCGGAACAGGCCAAAACCCTGTACATCGAGGGAGCGAACCAACCGATGTTTTTGAAGATAACGAAACGGGGTGAACTTAAGAGAGAAGGGATGATGTCGGATTATCTGCACGGAAAAGGCCTGGCTCCCAAGGTGCTGGCTTATGAGCAGCATGGCGAGAACGACTACCTGCTGACCGTCGCCCTGCAAGGGCATGATGGGGTGTCCGGAGGCCATCTGAAGGATCCGAAGCGGCTGGCTGCCGTGTTTGGGGAGAGTTTGCGTTATCTCCATTCTGTATCTGCTGCCGATTGTCCATTTCCGAATCGAACGGCTGAACTTCTCCAGGAATATCAGGAAAGTTTCATGAACAAAACGGAAGATATCGAAGGGTTTCCGGGCGGAAGAGAACAGGCTCTATTAAGCCTTAAGAAGCTGCAAGGAACGGCAGATCATGATGTGCTGCTCCACGGCGATTATTGTCTGCCGAATCTGATAATGAGGGATTTCCAGCTTGAAGGTTTTATCGATCTGGGTTATGGCGGGATCGGAGACCTTCACTACGACCTCTATTGGGGGATATGGACGCTGCGATATAACCTGGGGAACGATGACTACAAGGATATTTTTCTCGACCATTACGGCCGAAACGATTTCGATCCGGAGAGATTGGCGTTATGGACTGTACTGACGGATCGTATCTAGGAGGAAAGGGAGATGTACATGAGTTCATATCATATTCGAGTCGCTGGCCGGGAGGATGAATCCTTTCTACGGGAAATGCTGTATGAGTCCCTGTATGTGCCCGAGGGAGAGGAGCCTTTCAGTCGGGACATACTCGAAGAGCCGTTCATGAAAAAATATGTGGAGGACTGGGGGCGAGAGGGCGATTTAGGCTATATTGCCGTGAATGCCGCAGGGAAGCCGGCAGGCTCAATTACGATCCGTTATTTTGATGAAGGGAACAAAGGGTTCGGTTACGTGAGTGACGACATTCCGGAACTGGGCATGGCGCTGCTGCCGGAATCCCGCGGGCAAGGGCTCGGAACGGCCCTGATGAAGGAATTGTTCAGAGGAATGAAGGAGCGGGGAATTCAAAAGGTATCGTTAAGCGTCGCTCCGGAGAATACGGCCGCTATGAAATTATATGAGCGGTTCGGATTCCAGGAGGTGGGCATGAGCGGAACCTCTATCACGATGCTTGCGGATGTAATCTGAAGAATGAGAATTGGGGATCTAATAAGGGAAGATGGGGGGATCGCGATGCTGGTGTACGAGGCTGGACCGATTACGGTTCGCGAGCTGGAGGAGCAGGATGAAATATCCTTGGCTTCATGGCTGTCCAATCCGGATGTGCTGCAGTATTATGAGGGACGGGACAATCCTCACGACGTGGAGCGGGTGCGGGAGCATTTTTACGTGGATGATGATGAGACTCGCTGCATCATTGAGCATGAGGGGAAACCGATCGGATATATTCAGTTTTATCTTCTGGATGAAGAGACGTTAGGCGAGTATGGATATAACGAGAGTGATGCAGACTGCAGAACCTTCGCCACGGATCAATTCATCGGGGAGCCGGATTATTGGAATCGAGGCATCGGTACGAAGCTCATGACTTCCATGGTGGAGTATCTCGTGTTTCAGAGGCAGGCTGATCGGATCGTAATGGACCCGCAGGCATGGAATGAACGGGCGATTGCTTGTTACGAGAAGTGCGGCTTCCGGAAGGTCCGACTGCTGGAGAAGCATGAACAGCATGAAGGTGAACTGCGGGACTGCTGGATTATGGAGTATCGGGCAGAGCGAAAGTAAAAAGATTGGGCATTAAAGGAATGGGCCGGTGCGGCTAAGATTACACGTGCTGAGTTTTCAGTTTAGGTAGGAAGCAAAAGAGTACGGTCCTAGAGGAAACCGTACTCTTTTGCATTTTCTTTAAATACTCATATCACTATGGTTTAAGATGGGTCGCTCTATAGATCTTAGGGATCCATCCTCTTTGAGCTGCAGCTGCAACTGGTGCTTGGCGAATACTTCCCGTTTCATGAATCGTAACCGTTAGCGGTATTCCCTTGGAATACGGCGCGCGACCCCGGTTCGGATGGCTGCCTGGATGACAAGGTCCCGGATGCCGCTGACGACTTGCTGGTTGAATACGCTCGGAATGATGTAATGCCGGCTCCGTTCCTTGTCCGTGACCGCCGATGCGATCGCTTCGGCCGCGGCGAGTTTCATCTCCTCGTTGATGGCGGAGGCTCGGCAGTCCAGGGCACCGCGAAAAATACCGGGAAAACATAACACGTTGTTAATCTGGTTCGGGTAATCCGAGCGGCCTGTTGCAATGACACCCGCGATATCCTCCGCCTCCTCCGGCAGAATCTCCGGGATCGGATTGGCCATTGCGAAGACGATCGGGCGCTCTGCCATCGTCTGAACATCCTTTCTCTTCAGGATTCCGCCGGCAGACAAGCCGATGAATACGTCGGCGCCCTGGATGACGTCTTGAAGTGAACCGGAGCGCCGTTCGGGGTTGGTGTTGCTGGCGTACCATTGCCACATGGGATGGTCATACGTCTGATCGGCGGTCAGCGCGCCGAGGCGATCGACGCCGATGATGTTCTTCACGCCCGCCGACATAAGTATTTTGCTGCAGGCAACGCCGGCGGCGCCAATGCCGCAGACGACAACCTTCAGATTCTCTACGGATTTACCGACGACCTTCAGCGCATTGATTAAGGCTGCATACAGGACGACGGCGGTTCCATGCTGGTCGTCATGGAACACCGGGATGTCCAATTCCTCGCGCAGACGCTGCTCAATCTCAAAGCATCGCGGCGAGGAGATATCCTCCAGATTGATACCGCCAAACGCGGGAGCGATCGCTTTGATCGCCGTAATGATGCCTTCGGTATCCTGTGTATCCAGACAGATTGGGAAGGAGTCCACATCCGCTAGCTGCTTGAAGAGCATCGACTTACCCTCCATCACCGGCATGGCCGCATAGGGGCCAATATTGCCAAGTCCCAGGACGGCGCTGCCGTCGGAGATGACAGCTACGGTGTTACGCTTGACGGTGAGCGTAAAGGCTTTACGCGGTTCTTCGTGGATTGCCATGCATACGCGAGCAACATCCGGCGTATAGACGCGGGAGAGGTCGTCGCGGTTCTGGATCGGAGCTTTCAGCTTGGTTTCAATCTTTCCTCCAAGATGGAGCAGGAAGGTGCGGTCAGATAGATGCAGCAGCTGAACGCCGGACATGGTGCGAATGCGCTCGGCAATAATGTCGATGTCGATAGTGTCGATCACTGTGATGGTAACGTCGCGAATCGTGGTATGCTTGCTCGTCTGAATAACGTCAATGGCCACGATATCGCCTCCCGCCTCGAAGATGGCGGCCGTTACTTCGCCGAAGCTTGCTTCTTCCGTATGCATTTCGATTCTTGCGATGACACTTTTGCCGCCTAGTTTGCTGGTATTCATGACTGCCTCCTTGGCTTATCGATATACGTATGATGGGTTAGCCTTCTTCGTTCACGACAACTTCCTTGCCTCTTCGCTTGAGTAGAATCGGAACGATAATCCAGAGCAAGGCGATGATGAGGAATGCCAGCGACATCGGCTTCTGCAGGAAGATCATAAAGTCGCCGTTGGATGTGGTCAGCGCCCGGCGCATATTGTTCTCGATCATGGGACCCAGCACGAGCCCGAGCACCAGCGGCGCGAGCGGAAAGTCATTGCGGGCCAGCAGGAAGCCGGCAATGCCGCAGATGAGCAGCAGGACCAGGTCAAAGATCTGTGCTTGAACGGCGTAAACGCCAAAGATGGAGATGGCAATGATGATCGGTATGAGATATTTGGCCGGGGTCTGAATGACCTTGGCAAATACTTTAACCAGCGGCATGTTCAGTACAAGCAGAAGCAGGTTACCGATGAGCATGCTGGCGATCAGTCCCCATGCAACTTGAGGGTGCTCCTCGAACAGCAGCGGGCCTGGCTGGATGTTGTACATGATGAGTGCCCCCATCAGGATGGCAGTTGTTCCGGAACCCGGAATACCCAGTGTCAGCAGAGGGATCATAGCGCCTCCGGATGCCGCATTGTTGGCTGACTCGGGTGCAGCAACGCCAGCGATGTTGCCTTTGCCGAAGGATTCGGGATGCTTGCTAACCTTTTTCTCAACGATATAACTGAAGAAGGAAGCAAGCGTTGCGCCGGCCCCCGGCAGGATGCCGATAAAGAAGCCGAGGATCGAGCCGCGGGCAATCGGTCCTGCGCTATCCTTCAAGTCTTGGCGTGTCGGCAGGATGCGGCCGATCTTGGAAGTTGGACCCGCTGCGTAGTCCCTCTCCAGAATGGATTTAAACACTTCGCCAAGGGCAAACAAACCGACGGCAATCGTTAGAAATTCCAGTCCGGAATACAGGATGGGGATATCGAAGGTGAATCGGGCGACGCCGGATACGGTATCCATGCCGATGGTAGCGAGCAGCAGACCGAATACGGTCATAATGAGTGCCTTGGTGATCGATTTGCCTGCAAGCCCGCTTACTGCACAGAGTCCCAGCAGCATGAGCGAGAAATAATCAGCTGGGCCGAATTTAATCGCTACATTGGATAAAGGCTCCGCCAGTGCGATCAACGCCACAAGCGCGAAGAGCCCGGCTGCGAACGAGCCGATTGCAGCGATGGACAAGGCGGGGCCTGCCCTGCCTTGCTTCGCCATCTGGTAGCCGTCCAGCGTCGTAACGACGGAAGAGGACTCTCCGGGCGTGTTCAGCAGAATCGAAGTTGTAGATCCGCCATACATGGCTCCATAATAAACGCCTGCCAGCAGAATGATTGAGCTGGTTGCTGCCGCTTCCGCCGGCAAGCCGCTAGTCAACGAGGCAGTGACGGGGATCAGAAGCGCGACGCCGCTCATCGGACCGATGCCGGGAAGCACCCCGACCGAAGTGCCGATCAGCACGCCTAAAAAGGCGAAGAGCAGGTTATGCCACTGCAAGGCGGTCATAAAGCCGTCCGCCAGATAATCCAGAACATTCATTGTAGATTCCTCCCATGCTCATGATAGCCAAGACGGGAAGCCCGGCATGGAGCCTTCCAGCAAGACGACAAAGATGACGTACACGCCGCCGGAGAACAGCGCGGAGATTAGAATGGATTTCAGCCACTTGCCTCGTTCCAGCGTCTGAAACGCAAACAGGAGGAACAGGAAGGTACCGATGATATATCCGATGAATTCCAGGAAATAGGCATAGAGAAAGGCTGCCGCAAAAATCATGAAGAACCGTTTGTAGTCCAGTTTCTCTGTACGATTCTCCGTCGGCTTGGCTTTCAGGGCTTCATAAAACAAACGAATGCTCAGCAGCACAAGCGCCAGCCCGAGGCCGAACGGGAATATGTTAGGGCCAACGGTGCTTCCGTACGCGGATGAGCTGATCTTGGCGCTCTGCCACATAAAGCCGATGCCAAGGAGCAGAAATACGATGCTGGCGTAGCGGTCAAACGTTCTGTTCAAGGTGGACACCTCCTCAAGGATGAAACGGGAGAGGGGAGCGCACCGCTCCCTCAACTCCAAGGCTTACTTCTGCATACCCAGCGCTGTGAGCAGCTCCTGCACGTCTCGCTCCTGTTCTTCAAGGAATGCCTTGAAGTCAGCAGCGTTTCGGTATTCGCTTGCCCAGTCGTTGGCAACCAGCTCTTTCTGCCATGCTTCGTTCTCGGAGAGGGCCTTCAGCGTTTTATCCCAGAAGGCCAGCTGTTCTTCCGTCAGTCCCTTCGGACCGAATACGCCGCGCCAGATCGTAAATTCGGCATCCAGACCGAGCTCCTTCAGGGTCGGTACATCTGCGAAGTCTCCGCCCAGGCGTTCACTTGAAGTAACGGCCAGAATTTTGATCTTGCCGGCTTTCAAGTAACTGCCGAGCGAAGAGATGTCCGTGCCGATCGCGTCGGCATTGTTGCCGAGGAGGGCCGCGATGGCTTCGCCGCCGCCATCATAGGATAAGTACTTCACGGTTCTCGGATCCACGCCGGATTTGAATGCAGGCAGAACGCTGATCAAGTGGTCCATCGAGCCCGGAGCGGAGCCACCAGCTAGCGTGACTGAAGTGGGATCGGCTTTGATCGCGTCGATCAGCGATTGCAGGTCGGTGAATTTGGAGTTTGCCGGTACTGCAATCGCTCCATAGTCTTTGGTCATTTGGGCGAGCGGTGTCACGTCTTTGTAGCCGAACGGACTGTTCCCTTCTTTTTTCAGATTGTTAATGAGAATTGGCGGAGAACTCACGAATAGCTTGTAGGGATCTTCGTTGTCTTTTGCTACATATTCCGCGAGAAATACGGTCCCGCCGCCGCCGGGTTTATTCTCAACGGTCATGGTCTGTTCGATGAGCTTCGTCTCCGTTAATACTTTGGTGAGGGAACGGGCCGTTTTGTCCCACCCACCGCCGGCGCCTGAAGGCGCGGTCACGATAAATGGTTTTTTCGGATAATCGCCGGTGCTGCTTCCGGAAGTACTGCAGGCTGTCAGGCTCATCGCCAGGACAAGTGCAGAAGCTATGATTTTGAAGCCGGTTCGTTTCAGCATGAATAAGTTCCTCCTTTATGGATAACCAATGCTCGTAATTACTGTAAGCGCTTACCTTATAGGGTTCCTCTATACTATCATCGAGAATCTGGCTTGAATAGAATTGCGACATAAGTTGAAAAAGCTTCATTTCGCTAATTTTGTTCATAAAATTCACGGCCGATTTTTTTCAGAGACTATTGTTACAGGTGTGATCTAGAATACAATAGGGAAATCAGAGCAACGTTTATGGCGACAATCCTTATGGAGGAATATGAATGCGTTTACAGACTAGATTGATTCTGCTTATAGGCACCCTTTTGTTTTCTGTTATTGTCGCCTTGACCTTCAGTTTTGAGCGGCTGCTCGTCACAACGCTGGAGAAGAGCATTGGCGCTTCGGCATTAAAGCTGGCGAAGGCCGTGGCGGAGATGGACGTCATTCAGGACGCGTTCGAGGAAGAGAACCCGTCTGCCATCATTCAACCTGTGGTGGAGGAAATTCGGCTGGAGACAGACGCGGAATATATCGTCATCGGTAATCGAGAAGGGATCCGTTATGCGCATCCGCTCGCCGATCGGATCGGCAAAGAGATGGTCGGTGGCGACAACGGCCCGGTATTACAGGGCATGAGCATCACATCGAAGGCGATTGGCTCCATGGGACCCTCGCTTCGGGGGAAGACGCCGATCTACAATGATAAGAATGAAATCATCGGTATCGTATCGGTCGGCATTTTAATGAAGGATATCGAGATATCGGCACAATCGTATCGCAATCGTGTCCTGTTCTTTGCAGGAATTGCGTTAATCCTGGGATGTGGCGGCGCTATATGGATATCGTCCAGCGTCAAGCGATCCATTCACGGGCTGGAGCCCAAGGAAATCGGCTTGTTATATCAAGAGAAACGGGCGATTCTGGAAACGATTCATGAAGGCATTATCGCTGTCAATCGGGAGGGCATCGTAACCTTGGCCAACCATACAGCCATGATGCTGATTGATCCGGAGGAGCGCAGGGTGATCGCCGGACAGTATATTCACGACGTTATCCCGGGCACCAGGCTGCTGGAGGTGATGCAAACCGGGGTAGCAGAGAAAGATCAAGAGATGGTCATTAACGATCATGCGGTTGTGGTGAACCGGCTGCCTATCTATGATCATGAGCATCGGATTGTAGGGGCGGTCTCCAGCTTTCGAAACAAATCCGAGCTGCTGCACTTGACCGAAGAGCTCACGCAGGTGAAGAGATATACGGAAGCGCTGCGCGCGCAGACGCACGAATATTCCAATAAGCTGTATACGATATACGGCTTGATTCAGCTGGAATCGTACCAGGAGGCGATGGATCTGATTACGCATGAGACCGATGTGCACCAGAACCTGATTCAATTCCTGCTGCAGGAGATTCCCGATCCCATCATCGGCGGCATTCTTATTGGAAAGTTTAATCGCGGAAGCGAGTTGAAGGTGAAGGTTGAGATCGACCGGAGCAGTTCCTTTAAAGACATTCCCAGTCATATTAGCCGAAACCAGCTCGTTACTATTATCGGTAATTTGATCGACAACGCCATGGAGGCAGCAATGGGATCCAAATCGGAGAATAGATGGGTTAGGATAGAGTTACACGATCAGGCCAATGAATTAATGATCGAAGTATCCGACAGCGGGACCGGTATTGCCGAGGCTGGAACGGATCGACTGTTTGAGTTGGGTTACTCCACCAAGGGGGAACGCAATCGAGGTTTTGGCCTATCGATCGTCAACGGGACCATACAGCAGCTGCAGGGTACCATTGCATTCCGCAACCAACCTGAAGGCGGGGCCGTGTTCACGGTCAAGATACCAAAAACAAGGGGAGATGTTCATGATTCGGGTAGCAATCATTGAGGATGATGTGCGTATTGCCAGCATTAATCAACGGTTCGTTGAGAAGGTAGAGGGCTTCGAGGTCGTCGGCATTGCAACGGATCGGGCCCAGGCGCATGAGCAGCTGGATATTCTGGCACCTGATCTGGTGCTGCTGGATTTGTATTTCCCCGATATGTCGGGATTGGATCTGCTGCAGCATATTCAACGGGGATATCCGAATACCGATGTTATTATTATAACGGCAGCCAAGGAATTCGATACGGTGCGGGAGGCGATTCGCGGCGGAGTGTACGATTTTATGATCAAGCCGGTGGTCTTCGACCGTTTCCAGGAGAAGCTGAAAGCTTATCGGAAATATTACGAGCAGATGAAGCAGCTCGGCGGCGCGAACAAGCAGATCGATCAACAGGGCATTGACCAGCTGTTATGGCGTGCCGGTGAACGGATGGACAGGGAAGTATATTTTCCAAAAGGCATCGATAAACTGACGAGCGAGAAAATCCTATCCTACATCGAGGAGTCCGGGGACGTGTGGACCGCGGAGGAACTGGGCAAACGTGGAGGCTTTAGCCGAACGACGGCGAGAAGATATCTGGAGTACTTCGTGGAGAAGGGCGTCCTCGTGGCGGATATTTCCTATGGCACGGTAGGCAGGCCGGAACGGGTATACCGGAAAGCGGAGGATTAAATAACAGGATGATGGTGCGGCAACTCTCCTAAGCTTGCAGGGTTATCGTTTAAGCTATTACCTGTATTCTCAGAGAAAGGATGGACGCTATGATTACTACCGTTGTTTTTGATCTGGACGGGACCCTGCTTGACCGCGATACATCACTGGTTCGCTTCGTACAAGACCAATATGATCGTTTATTGCTCCATGATGCGTCAGTGGACAGAGAGGTGTATGTGAGACGGTTTGTTGAGCTGGATCGCAGGGGATATGTATGGAAGGATCAAGTATATCGTCAGCTAATCGAGGAGTTTGCTCTACCTCTGCCATGGGATACCCTCCTGGCCGATTACATATCCGAGTTCCATCATCATTGCGTCGGTTTCCCCAATCTGTATGCAGCGTTGGACAGCTTGAAAGGTAAGGGAATAAAACTCGGACTGATCTCCAATGGTTACGGCGAATTTCAATATAACAATATCAAGGGACTTGGCATCGAGCCTTATTTTGATCTTATCGCGATTTCGGAATGGGAGGGTTTACGCAAGCCCGATCCAAGGATTTTTGCCAATACATTAAGTCGTCTTAAATCAAAGGCCGAAGAATCGATTTATGTCGGAGACCATCCGGACAACGACGTAACCGCAAGCCGGCGTATCGGCATGAAGGGCATCTGGAAGCGAGATCCCTACTATGATCCGGACTTCGCCAAGGATGGGGAGATTACCGATTTGCTTGAGATTATCGATTATTTGCAAAATTGAAAAACCATTCCCTGTGCATCCTCGTTATTATGATATGAGCCTAATCGGGATAACCGGTTGTGCTGGGTGAGGAGGGGTGTCCACGTGAATCGAAATAAAACCATGACCTTAACAGGCAAGGGTGAGAAGTGGAAAGCAACTTATGCCATTACCCATCAGGATAAGATCAATGCGAAGTTTACCGTGCTTCAGGATTCGCTTGGCGGAAAGCTGAAGCTGCAGTACTTAGGAAAGGAACCTCTCGACCATGGCAAAGTAGACTATCGGCTGGAGGATATGGCGGGCCACTTTATGGAGGGCGGAATCGTCGTGGGGATCGACTATGCTGCCGTGAAGGAAACCAAAGGGAAGCTTGATTTGGAGCATCTGCTTGATATGATGAACCCTAACAAGGATCTAACCCTAAAGATAGAGTGGAACGGGCATCGTGAGCAGTTCACGCTGGGACTTCCCAGGAAGATCAGCTTTGGAAAAGATGCGCGTAAGCAGAAGAAATAACGGGACTTCATGGAAGCTGTACTGGGGCTGGCTCCCGTCAACCAATGCGTGAAGGTAGGAACAATGACCATGCTTTTCCGATGACATTCACACAAATGCTTCTTGCATACGGTGATCCTGCCCACACTGCTGGTGTGGGTTATTCGGTTTTGGGGTATAACCGGAAACCCCCGGGTTAACAGCAGGGCCGATTATGACGCGGGTGTGCGTTTTTTTAAACGCATTTTAAACATAGGAATCCCCGTCATTTAAACTTGATCCTGTAACTTATAAGTAGAACATCACAGAGGGAGTGAACGAAGAGCATGCTGGAAGCCTATCTGTTTCCTATATCTTATGCATTTTTAACCTTTCCCATAGCGGCTTTGCTGTGCGCAGTTCCCTTTCTGATCGTGCAGTATCGCAAATATGGTTATTTTAATAAATTCCGGGGATTTCTGCTGTATCTATTTCTTCTCTACATGATGAACGCGGTGTATCTGGTGCTCCTTCCTTTGCCTGCCTCGCGGCATAATGCCCCGATGAATGTGGCCTCGGTCATGCAGTGGATTCCGCTGAATTTTATACAGGATATATTGAAGGAGACCAAGGTGGTATGGGGCGTACCCTCGACTTACCTGCATTTGTTGAAGGAAAGAGCCTTCTTGCAGGTCGTGTTTAACGTATTTCTCGTGGTTCCGTTCGGTATGTTCCTGCGTTATTACGCTCGGGCATCCTGGGTTACGTGCCTGGTGGCCTCATTCGGACTCTCGCTGTTCTTCGAGGTGACCCAGGTGACCGGCATTTACGGCATCTATGATCACCCTTACCGGTTGTTTGATGTGGACGATCTGCTGTTGAATACCATGGGTGGGATGATGGGATTCTTGCTCGCGGATTGGATGAAAAATCACCTGCCACGCCTTGATCGACTGGACGAGACGGTGGATCTGTCGCAGAAACGGGTCAGTTATACGCGCCGGGCGATCGCTTTTGGCATTGATGCAGGGGTCGTGCTGCCGATCATCGGCGTGTTGACCGTACTGAACGTGAGGGGTGCGTATTTTATTGTCGTCATTTTATATCATATCGTGCTGCCTTATATGATGCAGGGACAGACGCTGGGGAAATGGGTCGTCCGGGTTCAGATCCGCGGAGCGGGCGAACATCTGAAGCTGAAGGAAGTGATTGTTCGCAACGGCCTGCTGTATGTGGTATGGGGCGGGTTCCATGCCCTGTTCATTACGGTTAATGTCACCGGCTCTCATGTCCTGCTTGCGATGTACGCGCTGGGGATATTGCTGCTGGACGGCGTTGTGTTCCTTCACATGCTGTTATGTCTCATCCATCGTGACCGGAAGCTGCTGCATGAAGCCAAGAGCGGAACGAGGCTGGGTATTGTAGAGAATAAACCATTAACCAAGACGGATTAATTAAGGTTACCACAGGGTCTCTTATTTGTTATAATGTGGGAAACGGGTTCGCCAAGGGGGAGATATAACTGAAAGGTAAAATCCTCTCCATTTCCGCAATCATCATGGGGTTGCTGTTTATTTCCAATCAGCATCTGGGCTATTCGTTCGGGGATGATCTGTTTCGCTGGGCAGGGATCTCGCCATGGACTAAGCAAGGCAACTTAGGTCTTCATCTGCCCGTTATTGCAGGTCTTATCTTATTGGCGATCGGCGTTCTGTGGGTAACGAGCATTTATCGCCCGCATTATCCGAAGATCATGAGCCGGGTGATGATTGGCTGTGTTGCATGGATCGTTATTTTCCCATTCATATCAGAGTTTGTGATGTATGTTGTGAATTATAATTCGAGCGGAATATCCAGCGTCGCCTATACCAAAAAAGACAGCAAATGCGATTATCGTACAGAGAACGAGGCTATTCTGGCACGCTGCCAGATTCAAATTTACAGTTATGGTACCGAGCAGCAGGTTACGGTACGCCCGCTAAGCCTTGATATTGGAGGGAAGATGGTTGATTTCGAGCCTAAGGTGGTTACGGTTCGGCCACGAGGGGTGGTGCAGGTCGAAGAAACCTTTGAGGGTTCGACAGAGCAAATCGATGCTTCATACGGTGTTTCGGGCGGAATAAACGAGCCAGGCATCGAGTTGATCGTCGATGGCAGGAGCAAGCAGGTGAAGTAGCCTCCCGTTACGTATGAAGGTACATGACTCTGAAATCCGAGGTGGACCATGGCAAACTTCCATCGCATGGAGTGCTAATGAAAATAACGCTGATCACGCTGTTCCGTGGGAGAATATTAAGGATTGGATTGCGGCGGGGTTCATCCTGCTGATCATTGTGTGCGTGGCGGCCGTTGTTCGCAAGAAGCGGGCGAGTGGCTCATATAGGCGCTAGATGGCTTCGGGAGTTGGGCACTTATTCACGATGTGTTTATAACAGAGCCGGTATTCTTTGAGCATGCTCATAGGACACCGGCTTATTACATTCATGTATTTGTACGAATTACAGGCTGACTCATGGAGGATTTATATTTGCTACAATAGAATACAGAACTAGAAACCGATACGATAAGGAGACAGCTCATGAAACCGATACGAAACTCGGCCAAGGCCGTCATTATGCGGAATCATCAAATTCTTCTAACGAAAAACGTAGATCATTTGGGGGATTTCTATCTGTTCCCTGGCGGCGGACAAGAGAAAGGGGAAACCTTGGTACAGGCGGTGATCAGAGAGTGCCAGGAGGAAATCGGGCGTAAGGTGGAAGTTCGCGATCTGCTGCACGTCCGTGAATACATAGGGTCCAACCACGAGTTTGCGGAATGGGATTCCGATGTGCACCAAGTGGAGTTTTATTTTGAGTGCAACTTGGCGGATGCAGGGGATACCTTTCTTGGCCATAACCCGGATGAATACCAGGTGGGTGTGGAATGGATCGATCTGCCCGCATTGGATGACATTAGAGTATACCCTCGCTCCTTGGTTAAGCCGCTTCAGGATAAGGCTGCGCGCCCCGTGGTTTGCTATGTTGGCGATACGAACTGATTTTATCTATAGAAAGTGTTCAAGTTTGTGATCCAAATTCAAATGAGAGGATGGAGGATGCCGCGTATGGATCAATGGGAATACAAAACGCTGAAATACAAAACCGGAGGATTTCTCGGAGGCAAGGTGAACGAGGAGGAATTCGAGGATTTATTGAACAGCTACGGAATTGACGGCTGGGAATTGATCTCGTGCTTTGATACGAGCGTGCATCAAGGCCAGTCCAGAGACATCATTGCCGTGATGAAGCGAAGGGCATATCTGGGGTAGAGAATGAATAGAGGGGAGACGATCTGATGATCATTCGCGAGACAGAGGATGCTTTTGTGATGACTACCCAGGACGACCATGGCCGATTCTCGGGCGATGTTGCCCGGGGCTTCCGGCGAGAGCTGTTTATGGATGAGTCTGTATTGGAAGAAGTACTGCTGGCTATTACCGAGCATGATCGCGCTTGGCTTAGGATGGATGACACGCCGATTTGGAATGACGAGAGCCGGACTCCGTATACTTTTATCGATTATCCGGTCCAGCCGAAAATGCTAATGTATACCAAGGGTGTTGATGAGATCGAAGCGATGAGTCCTTATGCAGGGTATCTCTGCAGCCTTCATTTTGCGTCGTTTATGAAAAATGCGGCGGAAGCCCCGCTGGTAGAATTCTACCGTTCGGAGACGGAACGGCAAAAAAGACTGCGTGAACAGTTTTCATTTCCCGATGAAGATGTGGTTAACAGGCAGTTTGGCCTGCTGCAGCTGTGCGATGATATCTCGCTCTATGTAAACATGAATGCACCCGGTGTTCCCAAGGATCAGGAGCATCCTTGGTTCAAAGAGGGCTTCGATATGTCAATCGATGGGGAAAAGGTCATGGCGTCCTGGGCAAGCGAGCATGAGATTCAATTGCGTCCATTTCTGTTCGAACAGGCATGGTCGGCTTCAGTGAAGTGGAAATATGTGCTGAAGGCGAAGATTGATCAGCAGGGAGTGGCCAAGGCATTTGATAGAGCAGTGTGGACGGAGCAGACGGTTACTTTTGTACCGTAAGTTTATATAAACGGTCATCCTTCATCGGCAAAAATATGATATGATCACCACAGTGGGTTATAGACTGGACGATTTGATTCTGTAGGAATGTAGAGGATGAATAATGAAGAAAAAGGAATTTTTGATCGTTGCGCTGCTTAATTTTTTGGCTGCGATAGCGTTCTTGGTGGTTGTTTTCATTACGGATCGAAGCTCTTGGCAGTGGGGATTTGGAGTCGTTTCACTGTTGTTTGCGATTGGTGGAGTAGGAAACTTGGTTTTGCATGCCAAGAACAAGTAAAATCTCCTTCGCAGGGCTATCACGATAAGATTCACTTTGTAAGGCAGGAGGATTATGATTTTGATAGAATGGAAGAACCTTTATCGGGGTGTGCTGATGGGAGTCAGTGACCTGATACCAGGTATAAGCGGCGGCACCATTGCTGTCGTGCTCGGTATCTATGATCGTTTGTTGGCGGCTATCAGCGGATTTTTCAGCAGGGAATGGAAGAAGCAGCTGGGCTTTTTGATTCCGCTTGGCGTTGGAATTGGAGCAGCTCTATTGCTGCTGAGTCGCTTGATTGAATACCTGCTGGCAAGCTATTATGAGCCCACCCAGTTTTTCTTTACCGGATTGATTTTAGGGGTGTTGCCTCTTATTCTACGTAAAGCGGAGGCAAGAACCAAATTCAAAGCCGTGCATGTGGTCGTGTTGATTGTAGCAGCCGGTTTATTGGCTTCGACGGCCTTTCTCAGAACGGATGCCACATCCGATCCGATAACGGTCCTGACCTGGTCCAACGGGATCGGACTGTTCTTATCCGGCTGGTTAGCCAGCATGGCGATGCTGCTGCCTGGCATTAGCGGGTCATTTGTACTTCTCCTTCTAGGCGTATATTCTACTGCCATTTCAGCTCTTTCCTCATTAAATATAGGAATTATAGCTGTCATTGGTGCGGGAGTGGTGGTTGGCTTTGTAGTTAGCAGCCGGTTGATTCGGTACTTGCTTGACCGTTTCCCATATATGACGTATGCCGTGATTATTGGATTGATATTAGGATCTATTGTTATCGTGTTTCCGGGTATTCCATCCGGAACGGGGATGATGGCTACCAGTGTAGGAACCTTGCTGCTGGGGCTTATCGTAGCGGTATTCATGGGCAGAAAAGAATAAGCTTGAAAATGTAAAACAGGGAGCCGCGTGCTTCCTGTTTTTAGGTTGACACGGAGCAACTTTACTATGGCGGAGCGAAGGGTTGAGGTGGAATATGAATCATTTATGCCTTTACTTGTCATCACATTTATGTGATAATATTCACAAATGGTAGCGATGTTTAGATGTCGATGTTGTCTTTCCAAGTAAAGGAGCGTTATTCATGAGGAATAATGGGAATTGTGTCAGCTGCGGCGGCGAGGTATACCCTGCCTCTAACAGATGCGCTCAATGCGGAATGCTGCAGACGCCCGGTCCAACCAAGCACAGATTCATGCTGCAGGTCGCTTCGATGATTGGTGCCGGGTTGCTTATTTTTGCAGTCCCGGTGATCCTGCTCATGATGTGGAGATATTAGAATCGAAGCGAATCAACATTGGTATAAATCCCCCACTGGAAGACTGATTGAAGCGTTCATCAAGTGATGAGGGGGATTATTTCATTATATTGATCTTGTACCGAGACTCTCATTCAGGATGCATGGTAAAATACCCCTAACTAGAAAAGGATGGGGTTCGCTATGATACATATAATAGAAGAATTTGCTGCCAGCATTCGTTTTTCGGGTGCTGTGCTCGTAACCGACGAAAATGACAACATCGTATGGAACGGTGCCTTCGGTTATTCAAACCGGGCCGATCAGATCCCGAATCAAGCAGACACCCGGTTTGGCATTGCCTCAGGCTGTAAGCTGTTCACCGCGATTGCGGTTTGTCAGCTTATCGAACAGGGCAAGCTGTCGCTGGACAGCAAGCTAAGCGATTGTCTGGATATTCCGCTGCCTAATTTTAGCCCGGAGATTACCGTTTCTCATTTGTTGAGTCACAGCTCGGGTATCCCGGATTACTTTGATGAAGAGGTTATGGACGACTTCGAGGATCTGTGGAAGACAATTCCCATGTATACACTCCGTAACGGAAGGGATTTCCTTCCTCTGTTCCAGGATGAGCGTATGAAATTTCAGCCCGGTGAAAGATTCCATTACAACAACGCAGGATTTGTGGTGCTTGGCCTGATCGTTGAACAGCAGACTGGAATGCCGTTTCGCGACTATGTCCAGCAGTTTGTATTGGAGCCGTGCGGCATGCAGCATTCGGGATATTTTCCGCTGGATCGTCTGCCCGCGAATACGGCTTACGGGTATATTGATGAGGAAGACGGCACGTGGAGAACGAACCAGTATGCCATTCCGATTCAAGGTTATGCCGATGGCGGGGCCTATGTGACGGCACCGGATATGATCAAGTTATGGAGATCGCTGATGAACAACACGATGCTCACCGCATCCATGACCGAGAAGCTGCTGGCTTCACATATACAAGTCCCGGGCAGTGATCTGCATTATGGGCTTGGCGTGTGGATTACCAAGAAAAATGAGAATGTGTTTAAATACCACGTCATGGGCTATGATCCGGGGGTGAATTTTCGGTCTGCTTATTATCCGGCCACCGGTCATACCCTTGTAGTGGCTTCCAATGCCGCTGATGGTGCTTTTGAAATGATGCAGTTCATCGAAGAAGAATGGTTGAAGTGATCTGATCAATATGAAACAGCCCCGGGCCTTGAATAGGTCAGGGGCTGTTGCTTTGTCGATTCCAAGATCAAGCGGGTGCTGAGACTTACGATTCAGCTTTGAAGTACCGATTCGCCGCGGGTCGGAACATAAACATCAAGGCTGCAACAACGGCGATTATATGAAGGATACGGCTGGAGGCAAACAGGATGGAAATATTGTCTGCATTAGCAAATGCGTCCCAAAGGGAACCGCCATTTATGAGCCATTTGATGGGGTCAATGATAAGGGAGAGAATGCCAAACCCGCCTAAAAACAAAGCGAGTGTGATACGCGCCCAATTCTTACCACGAAGCATTCTGACCATGATGTAGACAAGGACTGCGAACATCATGGTTCGTGCTGCGACTTGAGTGAGAATACCGACAATTCCAGCACCCGTTTGGCTGGATATCGAATCGATGACAGCCAGAGTCATCTCGAATACTCCTGCACCGATGGCAATGATCCATAACAGAAAGGACTGGAACACCTCAGAGGGGATAGCATCCTTTTTCAAGATTCATCATTCCTTTCGTGCTAGAGTGATACAATAACACGTTGTTAGGAGAAACAAGTTTAAACGATGGTGCGTCTGGCCGTGAACCACCAGCCTCCTGCAAGCAGAACGAGGGAGATAATCAGCGTGAGCCCAAGCCCTTGTAGCAGCGAATCGTTGAAGAGAAGGGCCAGCAAGCCGTCAGCCAGCGTATGCCGGAGTGAAGGAATGGAGGTAAAGATCGGGATTGCCGCAATAAATACCACCCAGATCACCCAGCCCATGATGTGACGCAGACCGGAAAACAACAGATTCAGTAGTGAAATAAGAAGCAGGTACGCGCCGAATTGATAGAAGAACATGCCAACGATTCCAAATTGAGTCCACCCAAAGATTTCAAGGATGTTGAAGGTATTCTCGTATTGTCGTATAAAGCTGATCTCCACCTGTAACCAGACGATATTGAGGACAGCAAAAATGGCGGACCATATGGAGTAAACCAGAAGCATGCCAACATAATATTCTTTTCGTGTAGCTCCTAAATTCATTACCCGCCGGAACAAGCCTGCCGGGAGCACGCTGCCTACAAATATAAGGAACACGATGAGGAGATTGGCCGCAGACACCTGCGTATTCTCCGTACTGTCTCCAAGAGACAGGCTTACGATTACATTTGTAATCATACTTATCGCAACAGTGCCCAGCATCACCAGGAGATAAGGTCGAAGCTGAAGAAATGAAGCCCTCATGAGCGCAGTGGTTTTATTCAATGGATTGGCCTCCTTCGATCAAATAGGAGAAAAACTTTTGCAGCGGTAAACCGTCAATAACGATACCAAGCTTGTTGGCTTGTGCACGGTCTGCCTCATGGATAGCTCCATATATCGCGGTTAAGGAACCTTTACCATAAGATTCTTTATAGATCACGTGGCGATCCTTCGTAAACAGTTCGACTTGCTCCTGGTTCCCGGTCAACAGATGAGAATTGGCACGGATATGGTCAACATCGTCATGCAATAACATAGCGCCGGAATCCATGATGTAAACTTTCTCAACAACGGTTGCGATCTCATCAATCAGATGGGTCGAGAGCAGGATGGTCCGGGGATGATTGGCATAATCCTCAACCAGAACGCGATAAAATCTCTCTCGCATGAGCACATCCAATCCCAGCACCGGTTCATCAAATACGGTAATCGGGGCCCGGCTGGCCAGACCGATAATGTTACCGACCAAAGACTCCATTCCTCGTGACAGCTGGCGGATTTTTTTGTCCGGGTTCAGCTTGAAAGTCTTCAGCAGGCTCTGGGCATAATCCCAGTCCCAGTTCTCGTGAAAGACCGATGCTAAGCGCAGCACTTCAATCACCTTGGCACCGCCGAAGAACAAATTCTTCTCTCTTACGTAACAGATCCCTTTCGGAGTTTCCCCATGCTTAAGCTTGACACCCGAGATCTGGATGCTGCCATAGTCGGGAAAAGATCCCCCGGTCATCATATTAAGCAGCGTGGTCTTTCCGGCGCCATTGCGGCCCAACAGGCCATAGATCGTATTCTCTTCAAGCTGGAGCTCCAGCTTTCGGACCGCTTCCGTACGCCCGTAACTCTTGCTCAGGTTGGAACAGGTAAGTATTGCGTTCATCGTGCTCATCTCCTATCTCTCTGTTTGATCATTTCTATAACGTCGTCGGTGGTCAATTCAAGCTTTTCCGCTTCATCAAGCAGCTTCAATACGAGTTCGTTGTAAAACCGGTCCTGCCGCTTGGTCAATATGATCTGTTTGGCATCTGCTGCAACAAACATGCCGAGCCCCCTTTTCTTGTACAAGATCCCTTCATTGACAAGCAGGGCAATGCCTTTTACAGCTGTAGCGGGATTGACCTGAAAAGTACTCGCGAACTGCGACATCGAGATAATCTGATCATCCGCTTGGTATGTCCCGTTCAATATGTCATCCTCAATCATATCTGCGATTTGCTGAAAAATCGGCTGTCCTTCGTCAAACCTGGAATTCATGATATCACCCTGTCGGTATGTTAGTCTTGTAACATACTATAATGCCAAGTGGAAAGATGTGTCAACCAAAAAAATAAAAAACAGGCCAACGTAGGCCTGTTTTCGATGTGAAGTACAAAAAGCCCCCGTCTTAAAGAGACGGGGGGAGGTGTGTGAGCAAGCCGTGAGGGGCCTATATCCAGCCCTTCTCCTCTGCCATTGAGATGGCCTCGATCCGGTTCTTGGCACTCAGTTTGCTTAAGATCTCGGACATATAGTTGCGGACAGTCCCGTAGGATAAGTGGAGCTTCGACGCAATTTCATTAGAACTGTTACCGTCGGCAGCCAATCGCAGCACTTCCCGTTCGCGTTCGGTCAGCGGATTGGCACCCGCACCTGACAGCGTACCGAATACGAGCTCAGGGGAGACCTCCCGCCGTCCATCCATGACTCGGCGGATGGCTTCTGCAAGCCGTTCACTGGGCTCATCCTTAAGCAGGTATCCCTGAACGCCCGCCTGCACGGCCCGTTCGAAATAACCAGGCCTAGCGAAAGTGGTCAGGATGATGACCCGGCTGGGATAACCGCGCAGCTTTACTTCCTCTGCCACTTCGAGACCGCTGCGCGCAGGCATTTCGATATCGAGCAGGCATACATCAGGTTGATGCAAGGCAATCAGGGACAGCGCTTCATCCCCGTCGCCGGCTTGACCAATCACATCAATATCGTCTTCAAAATCAAGCAAGGAAGCCAGAGCGCCGCGCAGCATTCTCTGGTCCTCGGCGATCAGCACTTTGATGCTCATGGGAAGTGTCCTCCTTCCGGTTCTTGATGATGATCGGAACACGAATTACTAATATCGTGCCTTGTTGCTCGGAGCTGGCCTCAACGGTGCCCCCGATGAGGGACAGCCGCTCAGCCATGCCTTTCAGGCCATTACTGTTGGATGAAGCTGATGGATCTTCTTCCTTGCGATGAAGACCAACGCCATCATCGGCCACCTCAAGCCGCCACTCATTGCCCAGCGACTCGATGGCAATCCGGCACTGGCTCGCCTGACTGTGCTTCACCACATTGGTTACGGCTTCCCGCAAGCAGAGGCTCAGAATATTGTGGGCCAGGTCGGAAATTCCCTCCAGCTTCGGATTGCCGGCACAGCTAAACTGGATATCGGCGCTCTCCAGAATGATCTGGGCCTCGACCAGTTCCTCGGCCAAGGTGGCGGTCCGCATGTCGGATACCAGCTCACGCACTTGGCGGAGCGCGGCCCGCGAGGTGTTCTGAATCTCCCGGGCCTCCATTTGGGCTTTCTCGGGATCCTTTACCGCCAGCTTCTCCACAAGCTGGCTCTTCAACGTGATGAGAGACAGGGTATGACCCAAGGTGTCGTGAAGATCTCTGGCGATACGCATCCGCTCTTCGCCTTTAATCAGATTGCGGATCTGCTCGTTAGCCTGCGCGAGCTCCTTCTCCAGCTGCTGCCGCCGGTTTAGAGAGCGGATGCCGAAGGGTGAGAACAGCATGATGAGAAAGAAAGGAATCATAAAGACCAGATCCTTCCATCCCAGCATGCTTGCGTTTTTGATTAAGGGAACAACCTCTATGATGGCAAACGTCACAAGGGATATCGTGAATTTGCGCCGGTCGGTATACCAGCCGATGAAATTGGCAGTGAAGAACCCCATATACATATAGGTTGGGTGGTACCACATGCAGAGAATGAAAATGATGGACATCTGAATGCCGAGCCACCAGAAAAAACGAGGCGTGCCAGCAGCGAAGTAAAGCTGGCGGTATGTGAGGAGAAACAAGGCAATCAGCGTATATCCAATCCCCATCTTCCAGCCTTCTTCGCTCATCATGTTGATTACGGGCAGAGATATATAAATGAGCCACAGATAGGGGAAAAACCCCAATTGCGTTGGAAAAACCTCAAACCCTGCGGATTTCGCGTCTTTCAATTTTTTCATGAAGCCATCATCCTATCCCCTTAATCGGCTTGTTGTTTTTTCCGAATATAGGTGGATAGTAACATAGATACTGCCAAATATCCTGCTAAAACCATGAAATTATCCAATCCCGGCGCTTCTCCGCGAACGATTGACCAGGCACCTCCGCCAAAATGATAGGAGGGCATCCACTTGCCGATGGCTTGCATGATGGAAGGCATCGCTTCGATCGGGAACCACATCCCGCCCGTAACGGCCAGCCCTAAGTAGATGCCGTTGCTGACGCCGCTTGCCGTGTCGACCCGTTTCATGGATCCAATCAAGGTACCGATGGCAAGAAACGGGACGGATGCGATCAGAATCCACAGTCCGCTGAGCAGCCATTGTCCGTAGGTGAGGGAGACTCCGTTAATCAGGTAGCCGGCTACAAAAATGACGAGGATGCAGAGCAGATGCATAACCGTCTGCACAAACATTTTGCCAAAGAAATACACGCTGCCAGGAAGCGGCGTTACCCGCATATATACAGCCCAGCCCTGGACTCTCTCTTGCACGAGGCGAATGCCGAGCGACATGATGGCGGTGCCCATGACACTGAAGGACGCCATCGACATGAGATAGTGGGCCTGCCATTGTCCGGTATCATCGGCCCCCGTATTCACGACCCGCGTAAAGATGAAATAGAACAGAATTGGCATGGCCAAAGACCAGAAAATATAATACGGATTGCGTACCATCCGGAGTAATTCCATTTTGCACTGCAAGGTTATCAGTTTCCAAGTTGTCATCGTTATACAGCCTCCCCTTGATCCATCGTTAATTGGTCGAATGCTTCGTCCAGGCTTCCCTGATCAATGCGAATGTCGCGTACAGCCAGCCCGGCCCGGAACAGAGCCGCCAGCGCCGTGTCCGTATCATCGGTTACGGCGTTCAGCCGGCCGTTGTGTTCATACACATCGGTTACGCCGGGTACTTCATGAAGCAGCTCCTTGACCTGCTGGTGGTCCGCATCCACGATAAAGGAAACCGACCTTCGTGTCAGCTTGGCTTTGATCGCTTCCGGCGTGCCATCGGCGGCAACCTGACCTTGATGGAACAGCAGAATGCGGTCGGCCATATCGTCCGCCTCTTGCAGATAATGCGTGGTGAACAGAATCGTTTTGCCCTGATCGGCAAGCTTGCGTACCGTCTGCCAAAATAACCGGCGGGCAGAAGTATCCAGGCCGACCGTTGGTTCATCGAAGAACAGCAGCTCGGGGTTGCCCGCAATCGCCAGCGCAAAGCTGAGCTTGCGTTTCTGGCCGCCGGACATTTTGACAGCCCATTTATTCAGTTCTTCAGCGGTAAGTCCGCTCAAGCTCGCGATTTCATCCAGTGTTAGCGGGTTCGGATAATAGCCTCGGATGAGATTGATAATTTCGCGCGTCCGCAATCCGTCCATAACACTGACCTCTTGAAGCATGGCGCCGATCTTCTCACGTACCTTCAAGTCCTTCGGACTGCGTCCGAACAGAAGAACTTCACCCTGGCTCGCGTCTTTAAGGCCGAGCATCATGGAGATGGCGGTTGATTTCCCTGCTCCATTAGGTCCGAGAATGGCTGTGATTGACCCTTTCTCTATCGTAAACGACACTTGGTTGACGGCTTTTTTGCTTCCGAACATCTTGGTTACCTGCCGCAGCTCTGCAATAGGTTCTTGAATTGGGTTTGTCATGGAATCGCTCCTCCGTAATCGAAATGATCTGAATTCATCATACGAAAGCGGAGGAATGCCTGTTAGTAAAGGATGTCACCACTTCGGAGTGACAATTGTCATGTCGGATCTGCCATAGGGAGAGGGGAGTTAGATGATGAATAAACAAGGGAGGTTTTGCGGATGTTTGGATACGCTTACATAATCAAAATTAAAGGACTGCTTACGGTTTCCTGTCACGTGGTGTTCTCTTGACCGCAGAAGTGCCTTCAATTATAGTGGGTACAGTAGGAGCAATCTATAATATAGAAGGAAAAAGGTGGCTTGAAACATGTCTGAGAACATCTACGTCGGTGTCGATCTGGGCGGAACAGCAATTAAAGTTGGAATTTGCAATGAAGAGGGGCATCTTCTGCATAAGTATGAGGGGCCGACGGAAACAGCCAAAGGCGTTGACACGGTTATTGACAACATTGAGAAATATGTGCGTCACATTGTGGAAGAATCGCCATTCAGCTGGGATCAACTTGCTGGTGTGGGAGCTGGATTCGCCGGCTTTACGAATATTCGTGAAGGCATCATTATTCTGGCACCGAATGTAGGATTTAAAGATGTACCGATTCGCGCACTGCTTGAAGAGCGTCTCGGCAAGCCCGTCAAAATAGACAACGACGCCAATGTGGCTGCATTGGGTGAAGCCTGGAGCGGCTCAGGCCGCGGCGTTGAGAACTGCGTATGCTACACGCTGGGTACCGGTGTTGGCGGAGGTATTATTATTAACGGCAAAATTTATCAAGGCTTCGGCGGCATGGCTGGCGAGCTTGGACATATCTCGGTTGTGCCGGACTTGGAAGCGATTCAATGCGGATGCGGTGAAATGGGCTGCCTGGAGACGGTTTCGTCGGCAACCGGCATTATCCGTATGGCGAAGGATGCCGTAGAGCGTGGGGACCGTACTTCCCTTGCCCATGTAGAGACCATTGCGGCGAAGGAAGTGTTTGATGCTGCAAAGGCCGGCGATGAAGTTGCCGTTCGGATCGTGAATCGCGCAGCTTATTACCTGGGCAAATCTATGGCTGCCGTTGCGGCCGTGCTGAATCCGGAAGCTTTTATTATCGGCGGCGGCGTATCCAAAGCCGGCGACATTCTGTTTGATGAGGTCCGCGCTGTATTTGCGAAGCTGACACCAGAGCCCCTTCAGCGAGGTGTGCGCATCGTTTCGGCTGAGCTCGGCAATGATGCCGGCGTTGTAGGCGCCGCCGGACTGCATTTGCGTTCGTAGTCATAATTCACCATACATCGTCTGATCTAAACTTATAAGGGAGGGAAAGCTGATGCTGGAAGCAGCCAACCGTGGCAGCAACACATCATCCATGGCCACCCTGATCATCATCACCGGGATGTCGGGAGCAGGTAAGACCTTGGCCGTACAAAGTCTGGAGGATCTTGGATTCTTTTGCGTCGATAACCTGCCTCCGGTGCTCATTCCCAAATTCGCGGAGCTGATCGATCAATCCAAGGGTAAGATCGGCAAGGTTGCATTGGTCATCGACCTGCGTGGCCGCGAATTTTTTACGGCTCTATCAGAGTCTCTGAGTTACATCAAGGACCACTTTACCATCCACTGCGAGATTCTATTTCTGGATGCAACGGATTCCGTGCTAGTACAACGTTATAAGGAAAGCCGTCGCCGCCATCCGCTCGCTCCGGAAGGCATGCCGCTTGACGGTATAAGGTTGGAGCGCAAAATGCTGGATGAGCTGAAGAATTCGGCTACCCAGGTGATCGATACCAGCAATATGAAGCCTGTGCGATTGAAGGAGAAGATTATCTCACGTTTCACACATCTGGAGAGCAGCACGTTATCGGTAAATATCACATCCTTTGGGTTTAAATACGGGATTCCGATTGACGCTGATCTGGTGTTTGATGTGCGCTTTCTGCCCAACCCGCACTATGTTGAGCAGCTGCGCCCAAATACCGGCCAGAACAGTGATGTGTATGAATACGTGATGAAATGGCCGGAGACGCAGGCCTTTCTAACCAAACTGCTCGATATGCTGCATTTCTTGATCCCGCAGTATCGGAAGGAAGGCAAAAGCCAGGTTATTATCGGCATTGGCTGTACCGGCGGGAAGCATCGCTCCGTTGCGATAGCCGAATACCTTGGCAAAATGCTGGGCGTTAGCGAAACGGAGACGGTATCGGTGAGTCACCGTGATTCCGATCGGGATCGGCATTAATTAAGGGAAGTGATAAATGTGGCTGTGCAAGCTAGAAAGCGTCCCCGCATCGTCGTGATGGGTGGAGGAACCGGGCTGTCCGTTATGCTCCGGGGACTCAAGGAGAAGCCGCTTGATATTACGGCTATCGTTACCGTCGCTGATGATGGGGGAAGCTCCGGCATACTGCGTAGCGAATTGCAGATGCCGCCCCCGGGAGATATTCGAAATGTACTTACAGCGCTCGCCGATGTGGAACCGCTGTTATCCGATATATTGAAATACCGTTTTAAGAATGGCTCGGGACTGGCCGGGCACAGCCTCGGCAATTTAATCTTGGCTGCCATGACGGATTTGCACGGTGATTTTGTCACGGCAGTCAAGGAGATGAGCCGGGTTTTTGTTGTTCGTGGACAGGTGCTGCCCGCTGCGGGTGAAGCCGTTATTTTGCATGCAGAGATGGAAGACGGCTCCATCGTGACCGGTGAATCCAAAATCCCGGAGGCTGGGCGCCGCATTAAGCGGATCTTCCTGGAGCCTGAGCATGTTGAGCCGCTGCCGGAAGCGCTGGAGGCGATTCAGCAGGCCGATGCGATTCTGATCGGTCCGGGAAGCCTATATACCAGTATATTGCCCAATTTGCTTGTTCCCAAGCTTGCTGAAGCCATCGTATCTTCTGAGGCGATCAAAATGTTCGTGTGCAATGTGATGACGCAGCCTGGAGAAACCGATAATTATACGGTGAGCGATCATTTACAGGCCGTTTACGATCATATTGGTCTTCATCTGTTCGATTATGTTATTGTAAATGATGGCGAAATCCCGCCGCAGGTTCAGGATAAGTATGCTCAGAAGGGTGCAAAGCCCGTGTTCCTGGATCGTGATGAGGTGACCAGCAGAGGGTACAAACTCATTGCAGATAAGCTTGTGCTATTTAGAACATACTTAAGACATGACGCTGACAAGCTGAGCAATCATATTTTTCAGCTGGTACAGGATTGGATTACACGAAAGGGGTGAGTACCTTGTCCTTTGCGGCACAGACGAAGAAAGAACTGACAATGATCGAAAGCCAGAACTGCTGTGAAAAAGCCGAGCTGTCCGCGCTCATTCGGATGAACGGTTCTGTTCAGCTTTCGAACAAAAAGGTAATCCTGGATATTTCAACGGAAAATGCCGCGATTGCAAGACGTATTTATTCCTTAATTAAGAGGCATTTCCAGGCACATACCGAACTTTTGGTGCGTAAAAAAATGCGTTTGAAGAAGAATAACGTATATATCGTTCGTATTCCCGCCCAGGTTCAGGAGATACTTAATGAACTGCGTATCGTTTCCGAGGGCTTTCTGTTTCAATCGCGGATTGATGAACAAATCGTTCGCAAAAATTGCTGTAAACGCGCCTATTTGCGCGGTGCCTTTATGGCTGGCGGATCCGTGAACAATCCGGAGGGGTCTTCATACCATCTGGAAATTGCCTCAATGTATGAAGAACACTGCCAGTCCCTGGTGGATCTGGCGAATGAATTTCATCTGAACGCACGCTGCATCGAGCGGAAGAAAGGTTTTATCTTCTACATTAAGGAAGGCGAGAAAATTATCGAGTTCCTTAATCTGATCGGTGCCCACCAGGCATTATTCAAGTTCGAGGATGTCCGGATTATGCGGGATATGCGGAATTCGGTGAACCGGATCGTAAACTGCGAGACCGCCAACCTGAACAAAACGATCGGCGCTGCCGTCCGTCAGATTGAGAACATTAAGCTGCTCCAAAAGGAAATGGGTCTTGAGAATTTGCCCGATAAACTGCGGGAAGTGGCGGAAATTCGACTGGCTCATCCGGACATGAATCTGAAGGAAGTCGGCGAGCTGCTTAAAGGAACCGTCAGCAAATCAGGCGTTAATCACCGCCTGCGCAAAATCGACGAATTGGCCGAAAAGATTCGGAATGGGTAAGAATTTTTTCTTCTAGTGTCCTGTATGGTAAAATGGTATAATATTATAAAATGTCAATCGCGCTTTCAATGCAGCAGATTTATTAGATAGGGGGTAATTTTCATGACAAAGCACCCGGTAGTCGTTCGGTTAAAGACGGGTCTTCACGCCAGACCGGCCGCGCTGTTCGTTCAGGAAGCGAATAAATACTCATCTGAAATCTTCGTTGAAAAAGATGATAAAAAAGTTAATGCCAAAAGTATCATGGGAATTATGAGCCTTGCGATCAGCTCTGGTACGGAAGTTTACATTAGTGCTGAGGGAGCCGACGCGGAGCAAGCGGTTACTTCACTCGTGAACTTGGTGAGCAAAGAGGAACTCGAGAACCAATAAGGATCACCGTGATTGAAGTTTAAGAAAAGTCTTGTTACTGCAAGGCTTTTTTTGCTATCAAGGTCTTCTGTTGCTGGATTCTCGCTTGGTTTTCGTGCGTACATATGAATAGATTTCGAGAAGGGGCGGAGAAATCCGCTCTTTTTCAACATATTGGATGTATAAGTTTCAATGGGGTCCCCGCAAAGTATTTGGAATAAGCATGTAGCTTAGGTTCCACTTGGTGGGGTTATTTTCGGTTGTTTCCCTAGAAGTAAGCCTTCGTTTAACTTCAGTTTAACTTGTTGATATATTCTTTCCTTATAGACAATAAACAGGGATGGAAGGGAAGAGAACACGATGAGAGAAACGGATCATACTTCGATACAGGAAATTGCTCAGGAAAGGCCGGCCGGCAGCAGCAAAGCAGGTTCGCAGGCCTTCTTCCGGCTGTTAAAAGAAACGAAACCGCCGATGCTGCTGCTGATTGGAGCCATCTTGCTGAATGTGGTATCAACCCTGGTCGGGCTAGTCATTCCGATGTTTACGAAGAGCCTGGTGGATGGCTTCTCCTTAACGGATATGAACCGCTCCCATATCATCGGACTTGGGATCGCATTTGTGGTGCAGACGATAGCCGCCGGGGTTTCGATCTTCTTGCTGAGTTATACGGGACAGAAGATGGTGGCCGCCCTTAGGGAACGGCTGTGGAAAAAGCTGCTGGTGCTGCCGATCCGCTACTTCGATCATAACCGTTCAGGGGAATCGGTCAGCCGGATGACGAATGATACAGGAGTGATCAAAAGTCTCATATCGGACCATGTGGCCGGATTTTTTAGCGGGATTATTTCTATTGTCGGTTCCATTGGGGTACTCCTCTATCTAAACTGGAAGATGACACTGACGATGTTTATCGTCATTCCGATTGCAGCGCTGATTCTTGTGCCGCTTGGCAAGAAAATGTATAAAATCTCGCTTGGCATGCAGGATGAGACGGCTACGTTTACGGCGAATATCAGTCAGGTGCTGTCGGAGATTCGTTTGGTGAAAGCATCAAACGCTGAGGACAGAGAGTATGAGAATGGGCATAAAGGGATCACCAATCTGCTGAATTTCGGGATCAAGGAAGGCGTGGTATCCGCCTGGATCGCACCGCTGATGTCTTTCGTGCTGATGATGCTGCTGGTGGTGGTCATCGGGTATGGCGGACTTCAGGTATCCACAGGGGCATTGACCGCCGGCGAGCTGGTTGCGTTTATCCTGTATCTGATTCAGATCGTGATGCCGATGACGCAGTTAACGACGTTTTTTACCCAATTTCAGAAGGCCAAAGGAGCAACCGAGCGAATATTGGAAACACTGGATGCAGAGGAAGAGTCCATTTCGGAAGGTAGCGATGTGGTGAACGCGAATCAGCGGGTGTCCATCGAGAATCTGTCGTTTGGTTACAAACCGGATGAGCTGGTACTGCATGATATCAGCTTTCAGATGGAGCCGGGCACGGTCACGGCAGTGGTTGGACCGAGTGGCGGAGGCAAAACGACGCTGTTCTCCATGCTGGAGCGTTTTTACCTTCCGCAAAAAGGACAGATCCGATTGGGCAAGGCGGCGATTGATACGTTCTCTTTACGCTCATGGCGCGGGCTGATTGGTTATGTCTCACAGGATAGTCCAATGATCGCGGGAACCATTCGCGACAATTTATGTTATGGGATGGACCGGGAAGTGAGCGATGGGGAGATCCGAAGAGCGGCAGAAATGGCCTATGCAGATGGATTTATCGACGAGCTGCCGCATGGTTTTGATACGGATGTAGGCGAACGGGGCGTGAAGCTCTCCGGCGGTCAGCGGCAGCGGATTGCCATCGCCAGAGCCTTACTGCGGGATCCGAAGATTCTGATGCTGGACGAAGCCACCTCAAGTCTGGACAGCCGTTCCGAGATTGAAGTACAGAAGGCGCTCAAGAACCTGATGGCTGGCCGGACGACGATTATTATTGCGCACCGGTTATCCACGGTTGTAGGAGCGAATCAGATTATTTTCATTGAAAAAGGAACGGTAACCGGACGGGGAACGCATGATGAATTGATTGAGCAGCATGACATGTACAGAGAGTTTGCCGTACAGCAGCTGCAGATGAATGAAACGATTGAGGCCTAAGCGCGCCTTGAAATGCTGGGGAAGAAGGGATGGCCACCATGGCAAAAATATTGGTAGTGGACGACGACCCGAATATCCGCGAACTCATAAAGGTATTTCTGGAGGAAGCGGGGATGGAAGGGGTATTCGAAGCCTCGGATGGCATCGAGGCCTTGTCCGTCATGGATCAGACATCCGTCGATCTGGTCGTGATGGATATCATGATGCCGAATATGGACGGATGGGAGCTATGCCGGGAGATCCGGAGGAACACCGGTATTCCGGTGCTGATGCTGACGGCAAAAGGGGAAACGAGGCAGATCGTGAAGGGTTTTGAGCTGGGTACCGACGATTATCTGGTGAAGCCCTTCGAACCAGCGGAGCTCGTTGTGCGCGTCAAAGCGCTGCTGAAGCGGTATCAGGTAGCCGCATCGCAGACGGTGACCATCGGCAAGCTGCAGATGAACCGCAGAACCTATGAAGTCAAGGCGGGTGATGAGGCTTTTACCCTGCCGCTGAAGGAGTTTGAGCTGCTCTTCAAGCTGGCCAGTTATCCGGGGAGCACGTTGCCGCGCGACAGGCTGATCGAAGATATATGGGGATATGACTTTGAAGGAAACGAACGGACGCTGGACGTCCACGTGAATCGGCTGCGGGAGCGATTCCCGGAGGAGAAATACCGGTTCAGGATTCGGACGGTGCGCGGTCTAGGTTACCGCCTGGAGGCAGGTGAAGGTTAATGAAGAAAACGCACAAAATATGGTGGAAGATCGTTCGGGAAACGCTTCAGACCATCTTGGTCTTTGCTGTCTTAGGCGCGTCATGGACGGCGGCGACCTATGTGACGCGGTTTATTTACACCTGGACTGGAACGCCGCGTTGGGATTATGTCGTCCAGCTGATCAACTTGTTTGTTGGCGTCATCATCTTCTTCCTATGCATGCTGGTCGTGGGCATGTTCTTCAAGCATCGGCAAATGGCCATGCTGAATTCCATTACGGATGCCATGCGCCGGATATCGCAGGGAGACTTCAAGGTAAAGATGAACGAAAATGAATGGCGCGGGGAGTTCAAGATGATCGCCAGCAGCATTAACGACATGGCCGGCGAATTGGGGCGGATGGAGACCATGCGTCAGGATTTCATCTCCAATGTGTCCCATGAAATTCAATCCCCGCTTACTTCGATTCGGGGGTTTGCAAGGGCGCTCCGAAATCCCCGCCTCACGGAGGAGAAGAGAGCCCGTTACCTGGAGATCATCGAAGGAGAGAGCCGCCGCTTGTCGCAGCTGAGTGACAATCTGTTAAAGCTGTCATCCCTGGAAGGAGAGCAGCCGGCATTCGAAAGGGCTCGTTACCGGCTCGACGGGCAGCTGCGTGCGGTCGTCTTGGCGCATGAGCCGCAGTGGCTGGCGAAACGGATTCAGGTGGATCTGGATCTCGCTAAGGTAGAGATTGAGGCCACAGAGGATCTGCTGAGTCAAGTGTGGACCAACTTGCTGCACAACAGCATCAAATTCACGCAGGAAGGCGGTATGATCACAATCGTGCTGAAGGCAGGGGAAGACGGAGCCGAGGTTACGATGACGGATACGGGGGTTGGGATGTCGGAGTCGGACCAGCTGCATATATTCGAACGCTTCTACAAAGCGGACAAATCGCGTAATCGCGCTGCGGGTGGCAGCGGGCTTGGATTATCGATCGTGAAGCGGATCGTCGATATTCATCAAGGGAAGATTACGGTCCAATCCGAGCTTGGGAAGGGATCTGTTTTTACGATGATGGTGCCATATAAGCGATCACTGGATACGAAGTAGTGAATTGTGCAGTGAGGGTTGGACATAAAGCATTTCCTCGTTAATCTTGCGTATGTAACGGACACCAAGGCCCTTATTTTGCCGAATGAAGCACCATAAACTAAAATAACGGACACCAGATCCGTTATTTTAGGATTTGTATAGGTAAATGCGGTCTTTTGGAAGGAATAACGGATCCTTAGTCCGATAGTCTTCGGAAAAGCCCCATTTTCCATCAAATAAGGTACTCTCGGTCCGTTAGCTCCACTAAAGCAGGGGGCGATGCAGCCATAGCACGACCATTGCAGTCGGCTCTAAATAATATATTGCAGATGCCTATAGCCGTAAGAAAAAACTAGCCGGCGATAACGCTGCACGATAAAATGCAGATGCTAATACTTAGCTGGCGATAGCGCTCTACAACAATATGCAGATGCCAATACTTAGCTGTTCGATGGCATGTACATGCCATTGTTAGCCGTACGATAACCGGTTAGTTTCACCCTAACGGGGCTATTCGGATAATAGGGTCACTGGTTACTGCATGAATATGGTCGACAGCCAAGCACATTCCGAGGCCATGCGCCGTGTTTGCCGCGTGCCTCTCCCGCGCAGTGTAATAATGGCTGCTGCAAGATGATCAGCCTCGAAGCACCTCAGCCACGCACCGTGCGCATAGGAAGCAGAGCGCACAGGGAGCAACGGCAAGGTAAGTGCAGCTATACGGCACGGTTTGCTACAGGTAGGTTAGCTGCACTATTACAGCACCTTCTCCAAAAAGCTGATGGTCCGCTCATGCTTCGGTCTGCCGAACACTTCCTCCGGCGGGCCTTCCTCTACGATATACCCGCCATCCATGAAAATCACCCGGTCCGCAACCTCGCGGGCAAAGCCCATCTCATGCGTGACGATCATCATCGTCATGCCTTCGCGCGCCAGATCCTTCATGACGCCGAGCACTTCGCCGACCATCTCCGGGTCAAGCGCCGATGTCGGCTCGTCAAACAGCATGATGTCCGGATTCATCGCCAAGGCCCGGGCGATCGCGACACGCTGTTTCTGACCGCCCGACAGCTGGCTGGGGAAGGCCTCCGCCTTATCGGAGAGGCCTACTTGTTCCAGCAGCTTCAGCCCCGTGGCACGCGCCTCGGACGCGCTCTGCTTGCCCAGCTCGACCGGGGCAAATGTGATGTTCTTCAGCACATTGAAGTGGGGGAACAGATTAAAGTGCTGGAACACCATGCCGATGTTTTCACGTGCCTTGTTGATGTCCGTTTTAGGGTCATTGATATCCTTGTCATGCACGAACACCCTGCCTGCCGTAATGTCCTCCAGTCGGTTGATGCAGCGCAGGAAGGTGCTTTTGCCGGAGCCCGAGGGCCCGATGACACAGACAACCTCGCCTTCCTGAACCTGCATGTCGATGCCCTTCAGCACCTCGTTCGTGCCAAAATTCTTCTTCAGTCCTTCTACGCGGATTTTATCCATGACGCACCTTCCCTTCCAGACGGCCCGAAATTTTAGTCAGAATAGTAATCACGACCAGATACATGATGGCGACCACGAGCCAGATATCAAACGATGCGAATGTTCTTGCGATGATGATTTTCCCGGATTGGGTCAGCTCGACCAGGCCGATTACCGACAGGATCGACGTATCCTTGAGCGTGATCACCAGTTGGTTAATAAAGGTCGGAATCATGACTTTGATTGCCTGGGGAATGATGATTTTCATCATGGCTTTACGGTATGGCAGACCGAGCGAGCGGGCAGCCTCCAGCTGTCCAGGGTCAATGGATTGGATACCGCCCCGGATAATTTCCGTGACATAGGCACCGGCATTCAGGCTAAGTGTCAGGACAGCTGCCACGATCGGCGACATCGTGAACCCGAGCGCTTGCGGAATACCGAAATAGATGAAGAAGGCAAGAACCAGCAGCGGTATGCCGCGGAAAATATCCACGAATACAGTTGCGATGCCTCGGAGCCATTTATTGCGTCCGACCTTCATGAAACCGAATATCAACCCTAGGAAAAAAGCGAAGAACAGCGATACGATGGTCAACAGCAGCGTATTGCCAAGGCCCTTCAGCAGCGAAGGCAGCGACTCCACAATCAGCTCCCAGCGGCTTTGATTCGCCGCGCCTACGGCATTTTCGCCAATGTATTTTGCCTTAATGCGATCGTACTCTCCGCTGGCCTTCAGGTTGATCAAGCCGGCATTGAATTTTTCCAGTAGCTCCTGGTTCCGTCCCTTGCCGACGGCAAATCCGTAGGAGGCACCCGGCTCCATTTTCGTGACGATCTTCAGTCCATTGTTCTGTTCGACTCCGTATGCCAGCACGGGAAAATCGTCAAAACAGGCAACGGAATTGCCGGTCCTGACATCGTCATACATCTGGGCGGAATCGTCGAAAGGCACGATGGTAAATCCGTACTTGGACGAAATGGATTCAGCAAAGCTGTAGCCCTCCGTACCGGTTTTGACAGCGACTTTTTTTCCTTTTAAATCCTCGTACCCTTTAATAGACTCCTGATCCTGGCGGATGGCCATGACCACACCAGAGTCAAAATAAGGGTCGGAGAAGTCGAATTTCTGCTTCCGCTCTTCCGTGATGCTCATGCCGGCAATGACGCCGTCCACCTGATTGGCTTCCAGCGCCTGAACCGCCGCATTGAAGCCGAGCGGCTTGATCTCATATTTGAAATTTTGATCTTTTGCGATCGCATCCAGCAGATCCATGTCGATACCGACAAATTTGCCGCTTGCATCCTGGAATTCAAACGGGGCAAACGTAATGTCCGTTCCGATCTGATAGGTTTTACCGGAGGCTGGCTCTGCCGCGGCGCTTGCCGCCCCGTATGGCATGCCCGCTGCCATGAGTATCAGCAGTGACATGAACGCGTATAACATCCGGAATGATTTCATAGTGACCTCCTCTTTTTAAACACCGATGTAAGTTAGTTACCCATTAAGGCTTCCTTATTAAACAGTTTCCGTCTTCTTCATTGGGTATCTTATTTTGCTAATCAACCAATCATGCCTAGATATACCAATTAAATGGGGCGTATCAACATAAGCTGAAGAAAAAATTCAAAACGCTTCAATCCGGATGCAACATTTACCAATGCCCTCACGTTAGAAGGGTAAGGCAAGCATGGTAGCGATGCCAATATAAAGGAGGCTGACAATAATGAAAAGATGGGTCAAACAAGTAGGTTCCATCATGATTGCAGGTGCACTGTTGACTGGAAGTACGGCTGTAGTAGGATTGAGCGGGGCAACCGAGGTGCATGCGGCGGAGGCAGCACAGCAAAACCTTCTGACCGTACTCGGTAAAGGCGAGATCTCGGTGAAGCCAGATATCGTATATCTTTCCATCGGGGCTGAATCATATGCGGAAACCGCAAAATCCGCACAGAAGAGCAATGCACAGAAAATGGATAAGATTACGAAGCTGTTGAAAGAAACCTGGAAGATCGATGACAAGGATATCAAAACCGAGCAGTTCTATGTACAGCCTAACTATACGTACTCTGATGATAATGGACGTAAAGTGAAAAACTATTCGGCGTATCATTCCCTGGAAGTCACGCTTCGCGATTTGAACAAAGTCGGCGATTTGCTTGATGCAGCATCCGATGCCGGCGCCAATTCCATTGGAAACGCACGTTTCTCAGTTGAGAACCGCGATGCGTTCGAGGCCCAAGTGATTGATAAGGCGATGGCGAATGCAGACCTGAAAGCTCAGGCGATGGCAAAAGCCTCCAAGCGCCAGTTGGGGATCGTGCTGAATATTGTGGAAGGTTCCGTTGGTGTAGATACCATCTTTGGTCTCGAAAAAATGGCGATGGAAGCACAATCCACGGCAGCGGACGCGGGCGCAAACACATCCGTGAAGCCGGGCGAAATCAAGATCTCGACGCAGCTGTATGTGCAATATGAGCTGAAGTAGTTGTTGTTTTCGACTCAGCATGCAGAAAACCGTTCATCCGGATCTTACCGGGTGGACGGTTTTTTGTGTATCCTTATTCGAAAAATGAAATACCATAATCAGGGACCACATCCGTCCCTTCCCCTGTCGAAATACACAGAAAAGTGTTGTGTATAGGGGGAAAACGAGGTATAGTGAATATGCGAAAAACTGAACTTTGATCTGAACGTTACAGCCATACCCATGGATATGGCTTTTTTTTCTTAGTCGAGACTTCTAGCATCCTCCACCTTTAAGAAACGGATTCTGCCAACCTGAGCACAACAGGCAGTAGGACCGTTTCTTCTTAGTGGGGAACGTTTTTGTGCATACTGGTTAGCAGAAATGTACACATGGAATAGGTCACATTTTGAAGAAGGGGTTGATGCATGTGATTGAACTTGTCCAGATCGAGAAGCATTTTCAGGGACAAGCGGTCGTGCATCCGCTGTCGCTCTCCATTAAAGAAGGGGAATTCCTGACTTTGCTGGGCCCCAGCGGCTGCGGCAAAACGACGATTCTCCGAATGATAGCAGGATTCGAACAGCCAACCAAAGGACAGGTCTGGCTGGCGGGTCAGAATGTGACGGAAATGCCTGCGAACAAGCGGGATTTGAATCTGGTATTCCAACACTATGCTCTGTTTCCGCATATGACCGTAGAAGATAATATCGCTTTTGGGTTGAAAATGAAAAAAATGCCACGTCAACTCATCAAGGAGCGGGTGGACGAGGCTGTTGCCATGACGCAGCTGACGGCCCTGCGGGAACGCTTCCCGCACCAGCTGTCCGGCGGACAGCAGCAGCGCGTGGCCATCGCCCGCGCCATTGCCAACAAACCGAAGGTGCTGCTGCTGGATGAACCGCTTGGGGCACTGGATCTGCAGCTGCGGAAGAATCTGCAGTCCGAGCTCAAGCATTTGCAGCGGACGCTCGGGATTACGTTTGTATATGTAACGCACGACCAAGAGGAAGCCATGATGCTCTCCGACCGGATCGTCATCATGAACCATGGACGGGTAGAGCAAATCGGTACGCCGCGCGAGATCTATGCGAGACCGCATACGCTGTTTGCCGCTACGTTTGTAGGGGAGAATAACGTTTTTTCCTCGCCAGAGGGTCTCTTTGCCGTGCGGCCGGAGAAACTCATTCCCCAGCGGGAATCGGGTGCCAAGAAGAGCGGCGTGATTGAGGATGTGCAGTACCTCGGCAGCGTTCATAAACTGCTGGTCCAATTGGATGATGAGCCGATGAAGGTCATGATTGCTCTCGATATCTCGGATGATCAGCCATGGGAGGTTGGCGAACGGGTTGGGGTGAACTGGAACGCCAAAGATGAGGTGATCATCGGATCATGAGGAAATCAAGGTTCCTGTTGACTCCGGTCCTGCTGTGGTTATCCCTGTTCCTGATCGTTCCGATGCTAATCGTGGTCGGCATCTCTTTTCTCTCGCGGGATTCGCTGGGGAACGTCGTGTTTTCCTTCAGTCTGGAAGGATACAAGACCTTCTTTGATCCATTATATTTGGGGATCTACTGGGATACCTTGGTACTGTCGCTGCTGACTACGGTGATCTGCTTGTTAGTCAGCTATCCTTTGGCCTATTATATAGCCAACGCTTCCCCGCGTATCCAAACCTGGGGATTAATTCTGATCACGGTCCCGTTCTGGATCAACTTTTTGATCCGCACCTATGCCTGGGTCCTGCTGCTTCGGACCCAAGGCGTGGTGAACAGCCTGCTGCTGTGGATGGGATGGATCGACGAGCCGATTCAGATGCTGTATACGTACGGCGCCGTACTGCTCGGGATGGTGTATAACTTCATCCCCTTCATGGTGCTGCCGATTTACGTGGCCCTGGAGCAGATGGACAAGCGTCTGCTGGATGCGGCCAGCGATCTGGGCGCTTCCAGGTGGAAAGCATTCCGGCACATTACCTTGCCGCAGAGCAAATCCGGCATCATGACGGGGGCGGTTCTGGTCTATGTCTCGACTTCCGGGATGTTTGTAGTTACGGATATTTTGGGAGGCGCGAAGTCCTCCATGATCAGTAATATCATTCAGCAGCAGTTCCTGGGTGCGCGCAACTGGCCCTTTGGAGCGGCGTTGTCGGTGATCTTCGTGATTACGTCCCTGGTGCTGATCCTGCTCTTTAACCGGGCGATGCAAGCCCGCCATCAACGCGTAGGGGAGGGGAGATAGGTGAAGAAGAAGAATCACCCGCTGCTTGGGATTCACTCTTTCCTTATGATGGCTTTCATCTATGTACCGATCATCATGATCATTATCTATTCCTTTAACAACACGCGGCTCAGCGGCAATTGGGAAGGATTTACATTCGATTGGTATGTGTCTCTATTCGAGAACCGGCACGTGATGGAAGCGCTGATGAACAGTTTAACGGTGGCGGTCATATCGACGATCATTTCTACCCTGCTCGGAACTGCGGCGGCGCTCTCGCTTCGGACTCTGGGACGCCGAGGTCGCAGCGGCATGAACGGGCTGCTGTATCTGCCGGTCATTATCCCGGATATTATTATGGGGCTGTCGCTGCTGGTATTGTTTAGTCAACTGAATATGCCGCTTGGCAAGACGACGGTGATCATCGCCCATATTACGTTCAGCCTGTCGTATGTGTATGTCGTAGTGACCGCCAGACTGTCGGGCATGGGCAAACAGCTGGATGAGGCGGCCCAGGATTTGGGCGCTACGCCTTGGCAGACGTTCCGGCATGTTACATTGCCGCAGATTGCTCCGGGCATTATCTCCGGCGCCTTGATTGCTTTTACGCTGTCATTGGATGACTTTATGGTTAGCTTTTTTGTCGCTGGCCCCGGCTCAACGACGCTGCCGATCTATATTTACGCTCAAGTGAAGCGCGGCATCTCGCCAGAGATTAACGCGCTGTGTACGCTGCTCATTCTGGTCAGCATCACGCTGATTCTGTTAGCGCAATATATTCTTAACCGCGGCAACGGGGAAAAGAAACATAAAACATTACCGATCTAAGCATAGGTACTGCTTTTTTCGAAATAAAACATGGAAGTGGAAAGAGAGGAGATATTGAATTGAAAAAATCAAGATGGACCCGCCTGCTGACGGCAGGCATGGTTGCGGTATTGTCTGTAGGACTCTTGGCCGGTTGCGGATCGGATAAGGAGACGCTTCACATTTACAGCTGGGCGGATAACTTTGATCCCGAGGTGCTGAAGGACTTCGAAGAGAAGTTCGACGTAAAGGTAACCTACGACAATTACGCAAACAATGAAGACCTGCTGGCTAAAATCAAGGCTGGCGGCAGTGGGTATGACCTCATTCAGCCGTCCGATTATATGGTCAAAACGATGATTGAATCGGAGCTGCTTGAGCCGCTTGACATGAATAATATCCCGAACTTCGTCAGTCTTACGGATACTTTCAAAGATCCTTCTTATGACCCGGGCAATAAATATTCAATTGTCTACACGTCCGGTGTAACGGGTATTGCATATAACAAGAAGTATGTGAAGGATGAGATCAACAGCTGGGAAGATCTCTGGAACCCGGAATACAAGGGTAAAGTCCTGCTTCTGGACGACAACCGTGAAATGATCGGCATGGCGCTGAAGAAGCAAGGAAAGTCCAACAGCAGCACAGATGAAGCGGAAATCACCGCAGCTGCGGATGAGCTGAAGACCCTGCTCCCGAATGTGCTAGCGTTTGATACGGATAACATCAAGCAGAAGATGATCCAAGAAGAAGGCTGGATTGCTACGGTATGGTCCGGAGATGCCGCCTTTATTGCTGCGGAGAATCCGGATGTGGCGTATGTCGTGCCAGAAGAAGGGGCTACCATCTTCTCTGATAACTACGCGATTCCTAAGGGTGCCAAGAATAAAGAGCTGGCCGAGAAATTCATCAATTTCATGATGGAGCCTGAGGTCAGCGCCAAAAACTATGAATTTATCGGATACAGCAATCCGAACACCAAAGCGATGGAATTCCATAGCGAGGAATACCGCGCCAATACGATGATCAACCTGACAGATGAAGAGCTGGGCCGTACCGAATGGCTGGATAATGTTGGTGACTCGCTCTCGATCTATGATCGTTTATGGACCGAACTGAAGAGCGGTCGTTAATTATAGGGCTTGCATTTTCATGTTTTTGTAATAAAAAGAGTCTGTCCCATTGGGGGCAGGCTCTTTTTTGTTTGTAAATAATAGTCCCTTAGTCCCGGGATAGGAAGAAATAGCCGATTTATACGAATCAAACCACAACTTCGGGGCCCGTTTCGTTGTTATATATAAAGGAGGACGCAAATAACTTAAACCAGGTTTCTATACGTTTAATCAGGAAAAGGAGAAAGCGGCTTGAGCGATGTGATGGGTATGTTTTTGATTGCATTGGTAGTTGCCGGGGTTGCAGCCGTTTTATTTCTGAACATCTTCAGGAAAAGCGCGCTGCATCTGCTGTTATTGAGTGTTCACAGTGCGCTTGTGGGAATCGGACTACTTCTATTAAGTTATGCAGCCCAGGGAAGGAAGTCTTGCTGTTTATGGGTACATGCGCTCTCTTGTTCGGTGTATTTCTAAGCGTAAAAGCATTCACTCAGAAAGACTTGGCGAACGTATAGGTCCTATGGCCTGGAATCAAAATTGTCATTGACTTTGTTACCAATACATTGAAAGCTTTCCTTATAATGATTAAGGGTAATAGATTAACAACTAACGGAAACTTAATTTAACAAAGGTGGAATTCTGATATGAATCCTAAATTACGTGTATGTGCATCATTAATTGCAACTAGCGTCCTGCTTGGCGGTCTGGGTTTGAGCGGACAGGTCATCGATGCAAGTGCCGCTAAGGCACCCGTTTCCGCCAGCCAAAAATCGTCAAAAAATGAAGTCGTACTGAAATGGAATGGCAAGACCCTGTCACAGAAAGGTCTCGTGCTGCACGGGGTAACTTATGTGCCGGCAACCGCTTTGCGGGACGGCCTGGGAATGCCTCTTAAATATGATGCAAAAAAACGTACGTATACACTGGGTAACGGTTATAACAAACTGAGTGCCATCGTATATGATTCAACTGAAATCGGTATTCTGGTGAACGGTTCGTATGCCGGCGAACCTGGGGGACAGATCATTAATGGTCGTCTGTATGTGCCATTCAAAACGATCAGCGAATACATGGGTGTTCAGGGACAATGGAACCCTTCCGTAAAAACACTCAGCATGACGCAGAAGAAACAGAACGACATTACGATCAAATCGGCTGCGCTGAAGAAAAAGATTCAGGGCGTGGATGCCGTTGTGAACTATCCTGTAATCAGCGGACTCGCCAATGAGGAGGCGCAAGCCGAGATCAATCAAGTGCTGAAAGAAAATGCGTCCGGCGTAATCACCCGTGCCGAAGGGAATGCTGAGGAATTCCCGCCGTCGGAATCCAGTTTCCCTTATGAATTTAGCGGTGACTTCGTGGTCCATTATAACCAGAACGATATCCTGAGCATTACGGCATACGATTATTCCTACACGGGTGGCGCTCATGGCATGACCTTCCGTAAAAGCTTCACGTTCTCCTTGAAGGATGGCAAGAAAATGCAGCTGGGCGATTTCATCAACCTGCAGGGCAAGAACAAACAGAAGCTGAACAACCTTGTGCTGAACAAGCTGAAGAAAGAGGGGGGCTACCTCAGCGGATTTGAAGGCGTGCCTGCCGATGCGGACTTCTACGTGAAAGATAACGCTGCGGTGCTGTACTTCCAACTTTATGAGTACACCGCATATGCTTATGGATTTCCGGAGTTTGAGCTGAAGCTGAAAGAGTGGAAGTAAGAGTATACGGGAGCGGTTTGTGTAAACTGCAATCAATTATTTTCATACTATAGCTTGCCTAGAAACATGATGTTATCCTGATGTAACACTGTGCTGGAACGAGTTACGAAAATCCCTTGATCATGGAACGTGGAGAGTGTATTCTCCTTTCCTGCGATCAAGGGGTTTTTCGTTTATCTAGAGACTTGCCTGGATGATAACTTGCACGTCTTGTACATCTGCACACTGCTTCTGCTCCCTGTGCACGCGTGGTCCGTGGCAAGCAAGCCGTTCGTTGAAATGGCCACCCTGCACGGGTCTTCTTTTATTTTCCCTCCCCACAAGTTAAGGCAGGCCTTTTAGGAGGGGGATGCTCTTGAGCTAGTCTTTAAGTTTTTATAGATAAGGTCAGGTCGTACCAAAGTGAGAGTATCCTCGGAGGAGCAAAGCGTTCGCCTTTGAAATCGGGAAACCTCCCTATCCATTCATTCAAGTTTCCCGATTTCAACAGCGACCGGAGGGGATACTCTCACTACCCTAAATCAAAGTTTTCTAAGAAATCCCCTTCGGAGGATAAGAAAGGGCAGGCACCGGATAACGGCGCCTGCCCTTTACTTCATTTCTTTTATAAGCCTTGCGGTGGTGTGTTCTCTAATACTTGATCAATCAGACCGTATTCTTTGGCTTCGTCAGCCGTCATGAAGTAGTCACGATCGGTATCCTTCTCAATGCGCTCCAGCGGTTGGCCCGTGCGATCGGACAGGATGCGGTTCAGCTTGTCGCGCATTTTGAGGATGCGGCGAGCACGGATCTCAATATCCGTGGCTTGACCTTGTGCGCCGCCGAGCGGCTGGTGAATCATAATCTCGCTGTTAGGCAGACCGTAGCGTTTGCCTTTAGCGCCTGCGTTGAGCAGGAATGCGCCCATGGAAGCAGCCATGCCGACACAGATCGTCGAAACGTCCGGCTTGATGAACTGCATCGTATCGAATATCGCCATACCTGCGGTAATGGAACCGCCAGGACTGTTGATGTAAAGATGAATATCCTTCTCAGGATCCTCAGCCGACAAGAACAGCATTTGGGCAATGATGGAATTGGCGACCACGTCATTTACGTCGGAGCCGAGGAAGATAATGCGGTCTTTCAGCAATCTGGAATAGATGTCGTACGCCCGCTCACCGCGGTTGCTTTGTTCAACGACCATAGGTATAAAACTCACGTGGAAAACCTCCTCTTAAGTACCTCATATAAATACTGTTACCGTATTACCCACATGATAAACAATTTAAATCAAAAAGTCAAAGATAGTCAAACTATTGGGTAAAAAAAAGAGCCGTCATGGGCGCTTTAGGGTAATCAGTATAGAGAATAAAAGTTATAATGGCGCGCCCGCGAGGAATCGAACCTCGATCTCAGGCTCCGGAGGCCTACGTCATATCCATTGGACCACGGGCGCAAAAAAATTAGCAACGAAGTTGATTATACCGCATCTATTTAAAAAATACAATAGCAGACAAAACTTTGTTCCTATTATATAGACGAGCCAGTACTTGGCCATAATGTATAAGAATGCCCGGGGCAGAGAAATATACTTTCGGACACTTGCAACCGGCATAATTATTGGTTAGAATAAAGGTGGGACTTAAAAAGTTCAACTGGGACATTTTACGACCAGATAGAGGAGAGCCGAGACGAAGTTTGCAGGAGTGGAATGCATGCGTAACCTATTAGAAATACAAGAGCAGCTTCTGCCGGATCTGATGGACACTCTTAAACGAAGGTATACCATCCTTCATCAGATCAAGTTGTCCGGAATTGTTGGCCGAAGAACATTGGCTTCATCACTCTCGATGACCGAGCGTGTTCTCAGAGCAGAGACTGATCTTCTGAAAGCGCAGGGGCTGATCGAGATTGAAACGCTTGGCATGCGCATCAGCAGCTCAGGGATATGCTTGCTGGAGGAGCTGGAGCCGGTCATGAATGAGTTATTCGGACTGGTTGAACTGGAAGAGAAGATTCGTCAGGCTTACGGGCTTCGTAAAGTGGTCATTATTCCCGGTGACAGCGAGTCATCTCCGGAAGTCAAACGTGAGCTTGGCCGGGCCGGAGCAAGAACGCTGCTAAGCTTTGTCCAAGATGGAGATACGATTGCCGTAACCGGCGGCTCCACGCTCGCCGAAGTGGCCGAGCAGATGTCCTCTTTGCCAGGCGGCGAACCGCTGACAAGCACTTGGTTTGTGCCAGCGCGGGGCGGTCTTGGGGAGAGCGTGGAGATTCAAGCGAACACCATTGCTTCCAAGATGGCAAAGCGCGTTGGAGCTGAGTACCGATTGCTTCACGTACCGGATCTGCTAAGCGAGGATGCCTATCAGTCTCTGGTGCAGGATCAGCATATCCAGGAGATCGTGGATGTGATCAGGCGCTGCCGTGTCATTATTCACGGCATCGGAGATGCCATGGAGATGGCAAGAAGGCGCAAGCTGGATGAAAACTCTATTCAGAACTTGCAGGCAGATGGCGCGATTGCGGAATCCTTCGGCTACTACTTCAGTGAAGATGGTGAAGTTGTCCACAAAATGCTTACTCTCGGGCTGCGGCTTGAGGATATTATGCGGACAGAGACGATCATCGGCATTGCTGGGGGTCAAGGCAAGGGCAAGGCGATTCATGCGGTGCTGAAATTCGGACATGAGGATATTCTCGTTACCGATGAAGCCGCGGCACTGGAAGTCGAGAAGGAGATTGACGCCGGGATTTGAACCCACGGGCGTGCACACTGATTTTTCCTTATTGTTGTCTTGATTGGCTTAACGGCCAATCTTGAATATATAAATTTTACAAATATGGAGGGAACTACTCATGGTTAAAGTAGGTATTAACGGTTTTGGACGTATTGGACGTAACGTGTTCCGCGCTGCGCTGAACAACAGCGAAGTTGAAATCGTGGCAATCAACGATTTGACGGACGTAAGCACGCTGGCACACCTTTTGAAATATGACACAACTCACGGAAGACTTAATGCAACGGTTGAAGCTAAAGAAGGCGCACTCGTTGTAAACGGCCGTGAAGTAAAAGTATTCGCTGAGCGTAACCCTGAAGCATTGCCTTGGGCTGAGCACGGCGTTGAAATCGTTGTAGAATCCACTGGTATTTTCACAGCGAAAGACAAAGCTTCCGCTCACTTGAAAGGCGGCGCTAAGAAAGTTATCATCTCCGCTCCAGCAACTGACGAAGATATCACGATCGTTATGGGCGTTAACGAAGACAAATACGATGCAGCTAACCATACTGTAATCTCCAATGCTTCTTGTACAACAAACTGCTTGGCTCCTTTTGCTAAAGTTCTTGACGAGAAATTCGGTATCGTTAAGGGTATGATGACTACGGTTCACTCCTACACGAATGACCAGCAAGTGCTTGATCTTCCGCACAAAGATCTGCGTCGTGCTCGTGCAGCTGCTGAAAACATCATTCCATCCACAACTGGTGCTGCTAAAGCGGTTAGCCTCGTTCTGCCACAATTGAAAGGCAAATTGAACGGTATGGCAATGCGTGTACCTACGAAGAACGTTTCTGTAACGGATCTCGTAGTTGAGCTGTCCCAAAATGTAACCCTTGAAGATGTAAACGGAGCTCTGAAAGCAGCTGCTGAAGGCCCGCTGAAAGGCATCTTGAACTACTCCGAAGAGCCGCTTGTATCCAGCGACTACAATGGCGACCCAGCTTCTTCCACTATCGATTCGCTCTCCACTATGGTAGTTGGCGACAACATGGTGAAAGTAGTTTCTTGGTATGACAACGAGTGGGGCTACTCCAACCGTGTCGTTGACCTCGCTGCTTACATCGCAAGCAAAGGTCTGTAATTGATCTAGCCATACAATCGAAGAGGAGTTCCGTTTCACGGGTCTCCTCTTTGGTTCATGGTTTTTCCTTGTTTTCATGCCAGAGCACTGGGAAGAATAGACAAGATCCGGGCGCTGGTTAGCGATAGAGAGAGAAACGAGAGCAACTGCATGCTGTCGGTGAGGAGAATAGTTTTCTTAGGAGGAACGTGGAGATGAACAAGAAAAGTGTACGTGATGTAGAAGTAAGCGGCAAACGGGTGTTTGTCCGCGTCGATTTCAATGTACCGCTCGAAGATGGTAAAATTACAGACGACACTCGTATTCGCGAGACTTTGCCGACCATTAAGTATCTGGTAGAGCAAGGAGCGAAAGTCATCCTGGCCAGTCACATGGGTCGTCCAAAAGGAGAGGTCGTTGAATCTTTGCGCCTGACTCCGGCAAGTCAGCGTCTGTCCGAGCTGCTCGGCAAACCGGTAGCCAAAGCGGATGAAGCGGTAGGAGAAGCTGTTAAAGCTCAAGTCGAGAAGCTGCAAAACGGCGATGTGCTCGTGCTTGAAAATGTTCGTTTTTACGCTGGTGAAGAGAAGAATGATCCGGAACTTGCGAAGCAATTCGCCGAACTGGCCGATCTGTTCGTGAATGACGCGTTTGGTGCTGCTCACCGTGCGCACGCTTCGACAGAAGGTATCGCTCATCATCTTCCGGCTGTATCGGGATTGTTGATGGAGAAAGAGCTGTCCGTTCTCGGCAAAGCCCTTTCGAATCCGGACCGTCCTTTTACCGCCATCATCGGTGGATCGAAGGTTAAGGACAAAATCGACGTGATCGACAACTTGCTTACGCTTGCTGATAATGTCATCATCGGCGGTGGACTTGCTTACACGTTCTTCAAAGCTCAAGGCCATGAAATCGGCCAATCTCTGCTTGATAAAGAGAAGCTTGATGTTGCACTCGGTTTCATCGAGAAAGCTAAAGAGCTGGGCAAAAACTTCTACCTGCCGGAAGATATCGTCGTTACGGACGAGTTCAGCGCAGACGCGAATACCAAGGTCGTTGATATCGACGGCATTCCTGCCGATTGGGAAGGCGTTGACATCGGACCTAAGACTCGCGCCAAGTATGCAGAAGTGATCAAGAACTCCAAGCTTGTCGTGTGGAACGGTCCTATGGGCGTATTCGAAATCGCTCCGTTCAGCAACGGTACTCGTGAAGTGGCACAAGCTTGTGCGGATACGGAAGCTTACACGATTATCGGCGGCGGCGACTCGGCTGCAGCTGCAGAGAAATTCGGTCTTGCCGACAAGATGAACCACATCTCGACAGGCGGCGGTGCATCTCTTGAGTTCATGGAAGGCAAAGCACTTCCTGGTGTTGTGGCACTGAACGACAAATAGAAATAGGCACTATATTGGATAGCAAGTGGATGAAGTTTGGACCCCGATTCTTCGGGGAATAAAGGAGTGAATCGTGTGAGAACACCTATCATAGCTGGTAACTGGAAAATGTTCAAAACCGTTCCGGAAGCAACTTCATTTATTGAAGATGTGAAAGGCAAAGCGGAAGTAGAAGGCGTTGAAAGCGTGATTTGCGCGCCATTTACCAATCTTCCTGCATTGGTTGAAGCGGTCAAGGGCACGAACATCAAAATCGGTGCACAAAATCTTCATTTTGAAGACAATGGCGCCTTTACGGGTGAAATCAGCGGTTTGATGCTGAAGGATCTGGGCGTGGACTATGTCATTATTGGACACTCCGAGCGCCGTCAGTATTTTGCTGAAACCGATGAGATCGTGAACAAGAAGGTACATGCGGCATTCCGCCATGGCCTTCTTCCGATCGTATGCGTCGGCGAGAAGCTGGAAGAACGCGAAGCCGGCCAAACCAAAGACGTGTGCAAAGTACAAACGGAGGCAGCGTTCGCAGGTGTTCCTGCTGATCAAGCGGTTCATGTCGTTATTGCTTATGAGCCAATCTGGGCGATCGGAACTGGCAAATCCTCTACGGCAGAGGATGCGAACGAAGTCATCGCTTATATTCGTGAACTCGTTCAAGGTCTGTACGGCGAAACCGTTGCAGAGCAAGTTCGTATTCAATACGGCGGCAGCGTGAAGCCTGAAAATGTAGCGGAGTATATGGGACAAAGCGACATCGACGGCGCGCTCGTTGGTGGTGCAAGTCTACAACCGGCTTCCTACATCGCACTCGTTGAGGGGGCGAAGTAAATGTCTGCTCCAAGACCTGTAGCTCTGATCATCATGGACGGTTTCGGGCTTCGCAACACCGAAGTGGGCAATGCGGTCGCTCAAGCGAACAAGCCTAACTACGACCGGTATTTGAAGCAATACCCGAACACCACGTTGACCGCTTGCGGTGAAGCCGTAGGCTTGCCGGAAGGTCAAATGGGGAACTCTGAAGTGGGTCACTTGAACATCGGCGCAGGCCGGATCGTGTATCAGGACTTGACCCGCATCACGAAGTCGATTCGTGAAGGAGAATTCTTCGAGAACGAAACGCTGGTGGAAGCCGTTCGCGCTGCTAAGAACAACAACAAGAAGCTGCATCTGTACGGGCTGGTATCCGACGGCGGCGTTCACAGTCATATTGAGCATATGTTTGCCATGCTGGATCTTTGCAAGAAGGAAGATTTCCATGACGTATACATCCATGGCTTCATGGATGGACGCGACGTGGCACCGGACAGCGGCAAGCAGTTCGTTAAAGATCTGATTGCGAAGATTGAAGAAGTGGGCGTTGGCCAAATCGCTACGCTTTCCGGTCGTTATTATGCGATGGACCGCGACAAGCGTTGGGATCGTGTCGAGAAGGCTTACCGTGCCATGGTGTATGGCGAAGGACCGAAATATACGGATCCGCTGAAAGCCATCATCGAATCTTACGAGAAATCGGTTTACGATGAATTCGTAGAACCGACCGTGATTGTGAATGGTGAAGGCGAGCCGGTTAGTCTGGTGGAGAGCGGAGATTCCGTTATCTTCCTGAACTACCGCCCTGACCGTGCGATTCAGCTGTCCCAGGTGTTTACGAATAATGACTTCCGTGGCTTTGAACGTGGACCGAAGTTCCCGCAAAACCTGCATTTTGTCTGCTTGACGCTGTTCAGCGAGACGGTGGAAGGCTTCGTTGCCTACAAACCGAAGAATCTCGATAACACGCTCGGCGAAGTGCTGGTTCAGCACAACAAGAAGCAGCTTCGGATTGCGGAAACCGAAAAGTACCCGCACGTGACATTCTTTTTCAGCGGTGGACGCGATGTTGAGCTTCCTGGTGAAACGCGCGTACTGATCAACTCGCCGAAAGTGGCGACCTACGATCTGAAACCGGAGATGAGCGCTTATGAAGTGGCGGATGCTTGCGTGAGAGAAATCGAAGCGGATAAGCATGACGCGATCATTTTGAACTTCGCCAACCCGGACATGGTAGGTCATTCCGGTATGCTGGAGCCGACAATTAAAGCCGTTGAGACTACGGATGAGTGTGTCGGCAAGGTCGTTGAGGCTGTTTTGGCAAAAGGCGGGGTAGTTCTGATTACCGCTGACCACGGGAACGCGGACATGGTATTTGACGAGAGTGGACGTCCGTTCACCGCACATACTACGAACCCGGTTCCGTTCATCGTAACGGATGAGAATGTAACGCTGCGTGAAGGCGGTATTCTTGCCGACATTGCGCCAACCATTCTCGACCTGATGGATCTGCCGAAGCCGGATGAGATGACTGGAACTTCCATGATTGCAGCACGTAAATAAGTGGTTCATAATGGAACATAAACATAACATTAAAAGGAGACTATACACATGACTATTATTTCTGATGTATATGCACGCGAAGTCCTTGACTCCCGTGGCAATCCAACCGTAGAGGTTGAAGTATACCTGGAATCCGGTGCAATCGGTCGCGCGATCGTTCCATCCGGTGCTTCCACTGGCGTTCACGAAGCCGTTGAGCTTCGCGACGACGACAAATCCCGTTACCTGGGCAAAGGCGTTCTGAAAGCTGTTGAGAACGTGAACGAAATCATCGCACCTGAAGTGATTGGCATGGACGCTCTGGACCAGCTTGGCATCGATAAACTGATGATCGCTTTGGACGGTACGCCGAACAAAGGCAAATTGGGTGCGAACGCAATTCTGGCCGTATCCATGGCTGTAGCTCGCGCTGCTGCTGATGCATTGGATCTTCCACTGTATGTTTACCTTGGCGGATTCAACGCAAAACAACTTCCAGTACCTATGATGAACATCGTTAACGGTGGCGCTCACGCGGACAACAACGTTGACGTTCAAGAGTTCATGGTATTGCCTGTTGGCGCACCTAGCTTCAAAGAAGCGCTTCGCATGGGCGCTGAAATCTTCCACAACCTGAAATCCGTTCTGAAGGGCAAAGGCCTGAACACAGCGGTTGGCGACGAAGGCGGCTTCGCTCCTAACTTCACGTCTAACGAAGATGCACTGTCTTCCATCATCGAAGCGATCGAAAAAGCCGGCTACAAGCCAGGTGAAGATGTATTGCTGGGTATGGACGTTGCTTCCACCGAGTTCTTCAAAGATGGCAAGTATGTTCTGGAAGGCGAAGGCAAATCCTTCACGCCGGCAGAATTCGTGGACTTGCTCGCTTCTTGGGTAGACAAATACCCAATCGTAACCATCGAAGACGGATGCTCCGAGGACGATTGGGAAGGTTGGAAATTGCTCACCGAGAAATTGGGTAACAAAATTCAACTCGTGGGTGACGACCTGTTCGTTACCAACACCGAGCGTCTGGAAAAAGGTATCAACGAAGGCATCGGTAACTCCATCCTGATCAAAGTAAACCAAATCGGTACATTGACTGAAACGTTCGATGCGATCGAAATGGCAAAACGCGCAGGATACACGGCTGTCATCTCCCACCGTTCCGGTGAGTCCGAGGACAGCACGATCGCTGATATCGCGGTGGCTACTAATGCTGGTCAGATCAAAACGGGTGCTCCTTCCCGTACGGACCGTGTGGCGAAATACAACCAATTGCTTCGTATCGAAGATCAATTGGGCGAGCTCGCTCAATACAACGGCTTGAAGTCGTTCTACAACTTGAAGCGCAAATAATTGAAATAAGAGAAAGCCCGGCTCCTGCTTTGAGGGAGCTGGGCTTTTTTGCATTGATTTGAGGAGCTGCAGGGTTGGGGCTGCACACTTTGTTATCGTGCCGAGGGACGGTGCGTATATCGTCTCCGGTCGCTGTTACAATCGGGAAGCTGGAATGGAATAAGCTGAGGAAGCTTCCCGATTTTAAAGGCGAACGCGCTGCTCCTCCACCGATATACGCACCTGAGCAGGAAGAAGGTGTGCAGCTATTTGTGAGTATCTCATAGGAGTGAAAAGAAGAAAGCCCAGCTCTGTGATGTCACATGAGCCGGGATTTTGGGTGTATGGGAGGCGGGTCCATTAGCATTTCGGTCTCGTCTTGAAATAACCGCTTAGTAAGAGGTCATCGAAAAGGATCATAAAGGTGGACTGCTGTAGACAAGATCATGTATTCATAAGGTTGATGATGCTAATTTTCTTTCGACGGGAAGATCATCAATTCTGCTGCAGCATCTCCAAAAATGCCCCTGCCGCCAGCGAGGGCGACTGCTGCTTCCGAACGGCGACGCCAATATATCGATCCGGTAACGGAGTGTCTGTTCGAAGCTCCAGCAAGGAACCGTCCGAGATCTGAGACGAGACAAAGGCCCGTGGCAAGAAGGCTGTTCCATAACCGCGCTCGGCAAATTCTGCTAACATGTCCAGGCTGTTCAACTCGAAGTCGGCTGCCACTTCCACCCCTTGCGATCGGAACCACCCTTCGATGAAGGACCGCGTCGAGCTGCCGGGGGACAGCATCAAGAGGGGGAGCTCCGTCAATTCTTCCGTCCGTAGAGGCCTGCGCGCCCAATCTGCGAAGGCCGTTCCGACCACGGCGCAATAAGGCGAGGTACGGGAGTCGATGATATGGATTTCCTCGTCCGATACGGGAAGGTGAACAAAGCCGAGATCCAACGATCCTTTCTTTAAGCGCTCCACGATGCTGCTTGTTCGCTCCTGTGACAGCTGAATGCGGATGTCGGGATAGCGAGCATGGAATCGGTCGAGCAAGGAGAGGAGAAAGTCCTTGACGATAGCCCCGTTCGCGCCAATCCTCAGCCTGCCTTCGCTAAACTGCTTTAGCTTCTTCAATCGCCGCTCGGCTGAATCGAGTTCGTCGAATGCTTGCCTTACATGCTGATACAAGGCCTCTCCTTCTGTTGTTAAGCGGACGCCCTTGGATAACCGGTCGAATAGCCCCACGCCGAGGGCTTCTTCCAACTGCTTGATGGCATAACTCACAGAGGGCTGTGTCATATGGAGGTTATGCGCAGCTTTCGTGAGATTGGAAGTCTCTGCAGCATGCAGGAACACTCGATACCATTCCGTGTTGGCGATCATTTGTTATCAATCCTCTCTATGGCAACTGTTGATTATTACGATTTCATTTATTTCAAATATACCTCTAAACTGAAGGATAAGGAATCGAAATGTTTACGGGAGGTATGAACATGGCAGGAAGTACGTTTGGAGAGCGGTTAAAAATGACTACGTTCGGGGAATCACACGGAGAAGCGGTGGGCGTCATTTTAGAAGGTGTCACACCGGGCGTTGAGCTGGACGAGGCTTACATTCAGATTCAGATGGATCGCAGAAGGCCGGGGCAATCCTCTGTTACGACTCCCCGCAAGGAATACGATAAGATCCGCATTTTATCTGGACTTTTCGAGGGAAGAACGACGGGGACGCCACTGTGCATCATGCTTAACAACACCGACATGCGCCCGTCGGCTTACGATACAATCAAATCGACCTACCGGCCCGGGCATGCGGATTTCACATATGAAAAAAAATACAAGATTCGCGACTATCGAGGAAGCGGAAGAGCTTCGGGAAGGGAGACGGCTGCGCGAGTGGCTGCTGGAGCCGTGGCGCGGAAGCTTCTGGAACGTCGGGGTGTCTCCATCCTGGCGTATACGACCGAGATCGGAGGCATCCGATGCGAGCAATTTGACGCCGATGCTATCGAACGGAATGCGGTTCGTGCGTGTGATCCGGAAGCAGCCGTTCGCATGATTGAGAGGATAGAACGACTGGCCGAAGAGGGGGACAGCTGCGGGGGATTGTCGAATGCCGAATTAGCGGCATTGCCGCGGGACTGGGGGAACCCGTATTCGACAAGCTTGACGCTGAGTTAGCGAAGGCTATGTTGTCCGTCGGCGCGATTAAGGGCATTGAATTCGGGGCAGGCTTTCAAGCGGCCACTATGCGGGGAAGCGAACACAACGATCAGATGGACGCGGGAGGGTTCCGGACGAACCATGCCGGCGGAATCATCGGTGGTATCAGCACCGGGGCGGATATCGTGTTCCGAGTCGTCGTAAAGCCGACTTCATCCATTTCTACCCCTCAACAGACTGTCGATGTAGACGGCAATGAACGGGAAATTGCGACGATCGGCAGGCACGATCCATGCATCTGTCCCCGCGTCGTACCGGTGATCGAAGCGATGGCTTGCATGGTAATCGAGGATCATTACAAGCGTCAAGCCGCTTTGCTGGACGAATAGCAGGGAACAACATACGGCAAAAAACCGGAAGCGATCTGCTTCCGGTTTTGTATTTAAAGATCTAATGCGGCTCTCAGGTCCCAAGGGGGCTGGGGAGCTGAAATCGCATTAAACCAGAGTTTGCAAGGAATCCGGCTTGAATGGTGCCAGCTCGTCGAAACGTCCGTCTCGAACCTTAGCGGCCCATTGCGGATCAGCCAACAGGGCACGGCCGACGGCAACCAGGTCAAATTCATTTTCCTCAAGACGATTCAGGAGCTCTTCGAGGTCTCTTTGGCCGGCACCCTTACCTTGGGTGAAGAGGCTGGTGAATACTTCATCGAGACCGACGGAACCGACGGTGATGACTGTTTTTCCTGTCAGTTTCTTGGCCCATCCAGCAAAGTTCAGGTCAGAACCTTCGAATTCAGGCTCCCAGAAGCGACGGGTCGAGCAGTGGAATATATCGACCCCGGCGTCAGACAGCGCGGTTAACAACTGACCCAGCTTTTCAGGCGTATCCGCCAGCTTGGCCTCATATTGGGTTGTCTTCCATTGGGATAGGCGGATGGCAACTGGGAAGTCTGGACCCACCGCCTCACGTACGGCTTTGACCACTTCGACCGCAAAGCGGGCACGCTTCAGCATGTCACCTCCGTATTCATCGGTACGCTGGTTCGTTCTCTCCCAGAGGAATTGGTCGATCAGGTATCCGTGGGCACCATGGATTTCTACGCCGTCAAAGCCAAGGCGTTTGGCATTCGCGGCTGCATCGGCATAAGCTTGAATAACCTGCTCGATTTCATCCTTGGTCATGGGTTTCGTGACGACGTTGCCGTCCAGGTCAAGTCCGGATGGTCCGATCGGAAGTGCTTCTGGGTTAGGCTCGGCACCTATTGGTCTAGTCATGCCGATGTGCCAAATTTGCGGCATGATCTTACCGCCGGCTTCGTGGACCTGACGGACCACCTCGGCCCAGCCGTTCAATGCGGCTTCACCATGGAAGTTAGGTATATTGGGGTTATCGGTTGCAGCCGGGTGATTTATCAGTGTTCCCTCGGTAATGATCAATCCGACGCCATTCTCCGCACGCCGACGGTAGTAAGCGGCCACATCCGGGCCTGGAACGCCGTTCGGAGAGAACCCGCGCGTCATAGGGGCCATCACCACGCGGGATGGAAGAGTAAGGTTACCGATGGTATATGGCTCGAATAGGGATGCTGTAGATCGGACACTTTGATTTTGATTGCTCATGTATGGAATCCTCCAATATATTTAATATACTTTTCTGCATTTTCATAAAAATAGATATATATGATAAAAAGAAAGAGCTTTTAAGCTTAATCTTCAATCTGAATTTGCTTTTTAAGCCTAAAGCTCTTCCTTGAGTTGTTCGATAAAACGCTTAATGCCCTCCTCATTGCGTCTATAATATGTCCACTGGCCCGCTCGATGGGATTCCAGTAAACCGGCCTTTTGCAATTTTACCAGGTAGCCAGAAACGACCGACTGAGCGAGTCCTGTTTTTTCTGAAATGGAGCCCACGCAGATACCGCCATGAAAATCACATTTGGAAGGCATGTGATCCTGCGGATCAAAATGTTCCTCCGGATGCTTCAGCCACTCCAGGATTTTAAACCGGGACTCGTTTGATAGTGCTTTGATGGTTTGTAAGGTATCCATGTGTTTCATTATATCTATTTTTATAGAAATGTAAATATGATTTTTAAAAATGATCGCTATCGGAGGATTAGGGCAACCAAGCGTGTGTTGTTTTGCCGTATAAAGGGATGTAGACTGCTTACTGCGCTCCTACAAATTCAGCCGATTTGATGCCGGCTTGGCGGCCGAAAATAATGATCTCGGCAACGGAGTTGCCGCCGATCCGGTTTTGACCGTGCAAACCGCCGGTTAGTTCGCCGGCTGCGAACAGTCCTGGAATAGGCTTGCCGTCTTTATCCAAAACTTCCGTGTTCGTGTTGATTTTTACGCCGCCCATGGTGTAGTGAATACCGGGGGCAATTTGGATGGCATGGTATGGAGCCCCAGATAATTCGTTATCCATGCCTGTCGTTCTGTTGAACTCGGTATCTTTATTGTTCTTCACCGCGCTGTTCCATGTATCCAGTGTGGCTTGAAGCTGATCAGCTGGAACGCCCATTTCATTGGCCAAAGCCTCGATCGAATCGCCCTGAATGACAAAGCCCATTTTTTCATATTGCTGAATCGCTTTAACCCGGGATTTTACCCCGGAATCGAACACAAGATAAGCCGATTTTTCAGGAAGCTTATTGATGGCGGCGGTGACGTTATCCCGAGTATCCAGCTCGTTTGTGAAACGTTTGCCTTGGCTGGAAACGAGGATGGCCCCTTCTCCCCGAACGGCTTCCCCGATAAGATAAGATTTCTCCTGCTGAACCGTAGGGTGAACCTGGATTTGATCCATATCGACCGTAGTGCCGCCGAGTTTTTCAATCATGGTAATGCCGTCACCGGTGCTGCCTTCTTGATTGGTGGTCACGTAACTTTTCAGATCGGACCGAACTTCGGAGATCATGTCCATGTTGGCTCCGAAACCGCCGGTTGTCACAACGACGGCATCCGCTGCAATAGATTTCTCGTCTTTCCCGTTGAAGATGACTTTGACGCCGTTTGCTTTGCCCTCTTTTTCCGTAATATCCGTTACCTTGGCGTTGACGAATAGCGGAATTTCTTGTTCTTGTACATTTTTCACCAGACCGTTGACAAGGTATTGTCCTACCGCCGAGCCGTCCTCAGGACGGTGCGTGCGCTTTTCGTTCATGCCGCCCGTAATGGTGATATTGTTCAACCGAATCCCGATGGAATCCAGCCAATCGATCGCGCTTGCCGAATGGTCAACGAAGAAACGAAGCATGTCTTTGTCGTTGGTTTCATGACCGCCCTTTAAAGTCTCTTCATAAAATAAATCGTTGCTGTCCTTAATGCCCTGTTCTTGTTGGAACTTGGTTTCGGAAGCATTCATGCCCGAGGATGATTTTATGGTATTCCCGCCGGCAATCGGCATTTTTTCAAAAATGACCGGGTTCATGCCTTTTTCTTTTGCCTCAAGGGCAGCAGACATACCGGCTCCGCCTGCACCGACGATGATGATATCATACTTTTCTTTGAGCTGATCGATTGGCGTATACCCGGTTTGGGACGCACCCGAAACGGCCGTATCTGGGGCTTCTTCTTTTTTTGCGTTGTCTTGACTCTGATCCTGGGTCCCGCCGCCGCATCCCGCGATGGCGAGCATGAAAGAGAGAATGAGTATAAGCGTTGCTGCAACCTTCTTTTTCACTGTGTAACCCTCCACTTTCTCTACATCTATTTAGTTGACCATAAAGAGCCAAACGAAAAAGGAGGTTTACCGTAGAAAAACGAGAAACAATAGGGTGTGCGAGTGTGGCCTTTATTCTTCGAATCTCAGATCTTCCCCGGTTACCTCCCTCCGTCAGCCTCGTTAGGTCCACTTCATTTTAATATAGGGCTGTTAATTAAGTGGTGAATTATTTCACAATATAAACTTAATTTTTATTTACAACGATGCCATCGGGTTGCGATTTTCTCGACTTCTGCGCATTTCCAATCTATTTGCCTTCATAGGGTCACCGCTTTTTCGCGTTGAGTTCCTTTATAATGAAGGTGTATCGTCTGACTAATGGCCTTTGTGAATGATTACGCTCTGGATTGGAGGAGTTTTATGGCACAAACAACAAAAAAAGCGCTTGCCCTATCGCTAAAAAAAATGCTTGAGAAAAAAACGCTTGATAAGATTACCGTCATTGATGTTGTCGAGGACTGTGAAGTGAATCGGCAGACGTTTTATTATCATTTCAGGGATATTTATGATCTTGTGGAGTGGATTTGCACAAGCGAGGCTACCATAGCGCTGGATGGCAAGAAAACGTATGACACGTGGCAGCAGGGCCTATTGCAAATATTTGAGTATGTGCTAAAAAACAAGGCGTTTGTGACGAGCGTCTATCATTCTATTAAACGAGAGCAGCTGGAAAGGTACCTATTTAACGTAACGTATCATCTTTTGATAGGGGTTATTGAGGAAAAGGCCGTTACGATGTCGATCAGGGATGAGGATAAGTCGTTTATCGCTGACTTTTATAAATATGCGTTTGTAGGGCTGATGCTGGATTGGATTGCGAAAGGGATGAAAGAAGAGCCCTCTGCGATTGTGGACCGGCTGAGCATTTTGATTCAAGGCGATATCTTTTTCGCGCTGGAAAAGTTTAAATTGCACCACTCTCATTAGACAATATTAGCCTTGTGTCGAAAGTTTCGACATTAGGCGGACATTGTCTATGGGAGACCTCCGAATATATTTTTATGATGTAGTTGCTAGAATCAATTCGGAGGTGACTGGAATGTATTATAGCAATGGAAATTATGAAGCGTTTGCTCGCCCGGAAAAACCGGTCGATGTCGACAAAAAGTCTGCATATCTGGTTGGAGCCGGTTTAGGCTCTCTGGCAGCTGCGTGCTTCCTCGTGCGCGACGGCCAAATGAAGGGAGAGCGGGTCCACATTCTGGAGGAGCTTAGTCTTCCCGGAGGTGCCTGCGACGGAATTCATGACAGCGATAAAGGTTTTATTATTCGCGGTGGGCGAGAAATGGAAGATCATTTTGAATGCTTATGGGATTTGTTCCGTTCCATTCCGTCTCTTGAAATTGAAGGCGTATCGGTTTTGGATGAGTTTTACTGGCTGAACAAGAAAGATCCGAACTTCTCTCTAATGAGAGCCACGGTTAACCGGGGCGAGGATGCGCATACTGATGGGAAATTTGCTCTGAGCGAAAAAGCTTCGCTGGAAATCGTGAAGTTGTTCTTTACTCGAAACGAAGATTTGTATGATAAGAAAATTACCGATGTATTCACGGAGGATTTCTTTGCCTCAAATTTCTGGCTTTACTGGAGAACGATGTTTGCCTTTGAAGATTGGCATAGCGCCTTGGAGATGAAGCTTTACATCCAAAGATTCATTCACCATATTGGCGGACTGCCTGATTTTTCGGCGTTAAAATTCACGAAGTATAATCAGTATGAATCATTGATCCTGCCGATGATGAAATATTTGCAGTCGCATGGCGTTCATTTCCAATATGATATGACAGTTACGAATGTAGTATTTGATATCCAGGGCAATAAGAAGGTTGCCAAGCAAATGGTATGTCGCCGTGCCGGCAAAGAGGAATATATCGACTTGACGGAAGATGATTTGGTGTTTGTGACAAATGGCAGCTGCACGGAAAATTCTGCTTTGGGCGACCATCATCGCGCGGCTGAATTTAATCGTTCCACAGGCGGCTGCTGGGAGCTCTGGAGAAATATTGCTAAGCAGGATCCATCCTTTGGACGCCCCGATAAATTCTGCACGAATACGGAAGCGACGAACTGGGAATCGGCAACCGTTACGACACTTGATGACAGAATCCCGCCATATATCGAAAAAATCTGTAAACGCGACCCGTTCAGCGGAAAGGTCGTTACCGGCGGCATCGTGTCCGTAAAGGATTCCAAGTGGCTCATGAGTTATACTCTGAATCGGCAACCGCATTTCAAAGAGCAGCCGAAGGATCAGCTTGTCGTTTGGGTGTACGGATTATTCACCGATGTTCCGGGCGATTACGTCAAAAAGCCGATGAGAGAATGTACAGGCGAGGAAATTACGATGGAGTGGCTGTACCATCTTGGTGTGCCGGAGCATGAAATTGCGGACATGGCTGCCAACTCTGCCCGCTGCATCCCGACTATGATGCCTTACATTACGTCATTTTTCATGCCGAGGACAGCAGGAGACCGGCCTAAAGTAGTTCCGGATGGTTGCGTCAACTTCGCTTTTATCGGACAGTTTGCCGACACGGTTCGCGACACCGTATTCACAACCGAATATTCGGTTAGAACGGCAATGGAAGCTGTGTACACCTTATTAAACGTAGACCGCGGCGTACCTGAAGTGTTCGGCTCTTGCTATGATGTCCGCGTACTGCTGGACTCCACTTCCAAAATGATGGACGGCAAAAAATTAACCGATCTGAAGCTTCCGTTGATCATGAACTTAATAGAAAAGCAGGCTTTGAAAAAAGTTTCCGGAACCGTCATCGAAGATTTACTGAAACGCTATAACATCATATAGTCGAAGTCCCATTATCAAAAGAAGATATGGAACATCAACGAGCGCACCAATCCAAGATTGGTGCGCTGTATGGGGAAAAATAAACACGATAGATCCCTGGTCCTTATGGCTTCAGGAGACCTATCGTGTTTATTTATTCTTTGAAGGTTAGGCCCTTCTCGGCGAGAGCTTCGCGTAGTATTCTGACCGCTTTGGGTCCTACCCCGTGAATCGCCAGCAGTTCTTTCTCGGATGCCTGGGTGAGGTCGGCAAGCTGATGATAGCCTGCAACGATAAGGGCTTGGCGTGCAGGTTTGCCGGCCTTAACGGGAAAGTCGCTTTCTGCAGCCGGAGTGGGGGTTTTGTCACGCATGGAGATCCCTCTCTTTTCGAATGTTTTGTTTAATGGATACAAGGCACAAGAATAGTGGTAGAGGTTAAGTTGGTAGGAATAATCAGTAAGATTATGTTATACATCTAACGTTCTGTAAAGAATGAATCCTATAATCGAAGAAGGACAGATTCATGGATCGTTTAGACAATCTTCATAAATTCTATTGACAATCTTAATGAGAATAATTATCATTGTGCTGAGTGTTGATAATGATAATTGTTCTCAATAATTATTATTAATAAACAATATCTACAATACATAGAGGGTATGAGGGGGAGAAATTCGATGCGCAGTATGAAGGGTGTCGTGTTTATCGTATTGATATTTGCTTTGGCTTTAGCCGGTTGCGGCGGGGGTGCGGCATCCAATGAAGGAGGCAGCTCCACGGCAGCGAAGAATTCGGATCAAGGGGCTGCACAGGGCGGGGATAACACTGAAAGCACACCGGAGACCCGAATCATCAAGCACGCTCTGGGCGAGACGAAAATTACGGGCGTTCCGAAGCGTATTGTCGCGCTGGAATGGCTTTACGCGGAGGATGTCCTGGCACTTGGTGTTCAGCCTGTGGGCATTGCAGACATTGAAGGGATGAACCAATGGGTGAACATCCCGGTAGAGATCGGGGCGGACGTTACCGATGTCGGCACCCGTCAAGAGCCGAATCTGGAGCTGATCGCTTCCTTGAAGCCGGACCTGATCATCGGTTTGAAATCGAATCTTGAAGCCGGCTATGATACGTACAACAGCATCGCGCCTACCTTGGTGTTTGATCCTTATCCGACTGAGGGACAAGGGGATCAATATGAAGAGATGGTTAATACCTTCAATACGATTGCTGACGTGCTTGGCAAGAAAGACGAAGCCGCAAAAGTGCTTAGCGATCTGGATCAAACCTATGCCGATGCCAAAGCCAAGCTTGAAGCAGCCGGCATGACGGAAAAACCGTTTGCGCTCGCCATGGGATACAGTAACCAGAATGCGGTGACGTTCCGGATTTCGACGGATAATTCCTTGGCCGTCAAAATTCTGGAGCACATCGGGCTGACCAATGCCCACAAACCTGATCAATTTGAGGTTTATGGCTTTACCACCACAGACGTAGAGGCATTGCCTGCCCTTCAGGATGCGAATTTCCTGCATATTATCCAGGAGAGCGATAACATCATCGAGAACCAATTGAAGGACAATCCGGTGTGGAAAGGTCTGAACTTTGTTAAAGAAGACCGCGTGTACGCACTTGGCGGTGACATGTGGCCATACGGCGGCCCATTGTCTGCCCAAACCATGGCCCAGAAGACAGCTGACCTGCTCACAAAATGAGTCTCGGCAACAAACTGGCACAAGGCTCCGCGCCGGTGAGCATTCATCCAGCCCCACCCGTTTCCTCAGGTAGGGGCTGGAAGCCGTTATGGATGCTGGTTGGAGGCCTGGTGGCTCTGTTATTCCTCACGTTTATCAGCTTGACGCAAGGGCTAGCCGATATATCCGTCAATACGGTCGTGCAGGCCCTGGTGTCTCCGCAGGATATCGCGGATCACCATCTCATCCGCAGCGTGCGCCTTCCGCGTACGGCCATGGGCCTGTTGGCTGGCGCCGCCTTGGCGGTGTCGGGCGTGCTTATGCAGACCGTCACGCGCAACCCGCTGGCCTCGGAGACGACGCTTGGCGTAAATGCCGGCGCTTATTTGGCCGTCGTGGCGGGGATGATCTTCTGGCCGGGACTGCTGCATCAGTATGCCCTTCCACTGGCAGTGGCAGGGGGGACGCTGGCGGCCGTCGCCGTCTATGCGCTGGCGGGAAAAACGCAGGGCTCTCCTCTGCGGATTGCATTATCCGGGATGATTGTCACCCTGGTTTTATCCTCCGTTACGAGTGCGCTGGTGCTGCTGAACCAGCAAACGACGCAGGGGATTTTTCTGTGGGGCTCCGGCTCGCTTATTCAGAATGACTGGGATGGCGTAGCTTTTTCATGGCCGTGGATCATTGGCGGGCTGATCGTGCTGTGTTTGGCGGTACGTCAGTGGGACATTCTGACCCTCAATGAGGAGTCGGCACGTTCCCTTGGCCAAAAAGTCGGCACCACCCGTTTGCTTGCGATGGGGGCAGCGATTGTGCTGGCCTGCGTGACCGTGAGCGTGGTCGGTCCGATCGGCTTTATCGGGCTGGTCGCTCCCCATCTGGTCCGCCTGTCCGGCGTGGTCCGGCATGCGGGGTTAATTCCGCTGGCTGCCTTATGGGGCTCGGCTCTGCTTGTCGGGGCCGACACGGTGGCCAGGATGTTCATAAACGCCTACGGGGAGCTTCCGGTCGGAGCCATTACGGCCATGATTGGTGCCCCGTGCCTCATCTGGCTTGCCATGCGGGTATCCCGTTCGTTGATCGGAGGGCGCGGGTCTTCCGGCGGATCGATGATGGCAGGCACGAGCCTGCGCCGGATACCTTATCCGGCCTTGGTAACACTGTTCAGCGTGCTGCTGGTGCTGGTATGGGTATTCAGCCTGATGAGCGGCAGTCTACGCATTCCCTTCACGGAAGTGCTGGCCGTGCTTACGGGAGGCGGCGAGTCGATGTATCGCCAGATTCTGTTGGAGTTCCGCCTGCCCAGGCTGTTAACAGCCGGATTATCCGGCATGGCGCTGGCCGTCAGCGGCAGTCTTCTGCAGAATGCGGTCCGCAATCCGCTGGGGGATCCCCAGGTGATCGGAGTGACCAGCGGAGCCGGTGCTGGCGCACTGCTCCTGATGATCGGTTTTCCGCAATTGTCGGCAGGCTGGGTCCCGGTCGGCGCGGTTCTTGGGGGGATGGCTGCAGCTGCTTTGGTATATGCGGTGTCCTGGAAAAGAGGACTTCATCCGACGATTCTTACGCTGGTCGGCATTGCCGTTGCCGCGCTTGGTTCCGCCATCATCAATCTGATGATCATTCATGCCAAGGTGGACGTAGCCCCCGCATTATCCTGGATGGCGGGCAGCACATATAACCGGGGCTGGACGGAGGTGCAGCGGATTGTTCCCGCTATTCTGATCCTGCTTCCTCTGGCTGCGTGGCTCGGGCGGAAGGTGGATCTGCTGACGTTCAGCGAAGAAAGCTCAACCGGCCTCGGTCTCCATGTACGGAATACCCGGGTGTATGTCGCCATCATTGCGGTGCTGTTGGCTTCGATTGCCGCAGCCAATGTCGGCTCGGTCGGCTTTATCGGACTGCTTGCGCCGCATGCCGCCAGAATGCTGGTTGGGGCTCGCCATCGGCAATCGATGGTCATCGCGGCGCTGCTCGGCGGAATTTTGCTGGCTGGGGCGGACTGGATCGGGAGGGTGGTCATGATTCCGAAGGAGTTGCCTTCGGGTATCGTTACCGCGCTTCTGGGTGCGCCGTATCTGTTATATCTGATGGGAAAAACCAATAAGCTGAAGAAGAAATAACCGTGATATATTCAAAAAGGCTATTCCATAGTCGCCAAGAGAGGCGACATGGGATAGCCTTTTTTGTCTTCATTCGGTTGATTATTAGATTTGCCGTGTTGTGCTTCTTGTGGCTGCGGTCGGCTGTTAGGCTTCCGTGTACCGTACAAAAGACAGGATGATATCCTGCGGATGATCTCCGAAACCCGAACCATATAGATTCAGGCCGTTCGGGTGCTCGGCGTCTTTCTTCACTTCGAAGCGGACGCGGATGGGCCGGTTAAAGGCAAGCTCCAGCGAATCGATGGTCGTGGCGCTGGACTCGTGGCCATTGACCTGGCTGCCTTGTTTGGTTACGCGCCATTCCGTCAGCAAACCGTACTCACTGCCGCTTCTCCATTTATCCGGGGTGAGTTTCCCCTTGCGATCACCAAAATCACCGGGACTCCTCCAAGTGCCTACAGGTTGGTCGTTGATGCTAACCGTGATGTCGGATGGCCAATCCTGCTGGAAGGAAGGCGCTTCGGAGCTAAGCTCCGCGCGGATGCGCAGCTCATCAAGGGCCGCTCCGGGCGGCATAGGGTTCGCAAAATAATATTCGATATATCCTGATCCCGAGAACCAGAGCAGCGCAGCCTCCGTTCGTTCCGGCATGTAAAAGGCGCGCGGATCGTCAGGGGATCCGATCAGAGATCCGTCCCGAGCTGCTATCCCGCAGGTTGGCTCGATATAGCAGTGGGAGAACATGCCGATGGGCATGTGGATTTCTTCCGTGCGCTGCAGCCCCTCGCCCGGCTTCGATGGCAGCTCGAGAAAAATGGAACGGCAGGTGACGGCGCAGATTTTTTCCCGGTTCGCTCCTTGCGAAGAGACGATCAGATCCGCTTGCTCCAGCATCTGGACATTAATGGACACCGTAGGCTGCGCAATCCCTAGCGCCTCTGCTAACTGACCGACACTCATCGGTTTATCGCCAAGCGCTTCAAGGATGCGGACACGGACATCACTGGATAGGGCCTTGGCCACTTCCACGATCCGGGATGCCGGATAACGGTTGGTTTCCAGCTTCGATTCGTTCATAATCCCCTTCCTTTACTGAAGAGTTGTAGTAGCTCCAAGTGTACAATACATTTGGTATATTGTAAAAGTATAATGTACATTGCATTTATTATATACAGGTGCTAGAATAGGGGCAAATTCAGAAAAAGGAAAGGTTGTGTACGCTTCATGAAGACTCCTGTAGCACCCTCCATTCACACGAAAATTCCGCGCGCGGAGTATCCTAGACCGGATTTTGAGCGAAAAGACTGGTTGAATTTGAACGGCCAGTGGTCGTTCCGGCTCGACATGCAAGGATCAGATGATGTACAACAACAAGCGGGTACGGGCGCCGATGGAGACGCTGCTGCCCTGGAGGGTGGAGACGCCAGCCTTTTTACTTCAGAGATTACGGTGCCCTTCTCTTGGGTTAGTCCCCTGTCCGGCATTGAGCGTAACGAGAAGGGGGTAGGCTGGTATCGTCGATCCGTGAAGTGGGAGCCAACCGGGAGCCAGTCCCGGATCTTTCTGCGGTTTGGTGCCGTCGATTATCTGTGTGATGTATGGGTCAACGGCAAGCATGTCGGCTCGCATCAAGGCGGCTACGGAACCTTCGAGTTTGACGTGACAGCGGTGTGGGATTTGGTAAAAGACAATACGATCGTTGTGCGTGCAGAGGACTTCGACCACAATTATCAGGCCCGAGGGAAGCAGGGGTACGGCGAGATCCGGGGCATTTGGCAGCCGGTTTGGCTGGAGGCCCGGCCGCAAACCTACTTGGAGCAAGCCATCTTTACGACCTCCATTGACGGTCGGATCGAATTGAAATCCAAGATCCAGGCTCAAGAAGCAGGGACAGTGACACTTCAACTCTCGTTTGCGGAGGGCTCGGTTACGCATCAGGTGGAGTGGGAACTGCAAGAAGGCGCGAATGAACGGACAACGGTGTTCCAAGTCCACGACCCGCGGTTGTGGAGTCCTGAAACCCCTCATTTATACGAAGGGGAGCTGCGACTGGCCGGTTCATCCGGCGAAGATGTCGTCCATACTTATTTTGGCATACGGGAGATCGGAACGGCGAAGTTTGACGGACGGGATTACCGCTGGATCACGTTGAACGGGAAGCCGGTTTATTTAAACGGGACGCTGGACCAATCCTACCATCAGACGGGATTCTTTACTTATCCGACGGATACGGAGATGCGGGACGAGATCTATCTGATGAAACGGCTGGGACTGAACTTCGTGCGGATTCATATCAAGCCGGAGGAGCCCCGCAAGCTGTATTGGGCGGATAAACTCGGAATTCTGGTGATGGAGGATATGCCGTGCTTCTGGGGCAATCCGGATGAAGCGGCGCGTTCCGCCTATGAGCGCGAGGCGCTGGAAGTGATGGAGCGGGACCGGAATCATCCGTCAATCTTTTCATGGGTCATGTTTAACGAGACTTGGGGACTCCGTACGGATAGCGAGTCTGCCGGCCTGACGGGCGGCGAAGGACAGCATCGGTATTATCTTCCGGAGACCCAGGAGTGGGTAAGGGAGAAATACAGATGGGCCAAGGAGCTGGACCCGACTCGGATTGTGGAAGACAATTCTCCATGCGCCTACGATCATGTGGAGACGGATATCAATACTTGGCATTTTTACATCAACGGTTATGAACCGCTGCGGAATCATATCGAGGAGATTGTCCAGAAGACCTATCCAGGGTCCGAACATAACTATATCGGCGGCAATCAGCAAGGCGACGCTCCGCTCATGAACAGTGAATGCGGAAACGTGTGGGGAATTGACGGAGGAGCCGGGGACAGCGATCTCGCGTGGCATTACCGTTACATGCTGAACGAGTTCCGGCGCCATGATAAGCTGTGCGGCTTCGTATTTACGGAGTTCCGTGACGTGACAAACGAATTTAACGGCTATTACCGCCTGGATGGGACGGACAAAAAATTCGGGTACGAGGATTTTGTGCCGGGCATGACGATCGCCGATCTGCACACGCCGGATTTCATCGTTATTGACGCACCGCCTTGCCAGACGCTGGACCAAGGGGCTGAGGCTGTCATACCGCTGCTGCGCTCCAGTTATTCGGATCAATACCATGGACAGAAGCTTACCCTTGCCTGGGAATTATCCTATGATCAGCTCGGAACGAAGGTTGTCGCTGATCAAGGCACCCTGGATGTGGTCTGGGGCGGCTACGGTGTTGCGCCACTAACGGAACTCAAGCTTCGCATGCCGAAGACCGATGCGGTTGCGATCCTTGGAGTTCGTCTCTTAAATGAAGGAAGAGGTGTGGTAACGCGCAACTTTACGACGTTTGATGTTCGTGGCGGAAAAGGTCAGGGGAACGATGGAGCGGAAGGGAGCACCGTAAGCATCCCGGTTAACACATTCCGTGAGCAAAGCTTCGCCTACATGTGGGAGGCGCTTCAAGGCTCCAAAGTGAATGGCGGCGGAGAAGGCCGATTCGTCTATGAGGTGCAGCTGCCGGATCACGACGAACAGCCGCTGATCCGCGATATCGAGATATTCTTCGAGGCTGGAGCGAAACGCTTATTGGCCAGAAATATCGAGGGGGCGCGGCATCGCACGCATGGCATCGACTTTATGCACGGCGCTTCGGCGGATGTGGAGTATAACCCGAGCACTTACTATATGACGGATGAAGAGCTGCATGAATCCCGTATTTCCGTATGGGTGGACGATGTCCAAATCGGTGAGGCTGTGCTCGCGGATGATCCTGCCGATAGCCGGGGCGTTCTGTCGTGGCACTATCAGCCGGTCCATAATCTTCTGGAAGAGGCCGGTTCGTACGGATACCTGTGCCAGGCGCAGGTACCGGGCAGACTCGCGGCTGAGCTTGACCGCAAGCGCAGCTTCCGACTGGAGCTGCGGGCCGAGAAGGGCGGCATCAGTCTGTATGGTCGGAATGCAGGGCGTTATCCGATCGATTTGCTGGTGCGGTGTCGGTGAGGATAAATAAATGAAATGGGCTGCCCGTTAGTAGTGAATAACTACGTGCCGGGCAGCCCATTTTTTATGGTGATTTTTATAGAGCGTTCTTGTATTCACGAATCCTCACAGGCGGCTTTAGACGAATCACCTTAGGGTTCAAGACCGGCCGCGATGAAACAAATACTTCCATTGGATACTTATAATCGATTGGTTTGTAAATGAACTTAATCTAGAAGAGTCATTCATAAACCAAGGATCGGCCCAAATCGATACGCAGAGTGAATAATATGTTAAGTGAAATTCTATCTAAAGCTTATAAACTCAATAAATGATACAATATAATAAAAACGTTTGGAGGGATCAAACGTGAAGTGGCAAGAAGTACAACAAATCTTCCCCAATCAATTTGTAAAGTTCGAAATTCTTCATTCTGAAGAGAAAGATAATCAAGAAAATATTGATGATGTGGCTGTAATTGGGCCAGTAAGAGATGAAGAAGCGACACAAGAATTATTAAATAGTAAAGATAAGACCTTAGTTTACCACACTTCTAAGGACCAGGTTATTGTGAAAGTTCGAAAGAATGTTGGCCTGAGGAGATATCTTTAATGAAAATTGAATATAGAGATGGGTTATTATTTACGGAAGTAACTATTCTTTTTAATGGGCAAAAGAAAACAATAAATAATATAGTTATTGACACAGGAGCAAGTCATACTTTGATTTCACAGGATGAAGTAGATGATATTGGTATTCGAGTCACCCTAGAAGATGATATTATAACTAGTTATGGAATCGGCGGAAAAGAACATGCATTTACCAAGATGATAGAGGCGATCCAGGTAGGATTCAATATTGATTTAGACAACCTTGAATTACTACGTCTGCAATGAAGTGAGTTTTTTCAAATAAGAATGGACTTCACTAAACAATGTATTCACGAAACCGAAACATAACACAGCATAGTTCTTATTGCGTCTAGTGTAGTATGTATATCCCTCATGTAACATCATCACTGCTCCAACTATCATCTTCGTTAATTAAACTAGCTAATCTAGTAACTGAATATTTTTGCTATCCTCATTTTTATCAACACCGTTTAAAATTAGAATCCTTTATGAGAATCGGGTCCTTATAAAAAAGCCAGCATCATCCCAATGGTTGGATAACGCTGGCTTCTTTTTCCTGTCTTGCAATTAACCTGTTTCACCGCTTCTTCCAGAACAGCTGGAGCGCCATCCTCGCGCACCATAGGGAGAACAGCAGGAACAGCAGCGCCCAGACGAAGGCCGGGAGCACGGTCATGTTGGCCAGGTTGGAGGCGTCGCCTGCTTGTTTGGGCTGGGTCAGCGCCATGGTCAGGAGGGTTAGCGGACCGACCACGGACTCTTCCAGCACGAGAAAGGCAAGCAGCAGGTAGTAGAAATTGCGGATCTTCTCGCCGAGGAAATAGAAGATCAAATTCACGATCATAAAAATAATGAGCCACCATAATCCATAGCCGGCGCGAACGAAGAAAATGATCATAATGAGAGCAAGCACGGTAATGGTGATCAGTCCGGTGGCCTGCTTTTTCTTGGCATAGCCGTAGAACATCAGAATGGCGAACAGGGACGCCGACATATAACCTGCTAGCGAGACCACAATCGGACTCCAGCCGCCGGAAGCCAGCATGGAATAGGTCACGCCGCTGTGATCGGGATTCAGCTCGATGCTGAGCACCCGCCCCGACATGAGTAGGGTCATGACGGCATGCCCCAGCTCATGGATCATCGTATCCAGGATACGGAACCAGGAAGAGAAGGGGATCAGCCTTGTCAGAATAGCCGCGCCCACTAGAAATAACAATGCTTTCAGCCATTTATTCATTCGAAGGTCCTTTCAGCATAAAGTCATTCGCTAGACTGTCATTCCGTCCATTATAATACAGATGATAAACATGTGAAAACCGGGTAGTCCCTATAGGTTAAATGGTATAATTGAAGTTGTGACGGAGGTTCATGTTCGATGACAAACGATAAGCCTAACAACGACAATCACATAAAAGATATAAGACAAACTACGCACGTGAGTGACCAAGGGATTCGTTTTGCCGAATTCGAGCTGGCGGGTGATGAGCAGGACGTTTCGCTGCCGGACAAGCAGTCAGTTATGCTGAATCAGGAGCAGGAACCCATGAATCCTGTGGCACCAACGAAGAAATCCTTGATTGTGAAGCCGCAGCAGCCGCTGGATATGAATTGGGATGAGGACTTCCGCTACGTGACCAAGGAGCAGCAATTCGTTCAAAGGGCGAGGGAACTCGCATGGCATGTAGAGGGGGCGACCCCTTTTGTAGCCTTCAAAAGCTATTGGCCAACCTACGACCAGATGGCCAGCGACCAGTTCAAATGGTATTTTTACTGGCGGGAGGAAGTCAGGTCCGGGCGGTACCCGGATACGGACTTATCCTATTTGTTTGTCTATTTTTACGAGCTGATCCACGGCGTGGGTTGGAGCGATCCTCTGCAAGGCTATGAATTGATGGAGCAGGCATGGATGGCCTACCGCAAGCGTTATTCCAAGCTGGATACGTACCTGCGGGAGTGGTTATATGATTTTATGATCGTGCATGGCCTGGATATGCCGATCCGCGAAACGTACCAGCGCTTTCCGCGCGTTCTATCCAGTGAGCTGAAGGAGAAGGAATGGAAGCGTCGGTTCTCCCTCCAGCCCGTGGAGCTGACGTGGGAGCTGCTGCTCGATTTACTGGATTATGACGTGGAGAAGAGCCGTTTTTATCAGGAGAGTGGCCGCAAGGACTTGGAACAGTATGCCCCCAAAGTCATTGCGCTCGTGGACAGCTATTGGGCCAAAATAAGGGGGCACCGATTCATCGACCACTTTCAGCCCCGGCCCCGGCAGGTGAAACGGCATTTATTCCGCAGCGCGGTGTACGATCATGGGTTATACGGGCGAAACGTCGTGCTGACGGTGGTGTCTTTAAGCGAGTATGCACCTTTGCGTTCCTATATAACGGCGCTGGTACGCTTGACCGAGAATAAGCTGCGGGAGCTGAGAGGTTTCAAGGGACGGCTGCGCGGCCCGGATGTAGTGGATCCTGAAATAGTAGAGATTATTACCCGTTATCTGAAAAAAGAGATTCAGGAGCAGATAGAGGCCCAGCGCAGACAGGCGATACCTGAGGTTCAGATCGACACCGGGAAGCTGCGCCGATTACAGCAGGAGTCGGACCAGGTCCGCGACATGCTGCTTACGGAGGAAGCGGGGCAGCAGGCTGAAGCGAGCAACAGTCAGCCGGCATCGGAACCAGCTTCGTCCGTTGGTGCTTCTTCAGATCACTCCGAAGATACGGGAGCAAGCAGTAACATGGCTGCACCTTCCAAGGGCCGATCTTCCCGAAAATCGGCGGCGAAGAAACCGGACGTGTTCCAGGCGGTGATGGATTTTGATGCGGATCCTTATGAGGTTGAAGCCATAGAGGTACGTGATCAGCTTGATGAAGCAGATGGCATCGTTCACTCCGTGAACACGGAAGAATCGAAATCAGAAGCAGCGAACGGAAAGTCTATGGGGTCGTCAGGGAGTGCTGGTGATCGCTCAATGCAATCCACAGGCTCTCTAGAGCTCAAGCCGCTGCCTTCATCAGAGCATTCATCTGAAGCTGGGGGCATCCACGTTATAGACCCGCACGTCGTAGATGTAGAGGCCCTTATAGGGATGCCTACAGTAGGAGAGCAGTTGTGGCAATGGGAGGTAGAGGATGAGGAATGGCAGGAGCTTGCAGAGCGTCTCAATCCCACCCACCTGGAAGTTCTCCACGCCCTCAAGGCGGGACCGAACCGCTCGGAGCTGCAGCAAATTGCGGAGAAGGTCGGTTCCATGCCGGCGTTATTGCTTGATGAGATCAATGAGGCCGCGATGGACACCATCGGTGATCTTTTGATCGATGGAGAGGTCATTGCGGATGATTATATAGATATGCTGGAAACATTAAAGTCCGTATAACCGGACGTGTGGAAATAGATTTTATGTTTTGAGAGATGTTTGTAAGATGCTTGAAAGAGGTGGAACTATGACGGAACTAAAAATACCGAAACGGCTCACAACGGCCCTCGTAAACTCTTTAACGGCAGGGGTCGTGCCGCGGGTGGGGCTTGAGTTCATCGCCGTCGGCCGGAAGCCGGAGGTGGAGTCCATCCTGCGCGATATGGAAAATATCGCCGAGGGCGGCGCCGCCTTCCGCCTGATTACGGGCCGCTACGGAAGCGGCAAAAGCTTCCTGCTGCAGATCATCCGCAACTACGCGATGGACCGCGATTTCGTGGTGGCGGATGCGGATCTGTCGCCGGAGCGGCGGCTGGTGGGCACGAAAGGGCAAGGTCTTGCCACTTACCGTGAGCTGATGACCCATCTGTCCACAAGGACGCGTCCGGACGGGGGCGCGTTGGAGGCCATTTTGCAGAAATGGATTGCCGCGATCCAGCAGGACATTATGCAGGAGACGGGCATGCGGCCAGATGATCCTGCCCTGAATGATCGGGTGGAGCTGCAGATCTATGCGGTGACAAACGGCATGCAGAATCTGGTGCACGGGTTTGATTTTGCGAAGGTGTTGGCTGCCTACTGGAACGGCTATAAGCTTGGCGACGATGACCGCAAGGGAGCGGCGCTGCGCTGGCTCCGCGGGGAAGTTCCGACGAAGACGGAGGCGCGTAAGGACCTTGGCGTCGGGGTCATTATCGATGATGACAATTGGTACGATTATATGAAGCTGTGGTCCGAGTTTACGGCGGCCATTGGGTATAAGGGATTGCTGCTGTTCATTGACGAAGGGGTTAATCTCTACAAAATTACCAACAGCGTATCCCGCCAGAGCAACTACGAGAAGCTGCTGACCATGTTCAACGACACGATGCAGGGCAAAGCGGAGCATCTGGGCATCTACATGGGCGGAACACCGCAGTTTGTCGAGGATGAGCGCCGGGGGCTCTTCAGTTATGACGCGCTGCGTTCCCGCCTGATCGACGGACGCTACGGCAGCAGCTCGCTGAGAACGTACACTTCGCCCATCCTGAAGCTGGACATGCTGTCGTATGAGGAGATTCTGATCCTCCTGCAAAAGCTGCGGGATATCCACGCCCTGCACTTCAAATATGAAGCGCAGTTAACGGATGATCAGCTCATCGCATTCATGCAGACGGCCGTGAATAGGTTGGGAGCAGAGGAGCTGCTCACCACCCGCGAGGTGGTGCGGGATTTCATGGATCTGCTGCATACGCTGCATCAGCATCCCGATGCCACGTTTGAAGAGCTGCTAGGCGAGCGTGCCGCAGCGCAGCCGCAAGGCAAAGGGCCGAATGATGCCGATTCGGACGATCTGGACGATCTGCTGGCGGAGTTTGAATTATGAGTGCGAACCCTTTTTCCAGGCTGGCCCCGTTCATTCAGGAGTTTATCTATAAAAAAAGATGGGATACGCTTCGCGAAGCGCAGGTGGAAGCCTGCCGGGTCCTGTTCGACACGTCCAATCATCTGCTGATCGCTTCCGGCACGGCATCGGGCAAGACCGAAGCCGCGTTCTTCCCGGCGCTGACGGAGCTGTACAACGTGCCTTCCAGCTCAGTAGGGATCCTGTATATCGGCCCGCTTAAGGCGCTGATCAACGATCAGTTTGAGCGCATCTCCGATCTGTTGAAGGAGGGCCAGGTGCCGGTATGGCATTGGCATGGCGATGTGTCCCAAGCCGAGAAAACGAAGCTGATGCAGAAGCCGTCGGGCGTGCTGCAGATTACGCCGGAATCGCTTGAAGGGCTGCTCATGAACCGGCCGAACGCCATCCCGGCGCTGTTCCAGGATTTGCGGTATGTCATCATTGACGAGGTGCATGCCTTTATGGGAGCGGATCGGGGCATTCAGGTGCTGAGCCAGCTGACCCGGATCGAGCGGATGGCTTCCTGTTCCCCTCGCCGCATCGGGCTGTCGGCTACGCTTAGCGATTACGAGACCGCTGCCGGCTGGCTGGGCGCAGGCACGAAGAACGCGGTCGAGGTTGTCTCGCCGCAAGGGGGGCGGAAGCTGCGGCTGTCGGTCGAGCATTTCTCCTTCCCCGATGCGCGGGATGAGAAGCAGGCGGAGCAGCTGGAGCTTGCCCGTAAAGCCTATTACGATTTCGTATACGACAACACGCATCTGAAAAAAGCGCTGGTCTTCACCAACAGCCGCTCGGATGCCGAGCTGACCACGCTCGAGCTGCGCCGGATTGCGGCCAAGCGCGAGCAGCGGGACGTCTTCCATGTGCACCATGGAAGCATCTCGGCGATGCTGCGCGAGGAAGCCGAGGCTGCGCTCCGTGAAGGTCCGGGGCCGGCGGTTGCAGCGGCCACCCTGACGCTGGAGCTCGGCATCGATCTCGGCGAGCTGGAGCGGGTGATTCAGCTGGGCGCGCCGTACAGCTGCTCCAGCTTCGTTCAGCGGCTCGGCCGCTCCGGCCGGCGCGGGGATCAGGCCTCCGAGATGATGTTCCTCTGTCCGGAGGACGAGGATGAGGAGGCCATGCTGCCTGCGCGCATGCCATGGATGCTGCTCCGGGCCATTGCAGTCATCGAGCTGTATATTCGCGAGAAGTGGGTCGAACCGCTGGCCCTGCGGAAGAAGCCGGTGGGCGTGCTCTATCATCAAACGATGAGCACGCTTAAGAGCATGGGTGAAGCCGAGCCGCCGGATCTGGCGAGAGCAGTGCTGTCTCTCCCGGCTTTCCGCGGCATTGAGCCGGAGGAATACAAGGAGTTCTTGCAGTATTTGCTGCAGACGGACCATATCCAGCGTACGGAGGAAGGAAGCTTGATCATCGGCCTTGGCGGGGAGAAAATCGTGAACAACTACCGCTTCTACGCGGTGTTTAAGGACGATGAAGAGCATGTCGTATATAACGGGTCCGAAGAAATCGGATCGATTACGACCGTGCCGCCGCCGGGCTACTGCTTCTCGCTCGCGGGCAAGCTGTGGAAGGTGGAGGAAGTCGATACGAAGCATAAGGCCCTGTATGTAAAGTCGGCCAAAGGCAAGGTCGATACCTTATGGCTTGGCGCAGGCGGCGATGTGCATACTCGCGTGGTGCAGAAGATGCGGGAGGTGCTGGCGGACAGCGCCATTTATCCGTATCTGGCGCCGGGCGCGGTGAATCGTCTGGAACGGGCTCGTCGTCTCGCCCGGGAAAGCGGACTGCTGAAGCAGGTGGTCCTACCGGCGGGCGGCGACTCCCTGTTCATCCTGCCTTGGGCGGGCAGCAAGCAGTTCCGCACGCTGGAACGACTGCTGAAGCATAATCTGTCGGAACGGCTGGCGCTTCGCTCTATCGTGCCGATGGAGCCATATTATATGGTGGTCGCGGGTAAGGTCGATAATAAGACGCTGATGGAGGAAATCAAGCAGGAACTGATGGATTGCGAGGACGCAAGCGCACTCCTGGATCCGGACGAAGCGCCGTATCTCGGCAAATATGACGAGTTCGTCCCGCCGAAGCTCGTTCGCACCGCTTTTGCCGCCGACGGACTGGATCTGGAGGGATTGGCTGATGTGCTGGGGATGGCACATGGAGCAGCGGGAAGGGGAGCTATGGATGTGTGACAAGGAAGAAATACTTCCTTATGGCAATGTGAACGAAGTCGTACGTATCGGTAATAACGTTCATCGTACTACTGAATGGAGTTCTTTCGTGCATGACTTGCTTCGACACTTGGATAAGCAGGGGTTTGAAGGCGCCCCCAAGTTCATAGGCATTGATCATAGCGGTCGCGAGATCTTGTCCTACATTCCTGGCGAAGTGCCGGGAAACCAATATCCTGATTTTAAACCCTATATATGGTCGGATCATGCCCTTATCCAGAGTGCTGTGTTGTTACGGCGTTATCATGACGCCGTACAGGACTTTGCCGCAGCTTCAATCCAACCGGAGGTTGCACATAACTCTCAGGCTTCGGGGGAATGGGACGAAGAAGTGGTCTGTCACAATGATGCCGCGCCATACAATATCGTGTTTCAAGACGAGGTGCCGGTTGCACTGATTGATTTTGATCTGGCTGCGCCAGGTCCAAGAATCTGGGACGTCGTTTATATGCTGTACACCTCAGTCCCGCTGGCAAGCTTTGCAATAGATTACACTACGGGGACATCGATACCTTATCAATCGGAATTACATGCTGCGGATCGCACGCAGAGAGTATCGCTGTTCTTTAAGTCCTATGGCATATCACCGCCTCCCAACTTGAAAGAATGGACTATTAGACGCATCAAGGCATTATGCGATACACTTACAACCGGTGCGGCACAAGGCAACAAGGCTTATCAGAACATGATCGATGACGGGCATGTGGCCCATTACGAACGAGAGATTCAATTTCTGCAGGCACACTTTGAAGAGTGGTACCGATGAAGGGTACCGATTTGAAGAGTGTCTGCTTTTTTTCATATCTATCCCCCAGGGGTCGCTGAGCATAATCGAAAAAAATATTTGTAACCCCTTCCAAAAAAACATTGTGTTCACCTCGCGTATGTGGTAACTTATGTACATAAAAACGTTTTTATCGCAAAGGAAGAATGGAATGGTTATATGGGTAAAGTAACAATCAAGGATGTGGCAAGAGAAGCCGGCGTCTCCATTTCTACGGTTTCGAATGCATTGAACGATGTAGATGTATTGAACCCGGAGACCAAATCCCATGTGCTGAAGGTGGCGGAGCGACTCAATTATGTGCCTAACCTGAACGGAAAGCTGTTGAAGTCGGGGAAGACCAAGATGCTGGGCTTCTTTACGACAAGCGTGTCAGGGCCTTACTTCTACACATTGGTGGAGTCGATGTCACGTGAATGTGACCGTCTGGGTTATGGATTGAACGTATTCGTGACGAAGGATAAGCAGATAATCATGAGCAATATTATGGGCGGCCGGGTGGATGGCGTCATTATCTTTGAAGAGCTGAAGATCGACGATAGAGACATCGCCGCTATGGAGAAGGACAAGATTAAGGCCGTTTTTCTGGATCGCGAGGTTCAGAGTGAGACGATGGGCAGCATCATATTCGACTCTTACGTGGCCGGTTATGAAGCAACCAAGTACCTGATCAGCCTGGGACATAAGAAGATTGCCTACATCTCCGGCGTGGATACGATGTTTGACAGCGTGCAGCGGAAAGAAGGATATCTGGCCGCGCTTCGGGAGTGCCAGTTCCCGATCGACGGAGACTACATCCTGCAAGGCTATTTTGAGGAAGAGGGTTCCTATAACGCCGTCAAATCGTTTCTTCACTTACACCCTGGCAAAGTGCCGGACGCGTTTCTTGCCGGTAATGACGTGAGTGCCATCGGCTGCATTCGGGCGTTGAAGTCCCATGGATACGAGGTTCCGCAGGACGTCAGCGTCGTAGGATTCGATGATATCGATATCGCGCAGTATTTTACGCCGCCTTTATCGACCGTACGCAATCAGATTGCCAGACAGGGGATTCTGGTCGTGGACCATCTGGTGCGCATGATTCAGAAGAAAGAGAAGGGCAAGATTCAGAAGCTTCCGGGAGAGCTGGTCGTTCGCGGCTCCAGTCATGTGAAGATGAATCGGAATGAATCGGGTTAAGCGAAGAGACGAGACTTACCAAGTCGCTTTTTTTAAAATGATTCAATAAAATCAGGGTGTTTTTTTGCCGAAAATAAAAACGTTTTTATGGCGGTTTTGTATCAAAGGAGGCTAAGCAGGTGAGCAAAACAACTGCAGTTCAGTCAACCGGCACGGGAGCGGTTCGACCTACCGGGAAAAAGCCGATGGGGCAGAGGATCAAGGAATTCTTTATGGATTACAAGCGGCAATGGGAGCTTCAATCGATGATCATTCCCGGCGTCATCTTCATGTTCATCTTCTGCTACATACCGATTTACGGTTTGACGATTGCGTTTAAAAATTACACCGTTATCGATACGCTGGATTCCGCGCCGTGGGTGGGCTTGGATAACTTCAAAATTATTTTGTCGGACAAGTATTTTTGGGATTCCGTCGTCAACACGCTGGGCATCAGCTTCTTGAAATTGGCGATCGGCTTTGTCATTCCGATCATTCTGGCCATCATGATTTACGAGGTGGGCATGGGGCGCTTCAAAAAAATCGTCCAAACCGTCTCCTACCTGCCCCACTTCTTGTCCTGGATCGTATTGGGTGGCATGCTCATTACTTGGTTCTCGACATCCGGCCTGTTCAACGAGATATTGCTTGCTTTGGGGCTGATCTCGCAGCCGCAAAACATTTTGCTTGATCCAAGCAAGTATTGGTGGATCGCAACGCTGTCGGATATTTGGAAAGAGGCCGGCTGGGGAACGATTCTGTATCTGGCGATTATGGCCAAGATCGATCCTACCTACTACGAGGCTGCAAGAATCGACGGGGCCAGCCGACTAAGACAGATCTGGAACATTACCTTACCGAACATGAAGATGATTATCAGCTTGAATCTGATCCTGACTGTAAGCGGTTTATTGGGATCGAATCTGGATCAAACTTTGGTGCTCATGAATTCGCAGAACCGGGAAAAGGCTGAAGTCATTAACTCGTACGTGTACCGGATGGGTATGACGCAGGGAGATTTCTCCTATGCCACAGCCGTTGGTTTGGGTGTATCCATCATCTCCGTCATTCTGCTCGTTACGGCGAATAAGGTGACCAGTAAATTAAACGATAATCAATCCGTTCTATAGGTCATGCAGAAGGGGGTATAACGGTGAATTTCAAAGCAGCAAAAGGGGATCTCGACAGCCGGATCTTTGATACGATCAACATCATTTTACTGGTTACGTTTACGATCATCATCGTCGTTCCGTTATGGAACGTCGTCGTCTCATCCTTCAGCTCGGGCAGATCCCTTGCCGAGGGCGGGTTCATCTTCTGGCCTACCGAATTCTCGCTTGAGAATTATCAGGCCGTGTTCAGGGATGCGAATATATGGAACGCCTTCTTCATCTCGGTGGCCAAAACCGTGATCGGGGTTATCACGCACGTGTTCTTCTGTGCCATGGTGGGTTACGGCTTGAGCAAAAAATACGTACGCGGTCGCAAGTTCTACGTGGCGATGGGCGTCGTCACCATGTTTTTCTCGGGCGGCATGATTCCGACGTACTTGTTGATCAAAGACTTGGGGCTGTTAAACAGCTTCTGGGTTTATATTATCCCAGCCCTGTTAAGCTTTTACGACGTCATCATTCTGATGAATTTCTTCCGCAACGTGCCGGATTCGCTGGAAGAGTCGGCGAAGATCGACGGCGGGGGGGACTGGAGGATTTTCCTGAGCATCTTCATTCCGCTTTCGATGCCGGCTATGGCGACGATAGCCCTGTTTAACGGGGTGGGGCAGTGGAATGATTTTATGACCACCAAATTGTATATCACTGATCAGTCGCTGTATCCGTTACAGATGATGCTGTATGAGATTATTGTGCAGTCCCAGACCCAATCGATGCAAAATATCGGTTCGGTCGCGATTCAGACAACGACCAAAGGGGTCCAACTAGCAACAATTGTCGTGACGACGCTGCCGATTGTTGTGATGTATCCAATATTACAGAAATATTTTATCTCCGGCATGATGCTCGGAGCTGTTAAAGAGTAGAGAAACTGCTCTTTAAAGGGGTGGAACAGAAGCAAGTCAGGGTCTGGTAAGTAAGCGCTTTTATTAAAAGGGAGGGTTACAGGATGTTGATGAACAAAGCATTTGGCAAGAAAGGACTTACGCTGATTACGGCATTGATGGCGGTTGTGCTGGTTGTGAGCGGCTGCGGCGGGTCTGGCGGGAATTCCGGCTCCAAGAAGGAAAATTGGGTTTCGATCGAGGATCGTTATACACCGAATGCCGAGACGCCGGCTTGGCAGCTGGATAAAAAAGAAGAGACAACGGAGCTTACGTGGTACGTGAATGCGGATTGGTGGAATACGGATTTTGGCAAGGACGTTGTAACTAAAAAGATTAAGGAAGACCTGAACATCAACATCAAATTTATCACGGGTGACGACACCAAGCTGAATACGTTTTTTGCCGGCGGGGACATGCCGGATCTGATTACGACGTTTGACTCCAATTCTCCGGTTGTGCAGAAGGCGGCGACATGGGCGCTGCCGCTGAACGATCTGGCCGAGAAATACGACCCTTACTTCAATAAAGTAGCGGCGCAGGATACCCTCAACTGGTTCCAATTGAAGGATGGCAAGACGTACGGATATCCGAACTACTCCAATACCCAGGAGGATTATGACAGCGGTAACATTCCGGCCAAAACGGCATTTATCATCCGCAAGGATGTTTACGAAGCGTTAGGTAAGCCTGCTATGGGAACGCCGGAAGAATTCCGGACCGTTCTTGCTGATATCAAGAAGCAATTCCCTGCTCTGATTCCACTTGGATTCAACTCCATCGGCGAAGGAACGGGCTCGCTTGGCGACGTGCTGCAGGATTTCATCGGCGTACCGCTGGAGGAGAATGGCGGTTTCTATAACCGTAATCTGGATGAAGATTATCTGACTTGGGTGAAGGCGTTCAATACCGTATATCGGGACGGCGCGATCAGCGATGACAGCTTTGCCGATGACGGAACGGCTTTTGAAGAGAAGGTGAAAGCGGGCAAATACGCAACGATCATGCTGGACGGCACGCCGCAGCAGGGCGGAAACCTGCAGAGCTTCTACAGCAACAACAAAGGCAAAGAATACATCGCAATTGACGGACCGCAAAGCACGGCAGGACGCCAGCCGACGTTGAATCAATCCGGTATCACCGGCTGGATGATCAGCTTCATTACGAAAAATAATGCAGATCCTGCCAAGTCGATTCAGCTCTTCACCTACCTGTTAAGCGAAGAAGGACAAATGCTGATGAATTACGGCATCGAAGGCGAGACCTACCAGGTGAATGCAGATGGAACGGTGGAGTTCCTCCCTGCCGTAAAGGATCTTCAGATGAACAATCCGGATACCTTCAAAAAGGATTACCGCATGGGCGAATTTATGTTCTTCGGGCATGACCGCCATAAAGCGCTGAGCGGGGATGCGTTCCCGGATGCGATCAAGCAAATGCAGGAATGGGGCAAAGGCAAGCTGACGCCGCACTTTATTTTGGAGAACATCAACCCGGATCAGGGAACACCGGAAGCACGCTCCCTGACGGCCATCAATACGAAATGGAACTCCACGCTCGTCAGCATGATTCGTTCCAAGGACGACGCAGCCTTCGATAGTCTCTTGAACGAATATAAAAAGTTCCTGGACGATAACAACTGGGATAAAATCGTCGAAGTTCGCAACGAAAAGATGAAGGCGAACAAAGAGAAGCTGGGGCTGAAATAACTCTAGGGTAATGGTAGGGAGGGTCCCCTTCTTGACAGGAGAGGGGCTCTTTCCAAAGTTATCTTCAGTAGGCCATGGATAGGAAGACACAAGAAAGCTGGAGGGAAACAACATGCTGAACATCACCATCTACCAGTCGAACGGGGAAGAAGAATTATTCGTGAAGAAAGACAAGGCGCAGCTGACACCCGTAACTACGGGTGCACAGCAGCATACGGTTGTCATCGATGAGGAGCAGACGTTTCAGGAGATGGACGGCTTCGGCGCGTCCTTCACGGACTCCGCTGCTTATCTGATCCATCAGGTGCTGGATGCGACGCAGCGTTCAGAGCTCATGAAGCAGCTCTTTGATCCCAGCGAAGGGATCGGATTATCTGTACTCCGCCAGCCGATGGGGGCATCCGATTACGCGCGTGACTTCTACAGCTATAATGATATGCCTGAGGGTCAGACGGATGTAGAGCTGGAGCATTTCTCCATTGCGCATGACGAGGAAGACGTTATTCCTCTCCTGCAGGAAGCGCTCCGTTTGAATCCGGACGTCCAGCTGATGGGCTCCCCGTGGAGTCCGCCCGGCTGGATGAAGACGAGCGGGTCAATGATCGGTGGAGAGCTGAAACCCGAATACTATTCGGTGTATGCTAATTATTTTGTGCGTTACATTCAAGGGTATGAAGCTAACGGTCTGCCAATCTATGCAATCACGCCGCAAAATGAGGCATTGTACTCGCCGGGTCATTATCCAGGCATGATCATGCTGCCCGAGGCGCAAAGCGATTTCATCAAGAATCATCTGAAGCCGCAATTCGTGAAGAACGGTATCGATACGAAAATCTTTTGTTATGACCATAACTGGGACAAGCCGGACTACCCGTTGACCGTTTTTGAGCAAGCGGGAGACGCTGTGGATGGCGTCGCTTGGCACTGGTACGGCGGCAAGCCGTCGGCCCAATCCGAAGTGTTCGATGCATTCCCGGGGAAAGAGGTTCATTTCACGGAAGGATCGGGCGGGGAGTGGATCCCGCCGTTTGAGCAGGCCTTCTCCAATGTGATGCGAACCGGAATCGAGATACTTCGCAATCACAGTAAATCCTACGTGCTGTGGAATATGGCGCTGGACGAGAAGAACGGCCCTACCGTTCCGGGCTTTGGAAAAAGCACCTGCCGCGGCATAGTCACGGTAAATCAGCAGACGAAGGAGCTTACCTATACGCTGGACTACTATGCGCTGGCGCATTTTAGTAAGGTGATCCGTCCGAAAGCGGTTCGCATTGCTTCTACCAGCAATGAGTGCATCCGTTCGGTAGCATTCAAGAACACGGATGGATCGATTGCCGTTGTGTTGTTTAACGACAGCGAGCATGTGGAGAGTACTGCACTGCGCTTGAGAGGAACGGAACACCTTAACCTCAGCCTTGCGCCGAAAAGCGCTGTATCTGTATTGATAGAGGTGTTAGGGTGAGGTAACATTTTCATAGGTTAGATAAGATAAGGCACTCTGTTCGGCGCCATCGGCCTTTTTGGTTGATGGTTGCATTGGCTGGGGTGCCTTTTCATATATAGAGTTGGTTATTTCATATAGAAACGGTAGAATAATAACAAGAATAAGGTTTACCAAAGAAAATACAGGTGACAATCATGACCATTAAAACGTTATTTATTGCTCCGTATCCCGCAATGAGCCATTTAATAGAAGAATGCCGGAAGGAAGAGCCGGAGCTGGATGTGCAAGTCGAGGTCGGCAATTTGCTAGAAGCGGTTCCTCTGGCAAAGGAAGGCGAACGCATGGGATATGACGTGATTATTAGCCGGGGCGGTACGGCTAAGCTGATCGAATCCGAGGTACGCATTCCCGTTATCGATGTCCATGTTTCAGGCTATGACATGCTGCGCGTGCTCACCTTAGCCAATCATTTTCCAGGCAAAAAAGCCATTGTGGGCTTCTCCAATATTACGCTTGGAGCCAAAGCCATTACCGATGTGCTGGATATCGAGGTTGACGTGTTCACGGTAGAGAAGGCCGAAGAGGTGGATCGGCTGCTGGAGGATCTGAAGACGAAGGGCTTCGAATTAATCATGGGCGATGTGGTGACGATAGAAGCAGCTGCCAAGCACCATTTGGAAGGGATTCTGATCCAATCCGGGCGCGAGGCCATCTTCGATGCGTTTCAAAAGGCCAAATCCGCGTTTCGGTTACATGAACGGACGCAGTGGGAAATATCTTTTCTGCAAGCACTGCTGAAGGAAACGGCTGCGAACCTTGCCGTATTGGATGCTGAGGGACAGGTTGTATATGAACAGTGGCCGGATTATGGTTCCTGTCCGCTCCCGGTGGAAGCCTTGCAAGCCGATCTACGGCTAAACCGGGAGGCGGAAGCCTCTGTCCTGATTCAGGATGACGGAACCCGGAAGCTTAAGCAGAGAAGGACGCTGAAAGTAATACAGGGACAGCGGTACTACCTGTACACTTTTTCCGAGATGAAGCAAAATGGGGAGGCCGCAGGCTATCATGTCGAGGCCGTGGCCCAATTGCCGATGTTGATATCGCAAAGCGAGGCGATGCGCAGCTGCCTGCAGCGGATCGAGGGTCATCTGGACAGCCGTGCCTTGATTCTCATCGGCGAAGCCGGTACAGGCAAGCAGCTGCTCTCCCGGTATATTCATTACCGAAAGAACGAAGGCCGGGGCTTGTATGTCCGGCTTACCGGAAAGCAGGCTGTGGCCTTGTCGGAAAACCACGAAAAGGAAGCTTGGGACAGCGATATCCGCACGCTATATCTCCATGGATTGGATGCGATCGCTCCGCAAGAAATGGCGGATTTGAAGCAGTGGATGAACGAGATGAAAAACCGGGCATTCACGGTCATCCTCTCGCTGGAAAAGGACGATTCGAATTATCATCCCCTCCTGCTGGATGAGGAGGCGGCAAGGATTGCCGTGCCGGCTCTGCGCGAGCGTATGGACGACATCAAACCATTGGTGACTTATTATATTGCCTCCTACCATGGCACGCTTGGGACTTCACCGATTAAGATCAAGGAGGAAGCGATTCAGCTGCTGACCCAGTACGATTGGCCGGGCAACGTGTCGGAGCTGAAAATCCTGCTCCAGGACGCAGTGACGGAGGAGAAGGGCTACGTGATCGGCAAGCCGCTCATTTCCCGGCTTCTTGCCAAGAAGGAAGGTCATCCGTCAACTGCAATGAGTCCCGAGTTTCTTCATGGTACGCTGGATGAGATCGAGAAGAGGATCATCGACGCGATTATGGAGGAAGAACAATTTAATCAGACGAAGGTTGCGGAGCGGCTCGGTATCAACCGTTCGACCCTGTGGAGAAAGCTGAAACAATAGTTTCAGCTTTTTTTTGTTTTGCGATCAATAGATCCCTCCGTTTCGGCAGATATTAGGATAAAGAGGGATTTATTTCAATAAACTAGCGGCAACGCAACAATCAATTGTTTAAATTTGCAACAATTAATCTTTAATATGTTGCAAATTTAATTGTATGCACTTACAATAAACCCTGCAAGCGATTTCAATATGAAATCACTGTTTAATATTGAAACAATTATTAGAGGGGTGTTACAATAATGAAGATTAAAGCGACGTTGGATCGGATTCCTGGAGGTATGATGGTAGTACCGTTGCTTATTGCAGCAGTCATCAATACTTTTGCTCCGGATCTACTCCGGATCGGGAATTTTACGGAGTCTTTATTTGTAAACGGTTCAGGTACATTGATTGCGCTGTTCCTCCTCTGTACGGGGGCACAGATTAACGTCAAATCTTTTGGCGTTTCCGTTGGAAAAGGAGCAACGCTGCTTGCAACGAAGTGGGTGGTCGGCGCAGCGTTCGGACTGATCGCTTACCTGTTTGCCGGAGAGAACGGATTGTGGCTGGGTCTGGCGCCGATAGCTGTCATTGCGGCGATGACCAACAGTAATGGGGGATTGTTTGTAGCCTTGGTAGGCCAATATGGCAGCAAGGAAGACCGTGCTGCGTATTCGCTGCTTGCCCTGAATGACGGACCTTTCCTCACGATGGTGGCCTTATCAATCTTCGGCGCCATGGGATTCGTGGACGGCATGTTCTCCTTCGTATCCTTCATCTCGGTTCTTCTTCCGATTATTGTGGGGATGGTGCTGGGTAATTTGGATGAGGAGATGCGCAAGTTTTTGGACAAAGGCAGCTCCATGCTGATTCCGTTCTTTGCATTTGCGCTCGGAATGGGCATTGATTTCGGAGCGATCGTGGATGGCGGCTTGTCGGGTATCATTCTTGGACTGCTTACGGTTTTCGTTACAGGTACTGCAGGATACTTTGTGTTTAAAGCGTTGAAATGGAATCCGATCGTGGGGGCGGCGGAAGGCTCCACAGCCGGTAATGCCGTGGCTACGCCTGCTGCAATCGGGGCGGCGAATGCTTCCTTTGCAGCATTTACCGATATCGCGACGGTGCAGGTTGCGGCGTCCGTGGTAACGACCGCCATCCTGCTTCCTTTATATGTCGGGTTTTTAGTGAAGCGTCTAGAGAAGAAAGGGCACTCATTTGATACAAATACAGCAGATGCCGAATCATAGAAGGTGTGATGAAATGTGATAAAACAAATTGGAATCATCGCGGACGATCTGACCGGTGCGAATGACTCGGGTGTACAATTGGCGAAGAAGGGGCTGGTTTCCACCGTCGTCTTCGATCACCGCCATTACCGTCAGGACACCCGTGCCGAAGTGTTGATCGTGGATACGGATAGCAGGGCGAAACGCAGTGTGGACGCCTATGAAGCGGCGTACGAAGCCGCTCAATTCCTTGAAGAGCAGGGCTGCCGCCACATCTACAAGAAGCTGGATTCGACCTTGCGCGGGAATGTTGCAGAGGAATTGTTTGCGGTGCAGAAGGTATTCCGGCCGGACTTGGTGCTGATCGCCCCGGCTTTTCCCAAAATGAACCGCACGACGGTACAGGGACATCATTATGTTCAAGGTGTACTGATCACGGAGACGGAGTTTGCCAAGGATCCCAAAACACCCGTTATGGAAAGTTATATCCCGAAGCTGCTGCAGAGGGTAGGAGAGCCTGAGGCGGTGCTGGTTTCATCAAGTCAAGTGCGGCAGCCCGCCGCGCAATTTCTGCCATGGCTCCAATCCAAGCTGGCCGAAGGCCAAACTTGGTTTGTATGCGATAGTGAGACGGAAGCGGATTTACAGGCGATAGCGGCATTATTTTCACAGCTAGACAAGAAGATTCTGTGGGCCGGTTCTGCCGGATTAATCGAATACTTGCCGGAGGAGCTGTCCCTGATTTCCGTGGAGGAGAGGAGCCAAGACTGGGCTGGGGCGGATAAAGCGCTGATCGTATCAGGGAGCTTGTCCCAAACGACCCGACGGCAGCTTCGTGCCGTCAAGGACATGCCTGGCTCGTTGATGCTGGAGATCGATCCGGCCGCGTTGATTCGTGAAACTTACGACACAGAAGATATCCTGCAGCAAATCGCTCAGGATATGGACAAGCGGTATTTGGTCCTGTACGTCGACGCTTCGGAAGATAACCGCAGGCTGGCAAAAGGAGCAGGGGATGAGCGGGGATTATCTTCAACCGAGGTAAGCGAAGCGATCTCGTTGGGACTCGGAAGAATGACAAAAGCCATTTTACAGGCATACGCTGAGATCCAAGGGTTGGTATTAACCGGCGGGGATACGGCTAAGGCTATCTGTATGGAACTTGGCATGGGAGAAATGCAGCTGTATTCGGAAGTAGAGCCCGGCCTGCCGTTCGGAAGGCTTCAGGGCATGGGAAAAGGCTACTGGACCGTCACCAAAGCCGGGGGTTTCGGAAATGATCGATCCCTGGTAGATTCCCTGCACTATATAACAAATAAGAAAAAGGTGAGAACATGAGCCAGCATAAACCGGTTATCGGGATTACCATGGGAGACGCCGCAGGCGTAGGTCCTGAAATTATACTCAAAAGCCTCATGAATGAGGAGATGTATCATATCAGTCACCCGGTTGTGATCGGGGACGTGAAGATACTGGAGCGGGCAAAGTCCTTCGTGGGCAGTGACTTGACTATCGAAGCGATTAATGCCGATGAGCTCGAGCAGGTTGACTACCGTTTTGGCACGATTCATGTGCTTGATCTGGATCTGCTGCCAGGGGACTTGCCGATAGGACGAGTTGCTCCGGAAGCCGGACACGCCGCGTTCAAATTTTTGGAGACAGCCATCGAATTGGCGAAGGACCATAAAATCCAGGCCATATGCACCGCACCGCTGAATAAGGAAGCCCTGCATAAAGGGGGTCACAAATATCCGGGCCATACGGAGATTCTGGCGGATTTGACCGGAACCACGGACTATTCCATGATGCTGTCGGCGCCGAATCTGAAGGTTATTCACGTGACGACCCATGTCGGCATCCTCGATGCCGTCCGGTCGATTAATCCTGAGCGCGTATACCATGTCATTAAGCTTGCTCATGAGACGCTGCAGAAGTCCGGCATCGCCGCTCCGCGGATTGCCGTTTGCGGAATTAATCCTCATGCGGGCGAGAACGGACTGTTCGGATATGGCGAAGAGGAAGAGAAAGTCATACCGGGCGTCGAAAAGGCGCAGGCGGAAGGAATCCAGGTCGTAGGCCCGCTGCCGGCCGATACGCTGTTCTTCCGGACGGTACGCGGTGACTTTGACATTGTAGTGGCCATGTATCACGATCAGGGACATGGTCCCGTCAAAGTGCTCGGCTTGGACGCAGGCGTCAACATTACCGTTGGCCTTCCGATTATCCGCACCAGTGTCGATCACGGTACAGCGTTCGACATTGCCGGTCAAGGCATCGCCGATGAGAAAAGCTTGATGGAAGCCATCCGTCAGGCGGCTGAGCTGGCGCCTAAAGCGTAAAGATGTTGTTGCTTGGCGGTCATAGCGGCCGCCATTAATCTTTAATGGAAGTGACTGCAGAAGACTCTGCTGAATCACTGCCATAACAAAAAGATGACTCCACCTGTGGGATCATCTTTTTTATTGTTTCTTCATCCGTGATGTTTCAGTGTGATTTTTCGCTAACATGAGAAACTCGATCAACAGTATGAAGGGAAAGGCTGTTTTGGTGATGTTTGGGATTAGAATAGCCGGCTGCCGCGAAAAAATCGCGGCCTTTTTTGTACAACAAAATAAGCATCGTGCCTGAGACTCATTGAGCTATGCATGGTCCTTTAGTCCGTTTAGCTCAACATGTATCTTTAGTAATACTTTTTATAAATAGAACCTTAGAGAACTAGTAGTATCAAAATCAAATGATAGGTCGCACGTAGGGCGATACTGGTATAATATGGCTGTTTTTTTCGCATGGGAAGGACATATGTAGAAGGATGTCGTATTCCCACACCATATATCTTTCTTAGTCGGTTACCGCGGGCAAGTCTTTTTTTGGAATAGCGTTTCAACAGAAGGGCTTACCTTTCATGGTAACTCGCAAGATCAACTGTCAGAGGGAGAGGGGTGATCATAATTGTACAACTAACGGCTTGAAACGAATCGAGGACATCGGCTGATGTTTTGGTTCATGGCAATTAACGCGTTACATAATGATGCTAAAGGAGACCTCGTTACATACACAAGCGAAGTGATTCTTAAAGAGATCATGCAGAATTTTTGAAAAAGGTTAGATTGTGTAAGGAACAGGGTATGAACGTCGAGTTGTGCGGCTTTCGGTACAACAAGGTGGGAAGTGAGTTGTCTTTCTCTTAACTTGCAATCAACAACACTCTGCCTTTTACCGCGCACCCGCCATAATGCAGGAGCTTTCACGGTTCGTGAAATGAAAGTGTATGTATGGTTTAATCGACGGATGAATTCATTTGACAGCATCGGAATGGCTCCAAAGCCTTCCCATTGAAGATAGGGAGGAAACAATGAAAAGAAAACCGATAATCAATCGGCGTTTTAAGTATTTGATGGCGGTTTTCATCATTTTGTTCGGTCAGCTTCTACCTCTGTACCCTCAACAGGCTGAGGCGGCTGCGGATAACTGGCTGAATTTTAAATTTGATGAATTCTCCCAAAATACGGTCAATCAATTTACCTTGAATGGTCATGCCACGATCGCTCAAGGGCAAAATATTATACGATTGACACAACCGACTACGTTACAGAGTGGCGCCGCATTTAACAATACGGCGCTGTGTCCCAGAGACAATTATTCATTCAGCACAGCCTTTTCTTTTAAGATGAGTAACCCGAGCGCCCAAGGCGCAAGCGATGGATTGACTTTTACGCTCCAGACTGGCACAACCAGTCAGAATATGAACGGTGGCGGCTTGGGATATTACGGCATTAGTCCGAGTTTTGCCGTTAAATATGACACGTTTAAAAACGATGTTTATAAGGATCCTTCTTCAAACTACGTTGGACTTGCGGTAAATGGAGACGTAGTGAATCAAGCAGGCTGGTATACCGATTTAGACAGCACCAGCTTCAAATTGTCTAACGGAACCCAGTACTATACGTGGATCGATTACAATAGTTCAACTCAGAATGTTCAGGTTCATCTGGGCACTTCGCCGGATCGGGTAAATGCCAGCAAAGTTTTAGATGTCAATAGCATCGATCTTAGTTCGATATTTAACGGACAATCGATTCATGCCGGTTTTACAGGATCAACAGGGTTGCCGAATTACGAGACGCATGATATCCATAACTGGTATTTTGTGAATGCATACGCACCGATTGAAACTCTCAATCCGAATAATACTTACAAAGTGAACGAGGCACCCGTTGTGCCGGGTGATTCAAAAGTCACCGCGGTAAATACGCCGGTCTCGGGACAAGTAATCGGCACGGACCCGGATGGAGATCCATTGACGTACGCAAAAGGCGCGACGGATCCTCGGAACGGAACTGTGACGGTTAATACGGACGGAACTTGGACGTATACGCCAACGCAAGACTTTATCGGTAGCGATAGCTTCACCGTCATCGCCAATGACGGTAAATGCTCCACTGCCGAAGCTACGATTAACGTTGAAGTATCGGATTCAGTTCCTCCAACGACTCCACAACCGCCTAATGCATGTGGAGTTAAAGTGGCATTGATTAACGGAAGTTTTGAAGAGCCGCCTGGACCAGGGTCAATGAATGGTACATTTGGGTACTATGAAGACGAAGTTCCAGGATGGAAAACGACTGATGATACGGGTGGGGTAAAGTGGATTGAAATCTGGGACTACGCTGAAGGATATCCAGATCCTTATGTAAAACAGCAACCTGCCCCCGTTCATGGAAATCGATACGCAGAGTTAAATGCTAGCGGTAATGGCATGTTATATCAAGACGTAGAGACCACGCCTGGACAGACCATCTATTGGAGACTTTCCCATAAGGGGCTGTACGGTGAAGATACAATGCAGCTTCGCATTGGTCCGGCAACAGCCGATCCTTATGATACCTCAGTAATCGATCAGATGACGGATGGTAACACGGCTTGGGGAACTTATACGGGTTCCTATACAGTTCCTGCAGGACAAACGATGACAAGGTTTGGATTTGAAGCCGTTTCGACATCCAATGGATCGATCGGACACGGCAATCATCTGGATGATATCTTCCTGGGAACCGAACCATGTGTTATCGCAGAAAAATCCGTTTCTCCTGCTGGAGACGTTTTTGAAGGCAATGAACTCACCTACGAAGTCACAGTTAAAAATGAAGGTGGAGACGTTGCCGCAAATACTGTCTTTGAAGACGTCATTCCTGCGGGCACGGAATATGTTCCAGGCTCCATGAAAATGGTGAGCGGGACCAATACCGTTGACCTAACCGATGCAGATGATACAGATGCAGGGCACTTTGACGGCAGCAAGGTGATCATTAGGCTCGGGAATTTGCAGAATACCAATGACTTGCCTGAAGGTATTACGCTTCAATTCAAGGTGAAAGCATTATCCAGCCATATCGGCCAGACGGTCACCAATAAAGCGGCTGTTGATTACAAGAATTTACTCATAGACAAGGATGAAACGACCGAGTCGAATGAGACGACGAGTCAAATTATCGAAAGAGAAGTTGTCAATGCCTGCACTAGACCCGTTGCGCTAATTAACGGCAGTTTCGAGGAACCTGCATATACGCCTGGTGATCCGAAGACCCCTACAGGTCCAGGGTATACATTCCCACAGGATGAGAACGTGCCGGGATGGCATACAACCGACTCAACAGGACGATATGACATTTTTGTTAAGAGCTTGATGGAGGCACCTGGAACTCCTGCTGGAAACAAACATGAGGTAATCCATGGTGAGCAGTTTGCAGAAATTAATAGTTTTGAAAATGCAACGTTATATCAGGATGTTGAGACTACTCCTGGACAAACCATTTATTGGCGCCTAGCTCATAAAGGTAGATTCGGCGTAGACACCATGGCTGTAAATATTGGTTCAGGCAATACGGCTCCGGGTGATCTTCCGACTGTTCGTACAATGTCAACCGATAAAGACGCATGGAAATATTATTCTGGAACTTATACCGTTCCAGCCGGTCAGACGGTAACACGATTTGGATTCGAAGCCATAGCGTCTGCTAACGGAAATATCACCGGTGGTAACTTCATTGATGATGTTTTCCTTGGAACCGAGCCGTGCGTCGTTGCTGAAAAATCCGTTTCCCCTGCAGGACAAGCCTTTGTCGGGGATGAGATTACTTACGAAGTCAACATCAAAAACGCAGGTGGAGACGTTGCCGCCAATACGGTATTCGAGGATGAAATTCCTGCGGGCACGGAATACGTTCCGGGATCGATGAAAATCGTGAGCGGGACTAATGCTAGTGATTTGACTGATGCAGATGATCAAGATGCAGGCCATTTTGACGGCAGCAAGGTGATCATCCGGCTCGGGGATGTGCCGAATACTAATGACTTACCTAACGGCATAACGGTTCAATTCAAAGTCAAAGCATTATCCGACCGTGCGGGAGACTCCGTCTCAAATAAAGCGAATGTGGGGTATAAAAACCTACTCACAAATGAAGACAAAACAACCCCGTCCAATGAAGTAACAACATCTGTAGAGTACAGAGAACCAAAATTAGAAGCTAATAAAACAGCGGAACTGTTTGAAAAAGCTACCGGCAACACCGACGCAGCGCATCCGGAAGTCGGGGACACGCTGCTCTACACGATTCAAACACGCAACACCGTTACAGGCAGCCTAGTGACCAACCTGACGATCTCGGACGAGATTCCAGCGGGTCTGGAATACGTACCAGGCACGTTGAAAGTCGACGATGTGCAAGTCACCGATGACCAAGATGGCGATAAGGGCCATTTCGTTAACGGTAAAATCTTCGGTCAGTTCGGAGATGTGACCGGTACCGGGTGGCACAAGGTGACGTTCCAGGTCAAAGTGCAGTCGGGGCAAGCCGGCAATGACATCCGCAACGTGGCTGAGGTAGATGGCGACAATGTCACCACACCGAGCACGCCGGAGCAAATTGTTGAGGTTTATCCGCGTGAAACTTCGCTGGAGTCCACGAAAACAGCGGAGCTGTTTGAAAAAGCTACCGGCAATACCGACGCCGCACATCCGGAAGTCGGAGACACGCTGCAGTACACGATTCAAACGCGCAACAACATCAAAGATAGTCTGGTTAAAAACTTGACGATCTCGGACGAGATTCCAGCGGGTCTGGAATACGTACCAGGTACACTGAAAGTCAAAGACGTGCAAGTCACCGATGACCAAGATGGCGACAAGGGCCATTTCGCAGACGGTAAAATCTTTGCCCAGTTCGGAGATGTTACCGACACCGAATGGTACAAGGTAACGTTCCAGGTCAAAGTATTGCCAGGACAAGCCGGCAAAGTGATCCGCAATGTGGCTGTCGTGGACGGCGACAATGTCAATACGCCGAAAACACCTAGGGAAGAGGTGGAGATTTATCCTCACGCACCTTCTCTGGAATCCACGAAAACCGCGGAAATGCTTGAAAAAGCAGCCGGAAACACCGACGCCGCGAATCCGGAAGTCGGAGATACCCTGCTTTACACGATTCAAACGCACAACACGATCGAAGATAGTCTGGTAACCAACCTGACGATCTCGGACGAAATACCAGCTGGTCTGGAATACGTAGCGGGTACACTGAAGGTCGACGACCTGCAAGTCACCGATGCTCAAGGGGACGACGCGGGCCATTTCGCTAACGGAAAAGTCTTCGCTCAGTTTGGGGATGTGACCGATACCGAGTGGCACAAGGTGACATTCCAAGTGAAGGTGCTGCCGGGTCAAGCCGGTAAAGACATCCGGAATGTAGCTGCCGTGGATGGCGATAATATCACCACGCCAGGCACGCCGGAGGAAGTCGTCGAGGTTTATCCGCGTGAAACCGCGCTGGAGTCCACGAAGACGGCGGAGCTGTTTGAAAAGGCAACCGGGAATACCGATGCCGCGCATCCGGAAGTCGGGGACACCTTGCTTTACACGATTCAAACGCACAACAAGAACGAAGATAGTCTGGTAACCAACTTGACAATCTCGGACGTGATTCCAGCGGGTCTGGAATACGTAGCGGGTACACTGAAGGTCGACAACGCAGCCGTCACCGATGACCAGGATGGCGATGCGGGTCATTTCGCGAACGGCAAAGTCTTTGCCAAGTTCGGAGATGTGACCGATACCAAGCCGCGTAAAGTGACGTTCCAGGTGAAAGTATTACCGGGTCAAGCGGGCAAAGACATCCGCAACGTGGCTGAGGTAGATGGCGACAACGTCACCACGCCAAGCACGCCGGAGGAAGTCGTCGAGGTTTATCCGCGTGAATCCGCGCTGGAATCCACGAAAACCTCTGAGCTGCTTGAAAAGGCAGCCGGGAACACCGATGCCGCGCATCCGGAAGTCGGGGACACCCTGTCATACACAATTCAAACCCGCAACACAGCATCCGACAGTTTGGTGACCAACCTGACCATTTCGGACGAGATTCCAGCTGGTCTGGAATACGTAGCGGGTACCCTGAAGGTCAACGACGTACAAGTCACCGATAATCAAGATGGCGACAAAGGCCATTTTGCTAATGGTAAAGTTCTCGCTCAGTTTGGAGATGTGACCGATACCAAGTGGCAAAAAGTGACGTTCCAAGTGAAAGTGCTACCGGGTCAAGCCGGTAAAGACATCCGGAACGTGGCTGTGGTGGATGGCGATAATATCACCACGCCAAGCACGCCGGAGGAAGTCGTCGAGGTTTATCCGCGCGAAAACGCGCTGGAGTCGACGAAGACAGCTGAGCTGCTTGAGAAAGCGGCCGGGAACACCGACGCTGCACATGCTGAAGTCGGTGACACCTTGTCTTACACAATTCAGACCCGCAACACCGCCTCCGACAGTCTGGTGACCAACCTGACGATCTCGGACGAGATTCCAGCTGGTCTGGAATACGTAGCGGGTACGCTGAAGGTTGACGGACAAGAAGTCACCGATGCCGAAGGAGACGACGACGGCCATTTTGCAAACGGTAAAGTCTTCGCTCAGTTTGGAGATGTTACCGATACTGAATGGCACCAGGTGACGTTCCAAGTCAAAGTATTACCGGGTCAAGCCGGTAAAGACATCCGGAACGTGGCCGTGGTGGATGGCGATAATATCACCACGCCAAGCACGCCGGAGGAAGTCGTCGAGGTTTATCCGCGTGAGACTGCGCTGGAGTCCACGAAAACAGCGGAGCTGTTTGAAAAGGCAGCGGGGAACACCGATGCCGCGCATCCTGAAATCGGGGACACCCTGCTTTACACGATTCAAACGCGTAACACGGCCTCCGATAGTCGGGTAACCAATCTGACGATCACGGACGAAATTCCAGCAGGTCTGGAATACGTAGCGGGTACGCTGAAGGTCAACGACGTACAAGTCACCGATGACCAGGATGGCGACAAAGGCCATTTCGCAAACGGAAAAATTTTCGCCGGTTTCGGGGATGTTACCGACACTGAGTTGCGTAAAGTGACGTTCCAGGTGAAAGTATTACCGGGTCAAGCCGGCAAGAATATTATCAATATTGCGGCCATAGAGGGCGACAATGTTGGTACACCGGACAGACCAAGAAATGAAGTCGAAGTTTATCCGCGGAATCCGCAGATTGAAACAGATAAGTCTGTAGCGAATACGAATGTAACCAAGGCCACGTATGAGGTCGGGGACACCATCACGTATACGATTCGTGTGAGAGGTGTTGTCAACGATACGTATCTGGAGAATCTGACGATTACCGATACGCTGCCAGCTGGGTTGGAGTACGTTCCAGGCAGCTTGAAAGTGGATGGTGTCACGGTCACGGATCCGAAAGACGATGACGCTGGTCATTCGGTTACCGGAGACGTATATGGCTCATTTGGCAATGTACAGGATATCGAGTGGCATACGCTGGAGTTCCAGGCCATCATCCTGCCGGGTCAAGGCGGGCTGACAATCGAGAACACGGCGCGGGTAACTGGCGATAATATCGAGCTGCCAGGCGAACCGACGGAAAAATTGGTCGTTGAACCGGAACCGCCAGTTGAGCCGCCAGTAGAACCGCCAATCGATCCACCAACCGATCCACCAGTCAACCCACCGGTAGATCCAGATCCACCGGTCACACCGCCTATAACACCGCCGACTCCAGTCATCGAGTCGCGGAAGACGTCGCGGGATCTAAGTGGCGGCAGCATCGAAGTTGGCGATACGCTGGAGTATACAATCTCCGCACGCAATACCGTTGCCGGCAGCTATGTATCGAACCTGGTGATTGCCGACATCCTGCCGGAAGGGCTGGTATATGTAGCAGGCAGTCTGAAGGTGGACGGCGTTTCCGTCACTGATCTCGCCGATGGCGACAAAGGCCAATACGTGAACGGCAAAGTGAGCGGTAACTTTGGACGGATTACGGATACCGAATGGCATACGATTACGTTCCAGGCAACCGTCAAGGCGGGACAAGCCGGTCATACGATCGAGAACATCGGTGAAGTTACAGGTGATAATGTGACTAGTCCGGAGAAGCCATCCAATGTCATCGAAGTAACGGACAACGAGAACAACAATGACAACAATACGAACCCGGGTGGAACGGGAGATTCCGACAGCGATTCAAATGAGGACCCGAACGGAAACTCGAACGAAGACACGGACGGAGATTCCAACGGGAACCCGGATGAAGACTCGAATGGAGACACCGACGGGGATTCGAATACCGGGGTACAAACACCGGACGATCATGACGATTCAACCTTAGGCGTATCGGATTCGACTCCACGAGATCCGGATCAATCCGGAGATCAGGGAACGAACGAGCCTAACAGAAATAAATTGCCGAATACAGCTACGAATATGTACAGTTTTATGTTAGCCGGAGCGATTATGCTTTTTGCAGGTTTGCTTCTGCTCAGAAGAAAAAAAGTATAGGCTAAAAAAGCCGCCCCCCAAGTGAATTGAACTTGAGGGGTGGTTTTTTTAATGTATAAGTAACCTTTTCGAGGAATAAGGTCTTGTAGGTATAAGGTGGTTTAGTCTCTCAGAGAGGGACACACTTCTTCGACTATCGAGACTTTCTGGACTGCCATATTATGTCCAGTTCGACATGACTCAAAGGAAGATAATACTGCAAAATCATGATCTCCGACACCTCAGCGCAGAGTCGAAGGAAGGGGTTTAAAACTCAGGCGGGCTTTTACTGTACCCACTTGACTTCCAGAGCAGCGTTCGGGTATGATTTCCAGTAACTTGAATAACGTTAGACAAAAGCAATGAAGAGAAAGAGTACCTTGGCGACGTCTTTGAACAGAGAGCCCCGGCTGGTGAAAAGGGGTAAGGAAAGAACCTAGGGAATATGGTCTCTGAGCTGTGCACCGAAACCCTGTAGGGTAGTAGGCTGTGCCGGATCCCGCACCCGTTAACGTGCTAGGGTATACACGCGATACATGGCGTCGTACCCGAAGAGGTGAATGCCGCAAGGCATGAATGAAATTGGGTGGTACCACGTGAGCGGCAAGCTCTCGTCCCTTTTGGGATGAGGGCTTTTTTTGTTGTCTAAATAAAGGAGGAAGATTGACATGGCGAACATTTTTATCGGCGGTGCCTGGCCTTACGCTAACGGGTCCTTACATTTGGGGAGACTTGCAAGCCTCTTGCCCGGCGACGTGTTGGCACGTTATTTCCGCGCGAAAGGTGATCAAGTCCTGTACGTATCCGGTAGTGATTGTCATGGAACGCCTGTGGCGGTTCAAGCCATTCAGGAGGGCGTGGCTCCCGGGGATATTGCGGATCGGTACCATAGGGAGTTTGTGGATTGCTTCGAACGGCTGGGTTTCTCCTACGATTTGTACACGCGAACCGATCAGGCGTTTCATCACGCGGTAGTGCAGGAGTTGTTTCTGAAGCTGCTGGACAACGGACATCTGTACCGTAAAATCGTGCTGCAAACGTATTGCGAAACCGATCGACGGTTTCTGCCGGACCGCTATGTGGAAGGAGACTGCCCTGTATGCGGCAGCAGGGCCCGTGGCGATCAGTGCGACGCCTGCTCCACGATACTTGATCCGTCCGACCTGACGAACAGGACCTGCAAAATTTGCGGAAACCCTCCGGTGGAGCGTCCTACTGAGCATTTTTACGTATCGCTGTCGCATTTTCAGGGGGAGCTGACCAATGACCTGAATAACGCACAAGGCTGGCGGGACAATGCGGTGCAACTGACCCGCAGATATCTGGAGGAAGGCCTTCAGGATCGGGCGGCTACAAGGGATCTGACGTGGGGCGTAGATGTGCCTATTCCGGGATTTGAGGATAAGAAAATCTATGTCTGGATCGAAGCGGTAAGCGGCTATTTATCCGCCAGCAAACAGTGGGCCGCAGAGACGGGCGGTGATTGGGAATCCTTTTGGCTCAAGGGGAGGGATGGGATTACGGCTTACTATGTTCATGGGAAGGATAATATCCCGTTTCATACGCTGATCTGGCCAGCGCTGCTGAAGGGGACCGGTGACCTGCATTTACCGGACCGAATCATATCTTGCGAGTACATGACGCTGGAAGGGAAGAAGTTCTCGACCAGTCGGAATTGGGCGATATGGGTGCCGGATGTGTTAAGCCGTTATCAGCCGGACTCCATTCGTTACTTCCTCATTGCGAACGGACCCGAGAAGCGGGATACCGATTTCTCTTGGAGGGAGTTCATTCACAGTCACAATGGCGAACTGCTTGGCGCATTTGGGAATTTCGTCAACCGTACTTTGGTGTTTGTGAACAAATCGTTTGAGGGGAAAGTGCCCGAGGGCTGCATATCCGAAGAGTGGCAGAGCAGAGTTGAGGCATTGTATCGCGAGGCTGGGGCGCTTATTGAGGGTGGGCGACTGAAGGAAGCGTTGGAACGGATTTTTAGCACAGTGCGCCTGGCGAACAAATATTTTGATGAACGGAAGCCGTGGATTCAGGTCAAGGAGGATCATGAAGCGTGCCGGACAACGCTGTTTATTTGTGTTCAGATCATAGCCAATTTGGCGAATCTGCTGCAGCCGTTCATTCCATTTTCTTGCAATAGGATACGGGACTTTCTCTCGCTGGAGCAAGCGGCGTGGGAGTGGAGCCATGTTCCGGCTGGCAGGCCGATTCATGACGTAGAGCTATTATTCGAGCGGATCGATCCAAGCCGGATTGAGGAGGAGACGCGCAGGCTGGGGGAGCTGTCCCTCTAATGATAGGACTCTACGTTTCTCAAACTCCCAAAAGGCGAGTCGATGGAGTTGGGAGGCGCGAGGAGCTATTGTCGTTATGATGCAAATCGTACGATACCCTGGAGGTAAAATAGGAGCTGCATCAAGGATCTAGGGATCTGGAGACAAGGGATCTGGGTATCAAGGTATGGAGAGTTAAGGATAGGATCGAGGTAAGGAATCAAGATACCGGGAGTGAGGAATCAAGTAATTAAGGTATGGAGAATCGAGAGTTGAGGATTGAGGAATTAAGTAATTAAGGTATCGAGAGTTGAGGATTGAGGAATTAAGTAATTAAGGTATGGAGAATCGAGAGTTGAGGATTGAGGAATCAAAGTATCAAGGCACCGAGAACGAGAATCGAGAATTAGGGAATTAAGGTATTAAGGTAACGAGAGTCGAAGTAAGGCATCGAGGGGCGACGGCTCAAAGACTCAATGCATCTAGGTTTTTTGATGGGTCTGGTTTGTGTTTTAAAGGACAGTCGTTCCGCTATTTCTGTGTTTTTGGCCATTTCGTAGTGGTTTGAGGACATGAGATCCGCTATTCGCAAAATATTCCGGGATTTTTCCGTGAATGTGTTACATTAACGGATCCTGTGTCCGCAAGGTATCAAAAAACGATCGAATATCAGCAAATAGCGGATCCTGTGTCCGGATGATCTCAAAAACGGCTCAATATCCGCCAATAGCGGATTTTGTGCCCGCATGAACACAAAAACAGCCCAAGATATCAGCCAATAGCCTTCCATGTCCGTCTGGACTCAAAAAGGCGCAGTTCTCAGCGAAAAGAGCACCCATCCGCACACTGCAGTCGAAGCTGTATGAAGCGAGAGTTTCAAAAGATTACCGACTGAAACGCGCAAATAGATGGTGAGGAGCCTCCAGCAAGACGCAAGAGGAGCCCCAGCAGGACGCAAGAGGAGTCTCCAGCAAGACGCAAGAGGAGCCCCCAGCAAGACACAAGAGGAGTCTCCAGCAAGACGCAAGAGGAGCCCCCAGCAGGACGCAAAAGGAGCCTCCAGCAAGACACAAGAGGAGCCCCCAGTGCTGAGGGCTCCTCTTCATTACAGTAACGCAAACGTTGTATCTTCACGGGTTAGTTGTCCGTTTCATGAATCCAATCGGTCAATATGGCGTTAAACAGATGGGGCTCTTCAAACATCGGATTATGGCCGCTTTTTTCAAAAATGGCCTTCTTCACGTTAGCTTGCGAGCCGTTAATCGCATCCCAAAGCGATACGGGGCTAACCAAATAGTCGTACCGCCCAAGACCAATGAGGACGGGCTTGGCAACCTCTTTCAGCGAATCGATCAGATTGAGCCGCGCGAAGGCTTCTCCCCATAAATGATCGATGACGGGCATGTTGGTGAAGACGCCTTCCCACATCCAGGCCGCGTCATAGGCATAATCATAGAAGCTGTGCGCTCCCATTCGGATGCACATATGAGCAAACCGCCGTTCAGGCTCCCTCTGGATATCACCCTCCAGCAGGGTGATATCCGCTTCAAACTGCCGTTTCCGCTCAGGACACGCCGTCTCATTGAAAAAAGCAAAGCTCTGCTGCTGCCGCTCCGGGCTGTTGGTCGGGGCGGTGTTCAGCAGGACTACCTTCCGGACGTGTTCCGGGTATTTTTTGGCATACTCCAGCGCCATGAAGGCGTGCCCCGAATGCCCCAATATAATAAAATCCTCCAGTTCCAGCGTTTGTCTTGCCGCTTCGATATCATCCAGAACCTTATCCAGTGTGTATTCTTCCGGCTCCAGTGTCCGAGGGGGCTTAACAAAGCCTCGATGGTCCAGGAAAATCAGTTGAAATGAAGTGTAGAGTTGTTCCGAAAACAAGCGGGGGTAGTAAATACTGCTTCCCACCACCAAAATGGGCCTGCCATTTCCACGAATGGAAACATTCAATGCAAATCCTTCGCTCATTACCGTACTCTGTATGTTCATGTTTATCGTCCTCGTTTCATTTTTTAAATTAAACGCACCATCCCCTTTCCTGTTCAGATTCCATTACATTCTCCATAGAACGTTCCAACATTCTATCTCACCTCGATTAGCGTTCGTTCAAGCTCAGTATAGCACCAGACATGCGCTCGGTCGACAGCCATTCAAGCATGCCCCGGACCACACATAGCGTCTCTACATCCGGACCGGTATTCGTTCCAGGACCGTTGGTTCAGCCACGGTTTGCATAGGGAGCAGTACCCTCGATGCGGCATCTGCGCGTATCGCTGCTGTAAAAAACGCTGCTGTAAAAAGCATGGTGCAAAGGCTTCGAACTACCTATTCTCCAGCTCCCCTTATTCAGCCGTATTGCGGATCGTCAGGGTGATTCCAGGATAATCCGCGGCAATTGCGCTCTTACGCTCGATGATGCGGTTAATATCAAAGGCAGAGCTGAATAATTCGGGCTCAGGCTTGAATGTCACGCTGGTGCCCGTCTCTTGAGTCATGCCGACAATCAGAAGCCCGGTCTGCGGAATGCCGTGCCTGTACTCCTGCCGGTATATGCTACCGTCACGGCGAATTTCCACGGTCAGATGCTTGGAGAGAGCATTGACTACTGCGATGCTGATGCCCTTCTCCGCGCCGGGGGCCAGAAAGTGTGCGCTGGTGTTCAATCGGTGGACATCGGTTAGTACCGATTGTACGACTGGGATGTTGGAATTCGGAAGGGCCTGCACGGGAATGCCTCTCCCGTTATCGGTAACCGTCACGCTGCCATCCTCATGCAGGTAAATGCCAATCTGATCGCCATACCCACTCGTGTGCTCCAATATGGAATTTTCCACGACGGCCCAGAGCAGCTGATGAATATCGAAGCCGTGCGAAGTCCCAAAATACATCCCTGCATTGTTGCGGGTTTCGGTCATCTCCAGGTAATCGCTTGTATCGAGCAGATCGCCAGCAGCAGAGAGCAGCAGTAGGAACGGCAGGCTCCGATGCTTAGGAAGAGCGTACTTTCCGCCTTGCTCCTGTACAAGGAGATCCGCGCCGAGCAGCGCCTTGAGATGGTGATACAGCTGACCCGTTGTTCCCATATTCAAACGTTCTACCAGCTCGGTGCCGGATAGGGGCTCTGCCATGACGGCCTTTAAAATATCCAGGCGCTGCTTGTTGCCCAGTGCTGCGAGGATTTTGGCGGCCTTCTCGGTGTTCATGTCCAGCAATTGATCCATTCGCCGTTCCTGCGGCTCCCAGCGGATGTTTTGTCCATTCAGGTGCACTTGTCCGGAGTAGAAGACGGAGCCGTCCTCGGAGGCTGCTTTATATATCGTAGGTGTTGGCGAGATTTCTTGGCGGTGTTGGTTTGATGCGGAACCAGGTTTGCGTTCCATAAGGGCTTGATAGACAAGCTGCTGCAGTTCCGTCATTTGATTCTTTAAGACATCCATCTCATAAACCAGATCACGTGTCATGGGGAATCATCAACCTCGCTTTATCATTATTATGTTATTACGTAATTATTATATTACGTAATTAAAACGTTGTAAACCCATAATAAGGAAAACGGTGCATGGTTAAGCGATTTGTTCGTTTATAGTTGTTTTTTATCTATTTTTATCATTCAGGGTCGTCTTACAATGAACGCAAAGGCTGGTGACATTCATTTGGGTGAAAGAATCATTCGGAATTTTAGGCAGGGCGATATGCCTCTGCTGGGGGAGCTGTATCAGGCAGTATCCGCAGCGGATGCGTTGTTTTGGTGGGTAGGTGACCAGGAGAATTGGGGCAATGTGTTCTGTGCTATTGAAGACGGGAAGATGGTGGCCAAGGGACAGGTGGGCATTATTAACGTGATCCCGCCGGGATGTGCGCCTAACTGCAAGCATCACATTTATGTGAATCTCAAGGCTGTACCGCAGCGGGAGCGGGATTATGATCTGTTAGGTGAAATGTATAAGATGCTCTATGAACATGCCCTTGTGTTAAAGAGGACGCTGCCGGAGACATACGGGATGTATTTGTGCGTGGGAAACTATGCCCATGAGACCGGCAACAACACTTTTTTTACAGAGGAAATCGGATTTCAGCCGCTGGAGAAGCTGTATACCATGAAGCGGTCACTTGAGGAGCCTTTACAAGCCTTGCCGTTGGATGATCGCTATCGCTATCGATTATGGAGGATGGAGTCTGCGGAAGAGGAAGAGATGTATCTAAAGCTCGAGGCCGAGGTTTGGCCGGAAGCGCCGCTGGGGCTTGAACGCTTACGGGAATATAAAGAGCATCCCGGCTGGACTGCGATGAATGTCTTGGAAGGGGACATGATTATAGGCAGTACCATGGCATGGCTGGAAGAGGGGAACGTCGGCGTGATTGAAGATGTGTTTGTGAGAGAGCCGTGGAGACAACGGGGAATCGCCAAATATCTGCTCCACCGTGCCATGTCCTATCTTCAGGCTCAAGGATCCACCTCGGTAAAACTTGAAGTGAAGGCAGCCAATGAAACGGCGTTGTCACTCTATCAGTCGGTTGGCTTTGTCAAAGACCAAGAGGAGCACCGATTTTATCTGCCTCTGCAGGAGGAAGGCCGCTAATAAGTGTTCGACGGCCATGCGTGCGTCAAGCATGTAGGACGGTCATCCAAGCATGTTGGTTGACAGCCATCGAAGCATCCCCCCGTGCACTTATCGTACGCACAGGATGTCATACGCACGATGGGATAAAACAAAAACCACGCACGGATCAATCCTGGCGTGGTTTTTTTATATGAAAATTAGGAAAGTTATGAGGTCGATTCCCGCTCGCCTGTCACATTTGGATTGGCATCCAAGATTCTTTCCGTGACGCTCCACAGTTTCGGCAGGAAATGGAGAACCTCGTCTGCCCGCTGCAGCAGGTCATCGGTGGAAGTTATGCCGAGATCCGCAAGGATCGCATCAAAAGGAGGGGTATACTGCTCCTGAAACTCAGGAGTCCCGTCGACCTCCAATATGTTGTGGCAGCGAGCGAAGGTAGCCACCATCCAGAAGACGGCTTCCCTATGGCTTCCGTTTAGGATCAGCTCGCGGCTGCCGTCAATGGCAATGGTTCTTGCATCCGGCGTAATGTCACTGCTGAAGAAGAAAGGGGTCTTCGCAATCGCAGACGCGGCATCGAAGGTTCGGGCCAATCCATTGAGATGAATCATGGCTTGTTCGGCACTCATGTCTTTACAGCCCAAAAGTCGTAACAGCTCCTCATATACCTCCTCCTGGTTATACTCCTTGAGGACATCGCGAACCGCTGCATAGCGGAGCCTGACCGTGGGGTTTCGAAGAGCGGCGACCAGGAGCATATGGGTAGTTACGCCGGTAGGGAACAGCCAAGAGGTAACCTGGCGATGCCAAGGGCCAGAAGGATCTATGGATCGGAGTCCGGTTATGATTCGTTCGCGCACGTTCTCACAGCGGCGGGTAACCCATATCCGGTCGGCAAAATGACGTGAAACCTCCGTCTGCAGCTTGCGCAGCTGCCCAGTCGGATCGGACATCAGGGTGTCTACACGGAAGCTGCCGGCAAGATGATAGGACGTTAATACCTGCTCGGGCGAGGCGAGATCCCGCCAGGACAGATAGGTGGCTTCGATCAAGGCGTCCTGGTAGATAAACTTTCCCAGCTTAAGAGGGGGCTCCGCATCCTGGGTAACGATAACGATGTCAATATCCGAGGACGGGTCCATCTCCGCCTCATCCGGCTTTCCGACTGTGGAGCCGCTAAAATAGGCACCCATGTATCCAGGCTCCCTGCTGGCATGCTGCAAGACCCAGTCCGTTGCCGCAGCGCGTGCTGATCCAACGTTCATTATCAGTTTCCTCCTCTACCTGCATGGTGTCGCAGAAAATAACAAAAATATCCTGTTTTCCATTCATTAATCATTATATGGACTTCCCTTCCAATGTACAACCGCTTACAAAAAGGGGGGCCGTCATGCACATAATAAAGAGATGGAGATGCATGGGGGAAAGAAGATAACCCGGATGGATGCAGGATACTTGAAAAGGCTCGATACATATAAGCTGGCACCAGTCTTCGCCAGTGTGAAATAAAAAAACGGACATTCCAATACTCGCTGACGTTCGGCGATCGGTAATGTCCGTTTTTTGGCGTGCTCTATTCTATTCATCCGCAATGACTAGCGTTGTATTGGTTTTTTTGAATTTTGGGATGAAGCTTGCATGGACGTTCGCATCGGTCACGATCGTATCAATCTTGTCGAGCGATGCGATGGAAATGGTGACGTCTTTGCCGAACTTGGTGCTGTCCGCCATGACAATCACCTCTTTGGACAGCTCGATCATTTTTTTGCGCGTAATGGCTTCTTCCAGATTGTAGTCGGAAATGCCTTTTTCGATGGTGATGCCGCTGCAGCAGATGAAGGCTTTCAACACATTCAGCTCATGAAAGTTGAAGATGTATTCATACGCGACGACGGATTGTTCCTCCCGCCGGATTTTGCCGCCGATCATAATCAGTTCTACATCGCTGTCCATCAGCTCAATCGCAACCGGTAGCGAATTCGTAACCACCGTCAGCTTCTTCTTATGCTTCACGTATTTGGCCATCTGATACGTAGTCGAGCCGCTGTCGATATAGATGCAATCGCCGTCATGGACGAATTCGCCGCATTTGCGGGCAATCCGGTCCTTCTCTTCCAACTGGCTGACCATGCGCTCGTCCATGGACGATTCGCCGAACCGGGACTCCACGAGCTTAACCCCGCCATATATTTTCTCGATCCGCCCCTGCTTGGTCAAGGTGTTCAAATCCCGGCGCAGCGTATCCACCGAGACGTTCAGCTCTTCCGTTAGCTCCGTGATCTTCAGCACTTTTCGAATCGTAAGCAGCTCAAGTATTTTCTTTTGCCTCTCCAGTGGAAACATTCGCTCACCCATTCAATCCGCATTAGTAGTTGGTGCCTGCATTCATGTCTAGTTTACCGATTCGCTCGGCCATGTTCAATAGAAATACCTATATTATTCGTAAGTTAGGCAACTAATGTGGATGAATATGGTCAATAGTTGGTCTTAATTTATGAATGATATATGCATAATTTACTTACATTTAACAGTTCTCATGATTCTTGTTTACATATGGTTTCTATACTGAGGATGTGTTTAAGGGAGGTGAGCCGTTTGCTGAAGCTAGAGCATATTAGCAAACAATTCGACGATAAAGTGGTTTTGGATGACATCAACGTAGAAATCGGTTCGGGCGAGATCGTGTCACTGCTCGGTCCGAGCGGCAGCGGAAAGACCACATTACTGAATATTATTTTGGGACTCACCCGGATGGATCAGGGAAAAATCGTGTTCCAAGATCAAGATCTGAGCAACGTGCCGATGAGAAAGCGGGGGTTTAATATCGTTTTTCAGGACTATGCCTTATTCCCTAATCTGAATGCCTACGACAATATCGTATACGGCCTGCGCAACAAGAAGGGGAGCGTGAGTCAGCAGGAGGTACAGGAATATATCGAGTTTCTGGAGCTTCAGCCCCACTTGAACAAGCGGATCGGCGAATTGTCGGGCGGGCAGAAGCAGAGAGTGGCCCTGGCCAGAACGCTGGTCACAAAACCGAAGATCCTGCTGCTCGATGAGCCGCTCAGCGCGCTGGACGGCGTGATCAAGGAGTCGATCAAGCAGCGGATTCAATCGATTGCCAGAGAATTCAAACTGACCACGATCATTGTGACGCATGACCCGGAGGAGGCGCTGACGCTTTCGGACAAAATCCTGATTATCCATCAGGGACAGATTGCCCAATTCGGCACACCCCAGGAGATTGTCCATCATCCGAGCAATGATTTTGTGAAGCAGTTTATTATCAAGCAGTTGCACATCAAAAGACAGAACATCTACAACCTGTTCGGTGAGCAGTATGCATAACGTGAAACCGGAAATGCGGATTATCTTTACCGTCATCCTGTTATTGTTCGCCGTGTTTCTGTTCTTGCCGCTGCTCATTCTGCTCATCCGTTCCTTCGAATCCGATCAGGGGTTTACCCTCGGGCATTATGTATCCATAGGGTCGAATCGGGAATTCATCACAGCGATTGGCAACAGTGTGAAGATATCGGGCATCACGGCGGTGATCACAACCGTCCTGGGGTTTATACTCGCGTATTCCATTCATTGCACCAAAATATACCGGCCTGTTAAAGGCCTGCTGAAAACGGTCATCATCATCCCCATGCTGCTCCCGACCATTACATATGGGTTCGCCATTATGTATTCGTTCGGTAATCAGGGATTGATCACCCGGCTTGCCGGGCGCAATTTGTTTGAAATCTACGGATGGAACGGGCTGCTCATAGGCTACGTCATTTACACGCTGCCACCAGTATTCCTGTTGATCCATAACGCGTTTAAGTACATTGATAAAAAGTTCATCATCGTCTCCAAGTTAATGGGTGACGGTACGATGAGAAGTTTCCTGAATACGATTTTGCGCCCCCTCGCCGGAGCGCTTGGCGGAGCCTTTGTGCTTTCTTTTATCCTAAGCTTTACGGATTTTGGCATTCCGGCTTCGGTTGGCGGTACCTATCCGGTCGTGGCAACGCAGCTGTATCAGGTGATGCTGGGCTCCATTCCGGACTTCAACCAAGGCGCTGTCATTGCGGTGATGATGCTGATCCCCGCCGTGTTCGGCATCTGGCTGCTGAACTACCTGGAAAAATGGAATTTCCACTATGACAAGCTGTCGGACATCGAGCTGCCGCGGCAGCGCATTCGGGATATCGCCTTCGGCATAATGTCATCGGTCATCGTGCTGGGCATACTATCGGTTTTTGCCGTGATGTTCATTGCGCCATGGCTGAGCAGCTACCCCTATGACCTGACGTTTACGCTTAAGCATGTACGGGACGTCTTTCAATCGGGTGATTTGACGGGGGTATACCGCAATTCGCTCTGGGTCGCCTTGCTGACAGCGCTGTTTGGCACCTTGATGGCATACGGATCAGCGCTGATGAATGTGCGTACGTCGTTAAAAGCCCGATCCACGGTGGATATGGTATCGATGATCACGAATACGGTGCCCGGCATGGTACTGGGGATATCCTACCTGCTCTTCTTTAATGGAAGCAGCCTGAAGGGAACCTTCATCATTATCGTTCTGTGCAATATCGTTCATTTCTTTACGACGCCGTATCTGATGGCCAAGAACTCCCTGTCTAAGATGAATCCCTCATGGGAAACCACGGGAGAACTGCTTGGGGACAGCTGGTTCAAGACCGTTTATCGGGTGATCCTGCCAAACTCGGCTTCAACCGTCATAGAGATGTTCAGCTACTATTTCATCAACGCTATGGTGACGATCAGCGGCATTATCTTTCTTGTATCTGCCCAGACGTCGCTTGTAGCCAGCAAGATCAAAGAGCTGCAGCATTTCGCCAAGTTTAATGAGATTTTCGTGCTGTCGATGCTGATCTTCTTCACGAATCTGATCATCAAGCTGGTTTGCGACGCATTGCAGAGCAGAACGGCGCAGCGCTAAAGCTGCTATTGCGTTCATGTCCGCTGCGATGCCGGATATGCGGTTGGCAAAAAACATACTTGAACACCGAGCGAAAGAGGACTAATCGTATTGGAGAAGCGTATGCGTTCGCCTTTGTCTGCGGTTTCTACAGTGGATTCATTCCAATCAGAGAAATCTGAAGACAACAGCGATATGAGGTGCGATACGGTATCTCAGCGGACATCAAGCACTGAGCCTGTTTTTTAATACCAATACAAATTCAAGGAGTGGAGTTAATCATGATGAAGACGCTTAAGGGAATGCTGCTGTCATTGATCGCAATCAGTATGGTGTTTGCTCTGGCTGCCTGCGGAAGCGGAAGCGCAGGGGAAGCCAAGAAGGTGGTCATCTACACCAACGGGGATGAAGAGGCCGTCGCCGCTATGGAAACATCGTTGAAGAATGCCGGTTACGAAGGGCAGTATCTCGTGCAATCCATGGGTACATCCGAACTTGGCGGGAAACTGATGGCTGAGGGGAGCAAAATCGAGGCGGATCTCGTGACGATGAGCTCGTACTTTATCGAAAGCTCGCAGACCAAGCACTCCATGTTTAAGGACTTGGCTTTTGACGCAGGCGCTGTCGGAACTTATCCGAAATACTACACCCCGATTCTGGCGAATACCGGCGCCATCTTCGTGAATACGCAGGTGCTGAAAGACAAAGGTTTGCCGATGCCAACCTCCATCACGGATCTGACCAAACCGGAATTCAGCGGACTCGTATCGATTCCGAACATTATGGATTCCTCCACCGGTTGGCTGCTGGTTCAGGCGATTATTAACCAATACGGCGAAAATGCGGGACGCCAAGTGCTCCATGATCTGATTGCCAATGTGGGACCGCATTTGGAGAGCTCGGGCTCGGGTCCGATCAAAAAAGTACAGGCTGGAGAAGTGGCTGCGGGCTTCGGACTCCGCCATCAGGCGGTAGCGGCCAAAGCTGACGGTGCACCGATTGATTACGTGGATCCGGTCGAAGGAAACTTCTCGCTCACCGAGTCGGTTGCCGTGGTGGACAAGAAGAATGCCACGACGGATCTAGCGATGAAAATGGCAGAGACCATCGTAAAGGATGCCCGCAAAGATCTGATTGCGAACTACCCGGTTGCCCTGTACGAAGGGGAGACCGTGGATGAAGTCAACAAACCTGCGTACTCGATGACCTTTGAGAAGCCGCTGACCGTAGAGCTGCTGGAAGAGCATCAGCAATTCTTCAACGGATCCAAAGAATAAGCCAGCATAGGAGCGATGTGAATGAATACCTACAAGCTTTTGACCCCGGGACCTTTGACGACAACCAAGACGGTGAAAGAGGAGATGCTCTTTGACCGCTGTACATGGGATGATGAATATAAATCGATTACGCAAAAAATCAGATCGCGGCTCCTGGCACTCGCCGGGGCGGATCAAGAGCGGTACACCGCCGTGCTGATGCAGGGAAGCGGCACCTTTGCTGTCGAAGCCGTCATGACGTCAACCATCTCAAAAGATGATAAAGTGCTGATCGTAACAAACGGCGCATATGGTGAGCGGATCGTGAAAATGGCGGAGTATATCGGACTGAATTATGTGGAGTACAGAGTGAATTACGACGAACATCCAAGCGAGGATGAACTGCGAGCCATACTGCACAAGGATGTGAGTATTACGCATATCGCGATGGTCCATTGCGAGACGACAACCGGGATTTTGAATCCGTTGGAGATGGTTTCGTTGTTGTCCAGAGAATACGGAAAAACCCTCATCATCGATGCGATGAGCAGCTTTGGCGGAATGGAAATCGCTGTTCAGGGACTTGGCGTCGACTACCTGATCAGCAGTGCGAATAAATGCATCCAGGGCGTTCCGGGGTTTGGCTTCGTGATCGCCAAGCTGGAGAAGCTTGCAGCCTGCGAAGGGATTGCGCGCAGCCTGTCGCTCGACCTGTATGACCAATGGAAGGGCATGGACAAGGACGGCAAATGGCGTTATACTTCGCCGACCCATGTTGTGGCCGCCTTCTCCAAAGCGTTGGATGAGCTGAACGAAGAAGGCGGTGTATCGGCGAGATTCAGCCGTTACCGGAATAACAATCGCCTGCTGCGGGAGAGATTGGCGCAAATCGGTATCCAGGCTTACATTACCGATGACAAGCAATCCCCGATCATCACCACGTTCTTATTCCCGAGTGAAGGGTTTAGCTTCGAGCACTTTTACGCTTACATTAAAGAAAGAGGCTATGTGATATATCCCGGCAAGCTGACTGACGTGGATACCTTCCGCATTGGGAATATCGGAGAAATTTATGAGCGCGATATCGAACAGTTATGTCATATTATTGAAGAATATATGGGGGTGACGGCACAATGAGCCGAATCGAAGGCGTTATATTGGACTGGGCAGGAACCGCTGTGGATTTTGGATGCTTTGCACCGGTGAACGTGTTCGTCGATATTTTTAAGAATGCGGGCATTGAAGTGACGATGGATGAAGCGAGAGCGCCGATGGGGATGCTGAAGATCGATCATATTCGTGCCATGCTGTCCATGCCGAGAGTGTCGGCGCTGTGGGAAGCGAAGTACGGGAGAGCTTTCGATGAGCAGGACGTAGAGCGGCTGTATGCGGAATTCGAGCCGGCCTTGATGGCTTCCTTATCCGAGTACACAGACCCAATCCCGGGTGTCATCGAGACGGTTGAAGTTTTGAAGAGCCAAGGCTTGAAGATCGGTTCTACGACAGGATATACAAGCAGCATGATGGAGGTTGTGGCCGCCAATGCCCGGCAAAAGGGCTACAGCCCGGATGTCTATTTCACGCCGGATGATACGAATTCCCAAGGAAGGCCTTATCCTTACATGATTTATCGGAATATGGAGTCTCTCCGTTTATCGGCATCCTGGAAAGTCGTTAAGGTAGGGGATACCGTCTCGGACATAAAAGAAGGCGTGAACGCAGGCGTATGGTCGGTTGGCGTCATCATCGGCAGCTCGGAAATGGGCTTGAGTGCAGAAGAGTTCCATGCCCTGTCAGAATCAGACCGGAGTGCCGCGATTTCGAAAACCGAACAGACGTTTATCCGTAGCGGTGCCGATTTTACGCTTCGGACGATGAACGAGCTGCCGGAATTAATCGAGAGAATTAGCGGTATGCTGGCTGAGGGGAAAAGACCGGGGCTTCAGCGCTAGGAAGCCATTTAGGCCTATCGATATGCCGGTAAAGCATTGCGGGAACATATAACCCGAGAGCTGAAGGAAAGGGAACGGTGCTATAGGTTACCCCTCACCTCGCTAAAAAAGAGCAGTCCACATGGACTGCTCAGACTGTCGGGAAAAAAGAACTCCACAGCCATCTTGTATGCGTGTGAAACGAAACGAATGGTGAATCGCCCCAGTAATGATAGAAGAACCAAGTATACGATCCCATACTTGGTTCTTTGTGATATCAACGTATACCCGCCTCGTAATTCACTTTATTATTTCGACTGCAAAAACTCCAGCACAGTACTCAGGAACTCGGATTGATATTCCACATTCGTTAAGTGTACGGATGGGAACAAGACGAACGTGGAATTCGGCACCGTTTTAGCGATCAATTCACCGTGGCTCGGAAGCGTCACGGTATCATACTGCCCGCTAATGACGAGTGTTGGGCTGCTGATCAGGGAAGCCGTCCGGCGCATATCCATATCACGGATAGCAGCCCAGCTTCCTGCGATTCCATGTGGGCGAGTCGTCAGCACCATCTCCCGAAAAGAAGCAACGATCGCGTTTTCTGACTCCACCATATGTGAGGGAAACCAGTTCTTAATGAATGTATCGGCGAACTCGGGAAGGTTCTCAGGTTGCAGCACAGATGTGATTAAACCTTGCCATTGCTCAGCCGGTCCCAGATAGGAGGACGTATTGCTTAGGACGAGCCGGTCGATCCGCTCCGGAGCGTGGATCGCAAGCCATTGTGCGACCGCACCGCCTAACGATAGCCCAAGGAAATGCACGCGGTCAATGTGAAGCGAGTCAAGCAGCTCGATGACATCCCGTCCCAGTCGGTCGAACGAATAGGGAACCTCAGGTGTATCCGATTCGCCATGTCCCCGATAGTCGTAGCGAAGCACGAGGAAATGCTCTGAAAGATCAGCTATTTGGCCGTCCCACATGTGCATTGTGGTTGCAATTGAGTTCGCCAGCATCAGTACCGGTTTACCGGCTGGACCATCCATTCGATAAGCAATTCTAACTCCATCAATGGTCGTGAAAAAGTTTAACCCATTTATCATTGTGCTCTCATGTAATTTCGTAGTCATATTCTCCATCTCCCTTGTCGGTTCATAATGAAATTATATTTGAATTATTTTACAATCGAAATGGAGTTATAAAGGAGTTTGGGGTCAAAAAACTTAATAATTACGTTGCTTACGCCATTAACTTTAAAAAATGAGGTGCATGGATTATGGATCACATAGACAATAAAATCTTATCGATCCTTCACGAAAATGCTCGAATTACGATTTCCGAGATGAGCCGATTAATCGTGATGTCCCAGCCGGCCGTGACAGAACGGCTTCGGAAACTGGAGGAGCAGGGAGTTATAACGGGGTATCGTGCAGTGCTTGCCCCATCGAAACTCGGCAAGTATACCACAGCGTTCGTACTGTTTAAATCGAATAACTGCAGGGAGTTCGAGGCATACGCAGAGTCGGCTCCGGAGATCGTCGATTTCTACAGGACGAGCGGAGAGTACAATTATTTATTGAAGGTTGTCACCGCAACGAGTGAAAGCTTGGAAACCTTCCTTGAAACGTGCAACACGTTTGGCCATTCATCGACGCTTGTCGTTCTGTCCACACGATTCGAGGATAAAAGTCTGGTCTCAAGCCAGGATGCATCGAACACCATTCCACGCATTAATCCGCCGGGTATTTGAGCTGCATCGTTGGAGCAGCAAGATCTCTAGTAATAGAGCAAGAATTACCAAGTAAATGATATTTCCGGCACTGCTTGTACACTATCGCCTAACACAATTCCGCTAAAAAAGAGCAATCCACATGGACTGCTCTTTTTTCCTCTTATTGCACATACGCACCAATAAACTCCGTCACTTCGCGGTCATATCCCTCGGGATCGAACTGGCGAGCCATGCCGTGGCCTGCTTCGGGGACGATGAACAGCTTCTTTTGCTCCGGACCATTCTCGTACAGCTCATACACCATCTCGGTAGGTACGAACAAATCGCCGCCGCCGTGAATGAACAGCGTTGGTGTTTTGGATTTCTTCACCTGCTCGAGTGCGGATGCTTCGCCGAAGGAGTATCCGGCGCGGATCTTGGTCAACAGGCTCGTGGATTGAACCAGTGGGAAGGAGGGCAGCTTATACATGCGCTTCAGCTGATATTTCAGCTCATCCGTGACCGAGGTATATCCGCAGTCCTCAACAATGGCTTTTACCTGGGGAGGAAGCTCTTCGCCACTGGTCATCATGACCGTTGCACCGCCCATGGATACTCCATGAAGGACAACTTGCGAGCTTTCACCCGTATGCTCGATGACTTGATCGATCCATTTCAGATAATCCTTGCGCTCCGGCCAGCCGAAGCCGATGTAATCGCCTTCGCTTCGTCCATGACCTCGCGCATCGGGCAGAAGCACGTTGTAACCCAGGTCCTTATGGTACATTTGGGCGAATCCGCTCATCTGCTCCGAATGCCCGGAGTAGCCATGAGCAATGATGACGGTTTTATCCGTCGATACCTCGGCAGGTAAATAGTAAGCATGCAGCTTCAGACCGTCGTCTGAAGTAAGGTTCCATTCCTCGAAGCTCTGCTGGGCCCACCATTCCTTGCTGTCCGCAAAGGGATTGTCGATATTCGAATTGGCTTCCAGGTCCGGGTTGCCGTTCAGAAAGCCCTTGTCGGCGCGGGCAATAGCGACGTTATAGAAGTAGAAGCTTGCTCCGACAATAATGAGAACTAGAAATGCGATGATTGCTGCTGACATGATCATAATCCTTTTTTTCATGTTGATGGTTATCCTCCCCGTATTCATGGGACAAGCACGATGAATGTGATAAGGAAGGCATAGTCGATACGATATCGTTCCTTCCACCTATCATATCGCACGTCCCCTAATTAATCTATATCGCGGATCACGTTCGTTTCATGGGTGTTACATCAATTCTATCGGTTGGGGTAGCCTAAAGATAAAGAGCTGTAGCAGGAGGCGAGAGAGAATATGAACAAACGCTTCATCAGCCTAATTCTTGCCATCGTTATGGTTATGGGTTTAACGCTGCCGTCCCATGCCGAGGAGACCTATTCTTCACCGAAGAAGGATAGTGCGCAGCTGCAATATCAGGATATGCTGATGCTATTTCTGCTTCCTCATATCGATGAGGCGGTTCGCGGGCATTATATCCACACGTTGAAGGAGCAGCCTCTTGTTTATCCATACTTTGTGGATGTGACCGAAGTGAAGAGGGTGAATGGATTCCGCGGTTTTCATTTCATCATTACGCTTGAGGCCAATCCAACGGTTGGTCCCCATATTTCGGTTGGAAAGGATCGGCTTGTGTTTGAAGTAGCTCCGACGATTCCCGGCGGTATGGTCAAGCTGGTGGAATACAAACATTTGAAGACATATGAACTACCTCCGCATTGGCAAAATATCGTGAAGTAACGGCGGCGAAATCGATCCAATGTCAAAAAACAAGCAAACGCGGTTCGCGCGTTTGCTTGTTTGGCATGGAGATCATGGTGCGTTTATCGGGTCTCACACCCTCAAGCATTGAAGTAGCAGGTAGGGTACCTGGCGAGGTAATGCTTACCAGCTCTCATAAACCGGTCGATCCGGTCCCGGTTCGGCCTGGATCCAGCCGATGGCGAGCAGAACGATGATGGCGATGAAGGCAGCTGGCAGTACCCATTTCCAGGCAGATGCGAGCATTCGCACAGCAGGGGACATTAGGGCAAGAATCAGCCCGATCAGCACCACGCTGAATAGGTGAATCCCTGGCGGCAGCATAAGGAACACAATATGAAAGACCGAAGTGAACATCAGGACAGGGATCAGGGACGTTCCCAGTACGACCGCCGGATGGTTTAAGGATTCGATCGGGTCCCGGGTAAATGCCGCCCATGTCAGTGCCGCGTAATGGACCAGCAGCGGAATCGCAAATAAATAGCTTGCGCCCGGCAGGAACCCGGTTGAGCCGACAAGCAGCAGCAGGAACAGGAATGAGCCTCCCAGCAGCATCTCCATTTCATTCACTTTCCGCACGATCCAGCGGGTGAGCGCAACATGAACGATGAAGGTTACCAGGATGAAGCTGACACTGTACAGAAGCGAATCATAGGTTGCCCCTGTGGGCTGCGTCATTTTGCCGGCCCACAACGTATCAACCAGCGACCACAGGCCAAAGCTTAGCGCTGCCGAGAGCACGATGGCCGCAATCGGGGTTAGCAGGCCGAGCAAACTTCCCTTGAGGGAGAGTCTGGAGATACGGGCAAACAGTACCGCGAATGCCATCCATATCGCCGCGAACACCACGGTGATCGGGATCGCCCATTTTGCAGGGTAATGAATCAGCAGGCCAAATAGATTGAAATAAATACGGTTGTCTGTTGAAGCCAGGTTGGTCAAATCAAGATTGCCAAAATGCTTTGCCACGGCCAGCGCATTCTCGCCGTGATGCTGCATGGTTTCAAGGGAGACGTTCTCCGTGTTGTCCATCGGGGTATGATAAGCGACCCACCCATCGCCATAGGCAAAGTTAAGTCCCGGGAGACCATGCTCAAGCGCCACCGTCAAATCGGTATCGTTCGGCAGTTGTTTGTAGAGGTCCACCAAGAGCGAGTTGCTGACAGGATTGGATACGGCTTGTGCGTATTCTTCAATGATCCGACTATTGCTGTCGCTGGTCTGGAACATGAAGGAGGAACCCTTCGATCCCCGGGCTTCAAAATTCGCAATCATGCCAACCTCAAGGTGCTGCGGGTCACGGAAGAACACTTCCGCCCCCAGTAGGCCCTTCTCTTCCCCGTCTGTCAGCAGAATCCAAATGTCATTCTGCGGCGGAGGTCCGGCTTGGATCGCTCTTGCCGTCTCCAGCAAAGAAGCTACGCTTACCGAAGCATCATTGGCTCCGGGTCCGGTAGAGACCGAGTCATAATGGGACATAAGCAGGAGCGGTTTGCCCGATCCGGTGCCCTTAATGACACCCAGAATGTTCGTAAGCTGAATGTCGGCGTCGATGTACTTGGTTGTCAGTCGGCCATTAAATTCTTGAACGTCCGGGTTCAAGCCGAGCTGCTTCATCTGTTCCACCAAGTAAGCTCTGACTTCCGCATTGGCAGGCGAACCCATCGGATGGGGTTCTTGTGCGATGCGCTCGACATGCGCCATCGCGCGTTCGGCAGAGAACTCGGTTGCGGGCGCATCGATATTTCTGGCTTCTGGCGGCTTCTCGAACCACAGCATGAGGGAGATAACGAGTATGACGGTGAGGATGGTTGTAAGCGGCAGCCAATAAGGAGGTCTGTAATCCGGCGGTCTACTCAATTGAATTTGCATGATAAGTACTCACTTCCTTTTTATAATCATTCAGGCGTTTCGTAAAGCGATCTTTCATCGTATGTAAGAAAGCGGCTCTTACACAGCGTAGTTCCAGAATATGACATGTGTCAATATAAGATTGAGAATGATCAGCATTCCATGCATAACACAAAGCAAGAGCCTCCATCAGAATGGAAGCTCTTTTGATTTATATTCAATGTTCATTTTTTCATACCATGCGTTCAGACCGGTCCAGAGCTGTTCGCAAAGCTCATACACATGATCGATCTGGAGAAGCTGACCCCGCATCACCAATTGTGCCAGCTCATCGTATCCCGAAGGCCTGGATTTCAGGGACAGTGATTCCTCCAATGTCTTGGCTCTTGTATTGTAAAACGTTCGGTTGGCAAGTCCAATCAGCTTGGCCGTCTGCCAGGTCAGGTCCTTGGCTCCAAGCGGGAGGTAGCCTAAGTTACCGGATTGGACGTTGTTTCGTATTTTGCCCATCGTTTCGTAGGGTTCCCAGATCATGAATTCCCGCATCGTTTCTTTGATGGCTTCGTCTGAAACCTGGAGGGGCAGCTTCCGAATTTCAGCAAGCAGGTTCGCCGGATCGTAGATTTCCTGTAGATGGACATAAGCGCCCGCTGTAATCGCCCATGAGTCGTCCACCGACGCTGCATCCTTGAATATGTCCTGCTTTTGTTCCATGCCGATTTCGATTTTGAAAGGGGGGTATATGAATTCATATCCGGGCAGGGAGACTCCGTCCTGTGTAACAACTTGAAGTTCAATGTCCGAGTAAGGACCATCAATCCCTTGTGCAATCGAACCGTACAAGCCAATGGCCAAAATGTTATCGCCGTACAACTGAAGCAGTCGGTCTTTGATTTGATGAATGATGTTCATTTTCTCTTCTCTAGTCGTAGCAGCAGGATAAGGCAGCATAAGGAAATCCCCTCCGAAGAAAGTTAGTTATCTATATTATAGTATAAATAGAACGGTTGTATTAGGGGGTGACGGGTTTTTGAAGTTTAGGAGAGTTCTAGCCTGGCTCGTCTTGGTGATAGTGATTGGTTGTTCTGGTTTGAGCAAGATAGCTGTGCCTGAGGACCTTCTCGCGGAGGGGGAAGATGAATTACGAATTCATTATTTCTATGAAGATGCCCATGCCGCGAATGAGCTGGATGAGCAAGCTCGGATTGTATGGTGGAGTGAAGAGGTCGACGATATGCCCGATGCCGACACAGAGGTTTTACAGGCAGCCATGTTACATAACGTAAGGGAGGAGATCGCCAAGCAAAAGGCCGAAACGTTAGGACTTAGAAGATTTCCGTTTTTTGTAGTGGTGAACCATAAAGAAGTTGCCTTGAAAACAGCTGACTTGAATGATGTTGTAGACTTCCTAAAGAAGAACAGGTAGAGATCGTAAAATCCTTATCCCCTCATTCCATCTTATGGTAATATATCCTTGCGGAAGTGGGGAAGTAGCCATCGCACCCGCTCCCGCAATAAATAGCTGAGGTGAGTAGAGATGAGTAGAGCTGAGCAGAGTCAAGGCAAGACCAAGCAGGAACTGGACCGGGTTGTATTCATTGGCCGCACGTTTGAAGAATACACGCATATGTTTGATTTGGAAATGTCGAACCTAGCCGGCAAAAGCGTATTGGATTGCCCTTCCGGTGCGTGTTCGTTCACCGCTCACGGTGCGAAGCGAGGTCTCGATATAACGGCCAGTGATATTGCCTATGACCACAAGCCGGATGACCTGGAGGCCAAGGGGCTGCAGGATATTGGGCATGCGATGGAAACGATGGAGCAGGCGAAGAGAAATTATATCTGGGACTATTATGGAGATGTGGAGGGGCTTCGTCAGCATCGCCAGCAAGCGCTCCGTGATTGCGTTCAGGATATGAGGGAGTTTCCGGATCGCTACGTCGCTGCGGTACTGCCGGAGCTGCCTTTTGATAACAATCAGTTTCATCTGGTGCTGTCCGCCCATTTTCTGTTTATCTACAGTGACCGATTGGATTATGACTTTCATGTCCAGACGATTCGGGAGCTGCTGCGGGTTGCCTCGGAAGAGGTGCGCATCTTTCCGTTAACCGATTTGTCGGGGGGGCGCTACGCTCATTTGGAGCGCCTGATTCATGAGCTAGAAGCAGACGGTTTTCGGGTGGCGGAAGTTAAAGTGCCTTATGAGTTTATGAAGAACGGCAATTCGCTGTTGAGCATTCGTAAGATATAAAAGGTGGGGAGGGAGCCGGCAATGTGCCGGGCTCCCTCTGTTATTAATTGGGGATGGTGGATGTCGTCAGGGAACATGGCGCGCCGTATTCACTGTTCCAATGAATGCTCCTGTCTTACAGGAGCGCGGAGAATGGTTTTCATGGAGGAGGAGGCGGCTTTTCGTGGATCGGACAAATAAACCTCATGATGATGCCCGTCCTGTACGTAATGATGCTGTTTCATGTAAGCATACATTTTCGCCAGCGTATCAGGCTCTGTGCTGTAGGGGCCGATATGCATGATTTGGACGCATAGTCCCTCATGGATCGTTTCCAATACCACTTGCTGAATGGGCTCCAGATGATTTTTCTTGGAGAAGGCTTTGTCCCGTGCGGAATCGACGATCTCCGGGGTGACAAACGCCGGCATCCGAATGAGCAGCTTCCAATGCCATTCCTCTTTTGGAACCTCCAAACCATACCGATCCGAGTTAACCCACCATTGCCCTTCAAGTTTAGGAACGGTGAAATCCTGAATCTCCGCCTTGCAATATCCCTTAACGCCATAGGCAACGGTATACAGCGCCTCGGTTGCATTCTCGAAAAGGGAGCTTTCGGGCGCGCCTTGACCTTCGAACGACAGATAGGGCAAGGGATCAAACTGCACGAGCTCGGGGGTGTTCCCGGCTGTATAATAGGTTTTATCGCTTTTGGCCAGATCGAGTTTAGGAAGCGGCATACATGAATCTCTCCTTTTTGGACATGATTTACGCCTATCATAAACCAGCTTCACTGACAGCATAGGAGTCAGTGAAGTTGTTGAAGGATCAGTCCTCGTAATATGCGGCCAGGTCTCGGGCCGTCTCGGAGAGAACAGTTCGCAGCTGCTGCGGCTCAAGTACTTTGACTCCTTTGCCAAAAGAAAGCAGCAGATAAGGCATGTATTGCAGCATCCAATCCGGATGCATACGGAAATCGGCCTCATCGTCATTGCTTCTTGCGACAAGATAAGGCTGTAGGAACCACTGGTTGCATAACGTGTCCAGAACCTCGGAGCGACCTTGAAGGCGAACGGTTACCAACGTCGGTTCCTTCGCCTTCGACTTCGTATTGTGATCCTGATACTCATGAATATGGCTCATATAATCATGTACCGAGAAATGTTCCGGCATTTCAAATGTACGGCCTGTTACGCACAGGCTGTTCATCCGGTCTACCCGGAATACGCGGAGGGCCTCCCGTTGATGGCAATAGGCAATCAAATACCATTTGCCGAGCCGGTAGATCAGCCCATAGGGATCAATATGGCGCTCCTCCACGGAGCCGCTGAAGGACTTCGCATATTGAAGGACCAGGGTTTCGCGTCTGGCAATGGCTTGCTCTAACTCTCGCAATCTGGGGTGAAGCAAGGCACTCTGTGATGGCAGTGGGATGTGAATGCTGCCAACATGACGCCTCAAGTCTTCCAATTGAGATTCCTGAAGCCGGTGCTCAATCTTGGTTAGTGCCTTTTCAAGAGCATCCGTAAACGGATAGTCCGCTTGCCGGGCAAGTAGCGCACTGTGTTCCATGGCTTTAAGCTCGGTTAGTTCGAAGAACAGCGGCACGCTTAAAAAAGAATCGGGCAGCCTGAATCCCCCGCCATGTCCGGATTCGGATATGATAGGGACCCCGCTCATATCCAGCGTGTCGATGTATCGGTAGACCGTTCGGACACTTAGCTCAAGCCTCTCCGCCAATTGCTCGGCCGTCATTTTTTTATGGGATCGAAGCAGCCATAGTATGGATAACAGATAGTCCAGCTTAGCCATGGACAGCACTCGCTTTCTTCATGTTATTTCGGTTATATCCGGCTTAATGAAGCTATTATAACAATCCATGAGGGGGTATGATCAAGCGAATAAAACGGGGTTTCCTGGTATAACAAATAACAAAACTTCAATATTGATATTGAATGATGGTTTGTTATAATGTGTTCAACAGAGAGGGGGCGTGAAGATGGGCAGTCGGGCGGACAATGTAAGTCCCGTTTCGGTGCTCATTGAACCTATGTCACATGACCAACCACTAACGAAAGAAGCCATATTGGACGCGGCCGAGCAGACGCTTCGGCGCTATGGTCCTGACAAAACCTCGGTTGTCGATGTTGCCAAGGCGCTTCAAGTCAGCCATGGATCCCTGTATCGGCATTTTCCCAGCAAGGCCGCTCTGAGAGAAGCCGTAACGGAACGGTGGCTGCAGCGGATTGCGGATCCGTTACAGAAGATTGCAGACGGAACGGAGGGCAGCGCCACCGATCGCTTGCGGTTATGGACGGATACCCTCATCCGGGCCAAACGGGCTTATGTCCTCGAGGATCCCGAGATGTTTGCCATGTATACGACCGTGACGCTGGAAGCCGTCAAGGTAATTGATACGCATGTAAAGCTGTTAATCGGACAGGTTGCCCAGATCATCGATCGAGGGATGCTTACTGGTGAATTTAAGCCGGGCCAGTCGGAGTCGGTGGCAAAAGCCTTTTTCATGGCAACGTCCCTGTTTCATCATCCGGTGCATGCTTCTCAGTGGACCTCGCAGGAGATTGAAGCCGATTTTGACTCGGTGTGGGCCATATTGTTATCCGGAATCGCGAAACAGTAAACGGGTGAGAATCATAGTTAGAGGGAACTAAGCAGGGGTAGAGGCGGCCGTTATGCATTTCCGAACAGCACTTCGGGAGCTGGTGCAGCGAGATCACCCATTACGTTAAAAAGATGCTATTCTTGGCGATGTGCATGAGATAGCGTCTTTTTTGTATATATATCATTACAAATGACAAAAATATAAAACTGTCACTTGTAATTTGTAATGTGTAGACATATAATCAAATTACAAAAAATGACGTACAGATCAGAGGATCCATCTGATGAGATATTCGTGCACCTAATTCATATGCGGGAGGTTGTATCATGACAAAGAGTTTATCGGGCAAGGTAGCTATCGTAACGGGAGCATCAAGAGGCATCGGGCGTGAAATTGCGGAGAGACTTGCGGAGAACGGGGCTAAAGTAGTGGTAAACTATGCAAGCAGCCCGGCTAAAGCCGAGGAAGTGGTGAGCGCCATTAAGCAAAGCGGCGGCGAAGCCCGGGCCATTCAAGCTGATATTCGTCAGGTAGCAGCGATTGAACGACTGTTTGGTGAAACGATCGAGGTTTATGGCGGCATCGATATTCTCGTGAACAATGCCGGCATCATGACAACTAAGCCGGTTGCTACCATGAGGGAGGAAGATTTCGATCAGCAGTTTGCGATTAATGTGAAGGGGACTTATTTCGCGATCCAGCAGGCTTTTCACCATATGAATTCGGGCGGCCGCATCATCAATTTCTCGACGTCGGTGGTTGGGCAGATGTTCCCGGCGTACAGCGTATATGCAGGCACGAAGGGCGCTGTAGAGCAGTTTACGCGTCAGTTGGCCAAAGAATTCGGACCCAAAGGAATTACAATTAACGCAGTGGCGCCCGGACCGATTAATACGGAGCTCTTTACAGTTGGCAAATCGGAGGAGCAGATCGCGGGTATCGCAAACATGAATGCTTTCGGACGTCTGGGAGAACCGGATGATGTTGCAGGGGCCGTCCTCTTTCTGGCCGGTGAAGAGTCGAAATGGATCACAGGCCAAACGATCCGCGTGAACGGCGGTTTTGTGTAATACTCACACCATCAAAATAACGCAAGAACAAAAAGGCACCGGGAGTCCGGTGCCTTTCGTTACGCATACGGTCGATCTGTTGTAGAGAATCCTAAATACGTATCAACCAACATGGAGTATAGACTTCCCTGAATGCGTGGGAAAGATCGCTGTTCTCCGCAAACGCCCCTTAATCCAAGTCCTTCCACTTCACGTCCAGCGTTGGAGGGGTGTAGCTATCCATGAGCTCGAGCAGCTTGAGCGGGTCATCGGAGAGGTTGATCAGGTTTAGGTGGGAGGCATTGGAGAAACCTTCCGTGATACTGTACTGAATCAGCTTCATGAACGGCTCATAATACTCCCGGACATTCAGCAGCCCGATCGGTTTCTGATGAATTCCGATTTGCGACCAGCACAATACCTCGAACAATTCCTCAAAGGTTCCAAAACCGCCCGGTATGGCGATAAACCCGTCGGACAGCTTCGCCATCGTCGCTTTGCGCTCATGCATATCCGCTACTTCAATGAGCTGGGTCAGCTCGGTATGTACAATCTCGCCTTTAAACAGTCCTCTCGGCATCACCCCGATAACTTCACCGCCATGCTGCAAAACGGCGTTAGCCACTTCACCCATCAATCCGATTTTGGAGCCGCCGTATACGAGCTTGTATTGGTTGTGGGCAATATGTCTGCCGAGCTCGGCAGCTTTCGCTTTATAATCTGGATGTTCCCCCATGTTCGATCCCGCAAATACACATATGGATTTCAATTCGCACACTCCTTGACAAGATGTTGATATTTCATTCGTGTAATTATACTATATATAGTGATTTATGTCATGGCGTCGATGAACTATGTTGTTAATGATCATCAGATGGCACCTCTTATCTTATGGCATACATGTTAGCATTATCATGAGTTTGTTCTTGAATTGTGTAAAAAGTAAAGGTTTAGTCATCCCAGGGAATCGCGGAGGTAGCACAAGTATGGATATGAATGAAGCGCAGCAATGGATTAAACAATTTTATGGAGAGCGAGGCTGGACCGAGTACGGCCCCTTTATTCGCGTTGGGTTTTTGATGGAGGAGACAGGGGAAACGGCGCGTGCCGTTCGCGCTTATGAGATCGGCAGGGACCGCCCTGACGAGGAGGTTCAATCCAAGGAACAGCTCAAGCAGGATTTGGTGGAGGAGATCGGCGACGTGCTCGGCAACATTTCACTGTTGGCGGATCTTTATGGGATTTCGCTGGAAGAAGCGTTTACGGCCCATCAGCAGAAGCTGCTGAAGCGGTTTGGTTCTTAAATGAACGAAAGTCGGGTCCTTCCTATCATCAGATGATGACATGGCGGAGTCATTGAATGGCTGAATGGCAGCATACATAACCGGCTTGATAGCGCATCGCAGGAATTATGGCAGTAGCCAGAAAGCCGAAAGGATACGTCCGGGTTTAGAACTGTAAAAAGGCTGCAACCCAGGGTCCAATGGACGTTGGGGTGCAGCCTTATCATATTATATCATCTAATGAGCTTGAATTATGCTAGGATACCAGGACTTTGCGGAATTCCTGCGTCAGCAGCGGAACGATGTCGAACAGATCGCCGACGATGCCGTAATCGGCTACCTTGAAGATCGGTGCCTCAGGGTCTTTGTTGATGGCGATAATGACCCGCGATTGGCTCATGCCGGCCAGATGCTGGATGGCGCCGCTAATGCCGCAGGCAATATAGATCTCGGGCGTAACGACTTTGCCGGTCTGCCCGATCTGGAGCGCGTAATCGCAGTAGCCGGCATCACAGGCGCCTCGCGATGCGCCGACGGCACCGCCGAGCAGGTCCGCGAGCTCCTCCAGCGGCTGGAAGCCTTCCGCGCTCTTCACGCCGCGCCCGCCGGAGATGACGATTTTGGCTTCCGAGAGGTCGATTTTTCCCGTGGTTTTGCGGACGACGTCCTTTACCACGGAGCGGAGGGAAGGGGCAGGGTAAGCGATGTCCTCAATGCTGGCGCTCGCGCCTTCGATGGCTTCCGCAGCAGGAATATTGTTCGGACGCACCGTGACCACCCACGGTCCGTTCTGGAAGACGCGCTTCTCAAAGGCTTTACCCGCATAGAGCGGACGAGTGAACACCACTTCTCCACTTTCCGTCTCGATCGCGGTTACGTCGGAAATTTGCCCGGCATTCAGGGAAGCGGCGACGAGCGGTGCTAAATCGCGGCCGATAGCTGTATGTCCGAAGAGTACGGCATCCGGCTTGGCCTGACCGATAACCGCTTCAATGGCGGCCATATAAGCTTCAGGATTATAATTTTCCAGATCATCATGCTCAACCGTATAGATCGTATCGGCACCATAGGCGTTCAGGGCCGATACAGCCTCCGTAATGTTGGAGCCCGCAACCAGAATGCGGATGCTGTCACCGTCACCTGCAATCAAGCGAGCCGCGCCAAGCGTTTCGAGAGCAACCTGACGCAGCTTCCCATCCCGGTTCTCGGCATACACTAATATCGTTTTGCTCATATCATAACCTCCTAGGATCCATTTGGGATTGAAGAGAAGAGATTTGACGATTTAACCAACCTGAGCAACTTAAGCGAATTCAGGGGATTTCCTCAGAAGCGCTGCTGCTCGGATTTCGCGGAACGTATCAAGCGAAAAGCGTGCATGACGGACATCCCGTAAACCATACAATCAGAATACATAGGGAATGATGGCGCGGCTCTCCGTCGGGTCCGTGTAACCGCATTCAATAGTACGAGTCAAAGGGGTATATTCGTACATTCGAATACCCGTTCATCAGATCACTTTCGACTGGGTGCGGAGCAAGGATACCAGCTCATGCGCCACTTCGGCGGGCTCGCCCTTCAGAATGCGTCCTGCACTTCGCTCCGGCGGCAGGGACAGCTCGCTTTGCTTCGTTGCCGGCTGGATATCGGCTTCCGATAATCCGAGATCATCCAGGGTCAACGTCTGAAATGGCTTTTTCTTAGCCTTCATGATGCCAGGCAGCGATGGATAGCGTGGTTCGTTCAAACCTTGCTGTGCCGTGAAAATCGCCGGGAGCTGAACCTCCAGCACTTCAAGATCGCCTTCGGCATCCCGGTGCACTTCAGCCGTGGTACCGTTCAGCGTAAGCTTGGTAATGGAGCCGGCATGTGAAATACCGAGAAGGCTTGCCAGGCGAATGGCCACCTGACCCGAACCGCGGTCAACGGAGAAGTTGCCGCCGAGGATCAGATCCGGGCTTTCCTTGGACAAATACGCGTGCAGCACTTTGGATACCGCATATTCATCGTCCGGAATCCGCTCGTCGGAGATCAGCACGGCATCATCTGCACCCATCGCGAGGGCAGTGCGTAGGGTCTCTGCCGTACGATCCGGCCCGACGGACAAGAGTGTCACGCTGCCGCCGTGGTCATCCCGAAGCTTCACGGCTTCTTCCACCGCATATTCGTCATACGGATTGATGACAAATTTCACCCCATCCTCGGCAATCGATCCGTTCTCAATCGTAATTTTTTCCTCCGTGTCAAAGGTCTGTTTAAGCAATACCACAATCTTCATCGGTTAAACGCTCCCTTCAATATGAATATCAGCGGGACTTATTGTCCGCCGGAAACACCGTTCAGGAAAAAGCTAAGCGTCTCATCCGCCTGATCGGTCAGAGAATACTTGCGGCCGGAGATCAGCCAAGAGGTCACCGCTTCGTCCATCGCGCCAAAAATCAGGTTGCGCACCAGCTTGACGTTCAGATCGGAACGGAATTTCTGTTCTTTGATGCCCTGTTCCAGAATATTCTCGATCAGCACAATATATGGCTTCAAAGCGCTGCCGATTTCCTTGCGCAGCTCCAGATCGCTCTGCCGCAGCTCAATCTGAGTGACATAAGCAAGCTCAGGATTGCTCTCCAGCTCCGAAAAATGGATGCTGCACACCGTCCGCAGCGCTTCCACGGCATCCGTGGTTCCTTCCACGCTTTCGTGGAATTTGCCGACCAGCTCGCCAAGCTTCTCCTGGAACAGGCGGATCAGGATATCCTCCTTCCTCTTAAAGTACAAATAGATGGTGCCGTCAGCCACGCCGGCAGCTTTGGCGATCTTGGAAACCTGGGACCGGTGGTAGCCGTTCTCGGCGAATACTTTCAGGGCGCCCTGGAGAATAAGGTGGTATTTTTCATTTTTTTTACTTGTCATATGCTCACCCCGGTGTTAGAATACAGTTAAAATTATGAATGAATACTCATTCATTTCTTGTATCCATCATAAAATACGTTCATGTCGTTGTCAACGATGGGTTACGAAGAAGCGCGAAATGGATGAAGCAGTTGGATCAGAGCAGCAGAATAAGGCGTTCATATCAGAGCAATAGACGGCAGTTCAACCGGAAGAAACAAGTCACTGGGTATCCGCAGGCAAGTACAGATGAGAGCGATGTACGGATGAAGAGATGTAGCCAGAAACGATGAAGTTCGGTTTAGAGTGGTCGGCACGGCACGATGTGGAGGTCTATTTTTGTTCCTCTAATGAAAGCGCTTCATATATGTCCCGACATGAACACATGACAAGAGGTTTCGGAAGGAGTGACAGGAGCTTCGCAAAATGGGACGCTGCACAAGACTATGAGAAGAAAGAAGGATTTTTAACGCAAGGGGCTGAGAGAGATGATTCTGACATTAATCAACGCGCTGCTCTTTGTCTTGATCACCGGTTGGGCGGTGTATATGTTCGCCACCGTGGTGTATCGCCGGTACCTGTATATCCGTTTGGGCAAGCCAGCGAATTCGAAGAAGGATCTGAAGGAACGCCTGAGCCAATTCGCCATCCAGGTATTCGGACAGAGCAAGCTGTTTAAGGATCGCAAGAGCGGCATCATGCATTTTATTGTGTTTTACGGATTTATCATTTTGCAGTTCGGTGCGCTCGACATCATCTGGAAGGGATTGTCCGGCCACAGCCTGCCGATTCCGGGGCACGCCGGCTTTATTCTCATGCAGGAGATTACGGTTGCGCTGATCCTGCTCGCTATCGGTTATGCGGCTTATCGCCGCTATGGCGAGAAGCTGAAACGGCTCAAGCGGGGCTGGAAGCCAAGCATTGTCGTGTTTTTCATCACCACGCTGATGGCTTCGGTGCTGCTGACGATGACTTTTGAACGGCTCATGGAAGGACTGGCGTGGTCCGCCATGGCACCGATCTCCTCCAGCATTGCGGCCGTGTTTGCCTGGATGCCGCCGGTGGCGGTTACGGTTTGCTATTACGCGTTCTGGTGGCTGCATCTGTTGATTCTGCTATCGTTCCTTATCTATGTGCCGCAATCGAAGCATTTTCACCTCATTACGGCGCCGATCAACATTCTGGTCCGCCGTACCGATCCCCCGAGCAAGCTCAGCACGCTGGATTTGGAGGATGAAGAGGCCGAGGCATTCGGGGTAGGCAAGATTGAGGATTTTACGCAGAAGCAGATGCTCGATTTCTATGCCTGCGTTGAATGTGGAAGATGCACCAACGTATGCCCGGCCTCGAATACAGGCAAGCTGCTGTCGCCGATGCACATGATTGTGAAGCTAAGGGATCATCTCACGGAAAAAGGGGCTGCGCTCACCTCCAAATCAGCATGGATGCCAGCCTCTGTGTTTGGATCACCCGGCGTTCACTCCATGGGCGCAACGGATCTGGCCCTTGTCGGCTGGAAGGGCGAGGGCATTACCGATATCGGCCCGACGATGGAGGTGCAGAAGCGCTCCTGGCATCAGTTTGAGGGCGTCGACCCGAAGGACATTCAATTGATCGGCGGCGTCATGACGGAAGAAGAGATTTGGGCGTGCACGACCTGCCGCAACTGCGAGGATCAGTGCCCGGTCGCGAATGAGCATGTCGACAAAATCGTGGACCTTCGGCGTCATCTCGTTCTGATGGAGGGCAGTGTGCCGCAGGAAGGCCAGCGCGCCATGCAAAACATCGAACGACAAGGCAACCCTTGGGGAATCAGCCGCGCGGACCGGAGCAAGTGGGTGAAGGAGGTCGACCCGGAAGGGACGCTGGATCTGAAAATTCCAACCGTGAAGGAAAATCCGGATTTCGACGTGCTGTTCTTTGTCGGCTCCATGGGCTCTTACGACAATCGCAGCCGCAAGATCACCAAGGCCTTTGTCCGGCTTATGAATGAAGCGGGCGTCAACTTCGCCATTCTCGGCAACGAGGAGAAGAATTCGGGCGATACGCCGCGCCGGATGGGCAATGAATTTCTGTTCCAGCAGCTGTGCATGGAGAACATCGAGACATTCCAGAAGTACGATGTGAAACGAATCGTGACGGCTTGTCCGCATACCTTCAATATTTTGAAGAATGAGTATCCGGAATTTGGGCTTGAAGCCGAGGTGATTCATCATACGGAGCTGCTGGACCAGCTGGTGAAGGAAGGGCGTCTTAAGCCCAAATACCGGGTTCAGGAGAAAATCACCTATCATGACTCCTGCTACCTGGGACGGTATAACGACGTGTATGATCAGCCGCGCAGCGTGCTTCGCGCCATTCCTGGCGTCGAGCTCCTGGAGATGGAGCGAAATCGCGAGAACGGGATGTGCTGCGGCGCCGGCGGCGGGCAGATGTGGATGGAGGAGGATGCGGGCAAGCGCGTGAATCTGGCGCGTACCGAGCAGGCGCTGGCTGTATCTCCGACGATGATCAGTTCAGCCTGTCCGTTCTGCCTGACGATGCTGGAGGACGGCACGAAGCTGAAGGAAGTGGAAGAAAGCGTAAAAACGCGAGATATCGCGGAAATCCTGGAGTTATCCGTATTCGGTCTATCCGAAATCCATGAACAGGAGGTCGTTGTGCAATGAGCAATACCATTACCAAGGAATCCGTCAGCGGTTCCGGTGTCGCAAGTCGAAACATAACCAAAGCCGCCGTGATCGGCTCTGGCGTCATGGGGTCGGGGATCGCCGCCCATCTCGCCAATGCCGGCATTCCCTGCCTGCTGCTCGACATCGTTCCGAAATCCTTAACCGCCGAAGAGGAAAAAGCCGGATTGTCGCTGGATCATCCGAAGGTACGAAACCGGCTTGCGGCCAAAGCCATTGCCGCTCTGCCCAAATCAAGCACAGCTCCGCTGTATAGCGTCGATTTTGTGGGCCGGATCACCCCAGGCAATACCGAGGATCATCTGAGCCAGCTGAAGGACGTGGATTGGATCATTGAGGTGGTCACGGAGCGCCTGGAAATCAAGAAAAGCATCTTCAAGCAGATTGAGGGCGTGCGCAAGGAAGGATCAATCGTCAGCACGAATACCTCTGGCATTTCCGTTAATGCGATGGTCGAGGACTGCAGCGAGGAATTCCGCAGCCACTTCCTGGGAACCCATTTCTTCAATCCGCCGCGTCATATGAAGCTGCTGGAGATTATCCCGGGCTTTGATACGGATCCGGACATTACAAAGTTTATGGTTGATTTCTGCACGAAGCGCCTTGGTAAAGGGGTTGTGCTTGCGAAGGATACGCCGAATTTCATCTCGAACCGGATCGGCACCTACGGTCTTCTGGTCACATTGCAGGAGATGGTGAAAAACAGCTATACCGTGGAGGAAGTGGATGCGGCCACGGGACCCGTTCTGGGGCGTCCGAAGAGCGCCACCTTCCGTACGCTGGATTTGGTCGGCATCGATACCTTTGTTCATGTGGCCAGAAACGTGTACGACTCCGTGCCGGACGGGAACGAGAAGGACGTGTTCACGGTTCCCGATGTCATGAATGAGCTTGTCACCCGCGGCTGGATCGGTGAGAAGGGCGGCCAGGGATTCTATAAAAAAGTAAAGAGCGAGCAAGGCAGCAAAATTTTATCGCTCAACCTGTCCACGATGGAGTACAATCCGAGCGCCAAAGTGAGCTCCGCTTCCATCGAAGCCGCCAAAGCGGTGAAGGGAGCCAAGCGGAAGATCAAGGCATTCCTCGGTACGCAGGATCGTTACTCTGAACTGGCTTGGAATGTATTGAAGCAAGTGCTTGTCTATGCGGCCGACAAGCTCGGAGAGATAGCCGATTCCATTCAGGACATCGACAACGCGATGAAATGGGGCTTCAACTGGGAGCTCGGTCCATTCGAGACCTGGGATCTGATCGGACTGCCGGAATCCGTGCAGCGCATGGAAGCGGAGGGCATGATCGTCCCGGCTTGGGTGAAGGATTGGATTGCCGCCGGGAACAAGTCCTTCTATCAGCAGAAGGACGGCGAGGTGTTCCATTATTTCAAAGGCGAGTATAAGGGCGTAGAGGTTCAGCCTGAGCTGATCTCGCTGCAAGCGCTCAAATCGCAAAACCGGATCATCCGCTCGAATACGGGGGCGAACCTGATTGATATTGGAGATGGCGTGGCATGTCTTGAATTCACGTCCCCGAACAATGCGATCGGCGCCGATATTCTGGTCATGATCCAGCAGAGCGTGGAAGAGGTCAGGGCCAATTACCGCGGGCTGGTGCTGGCGAACGAAGGCCGCAACTTCTGCGTCGGCGCCAACCTGATGCTTATGCTGATGGAAGCGCAGAGCGGCGATTGGGATGAGGTGGATGACATCATCCGTCTGTTCCAAGGCAGCATGATGAAGCTGAAGGGGTTGGAGAAGCCGGTTGTGGCTGCGCCTCACCGGATGACGCTGGGCGGCGGCGTGGAAGCGTGCCTGCCGGCTGACCGGATCATTTTCTCGGCGGAGACCTATTTCGGTCTCGTAGAAACGGGGGTCGGCCTCATTCCGGCAGGCGGCGGCTGCAAGGAGCTGGCGCTCATGACCAGCAACCGTCATCCCGACAAGGAGAGCGACCTCCAGCCGGAGATTAACAAAATCTTCGAGATGGTGGCGATGGCGAAGGCATCGACCAGCGGACATGAAGCAATCCGCATGGGTTATGGGCGCAGCGGGGATACGGTGGTCATGAATCAGGATTACCGGATCTATGAAGCGAAGCAGGCGGTACTTGCGATGGACCGGGCAGGCTATGTTCCGCCGCAGCCGGGCAAAGCCCGCGTGGTCGGCCGCGACGGCCGGGCCGTGCTCCAGATGGGCGCCATCGACATGAAGCGCAGCGGTTATATCAGCGATCACGATCTGTTGATCGCGAAGAAGCTGGCGCACATCCTGACGGGCGGCGATGTTCCCGCGGGAACCGTGGTGAGCGAGCAGCATCTGCTCGACCTGGAGCGGGAAGCGTTCCTCAGCCTGCTCGGCGAGGTCAAAACCCAGCAGCGCATGCAGCATATGCTGGCGAAAGGCAAGCCGCTGCGGAATTAGGGGCGATTCAGCTTGGACGGTACTTCCTTGGCAATTTTGAGCGTCTCGACTTCCGGTCTCTCCTTGCCTTCGGTATCTTGAAAGCAATCAGGACATGACGAAAGCTAAATGTTGGTATAGTCCTTAAAGCTTCACAGCTAAAAGATTAGCTATCATCCGCAACGTGCGATTCGCCAAATCAAACGTGGATACGGTACATGTGGCAGATTGTCCGTGCTGTTGAAGTTTGGGTGATGGCAGCTCTTTAATCAGTTCCACCTGTTACGAATTCATTTCACGGCCGATTAGCGGCCCGCGCAATTATAAACGGTATTGGATCCAACCATTTCAAGTTGATGAGGTGAATGGCATGAGAGAAGCAGTCATAGTATCCCTTGCCCGCACTCCGGTGGGGAAGGCGAAGAAGGGCAGTTTTGCTCAGACGCGCGTGGAGGATCTCGGCAAAGCCGTACTGGAAGCCGTCATTGAGCGTGCACCGGGCCTGAAAAAAGAGGACGTTGAGGATATCATCCTCGGCTGCGCGATGCCGGAAGGCGAGCAAGGCCTGAATGTCGCGCGGATTATCTCGCTATATGCGGGATATCCCGTAACGGTACCCGCGCTGACCGTTAATCGCTTTTGCTCCTCGGGGCTTCAGGCAATCGCGTTCGCGGCAGAGCGCATTATGCTCGGTCATGCCGAGGTCATCGTCGCTGGCGGTGTCGAGAGCATGAGCCATGTGCCGATGACCGGCTTCAAGCCGGCGCCGCATCCGACGATCGTGGAAGAGATGTCGGAGGTGTACATCGGCATGGGGCATACCGCGGAAGAGGTGGCCCGCCGCTTCGGCATTACCCGCGAGGCGCAGGATGCCTTTGCGGCCAGCAGTCACCGCAAGGCCGCGGCGGCCATCGCGGAAGGCAAGTTCCGGGATGAGATCGTACCGGTGAACGTATCGCTGGCTGCGGCCGATGAGCAGGGCAAGGTGCGCAGCAAAACCTTTGCCTTCGATACGGATGAAGGGGTCCGGCCGGACACGACCCCGGATGTGCTGGCCAAACTGAAGCCAGCCTTTGCCCTTGGCGGCTCGGTTACCGCGGGCAATGCGTCGCAGACGAGTGACGGCGCGGCGGCGGTAGCCGTTATGAGCCGCGAGAAAGCGGAGCAGCTGGGCCTTACCCCGCTGGCTACCTTCAAATCGTTTGCCCTGGCAGGCGTAGAGCCGGAGATTATGGGCGTCGGCCCCGTTGAAGCGATCCCGAAGGCGCTGCGCATGGCGGGCATCGAGCTGGATCAGGTCGATGTGTTCGAGATTAACGAAGCGTTCGCTTCGCAATGCCTCCACATCATCCGCGCGCTGGGTATCGACGAGAGCAAAGTCAACGTCAATGGCGGCGCCATTGCGCTCGGCCATCCGCTCGGCTGCACCGGCGCGAAACTGACCGTCAGCCTCGTCTCCGAGCTGGCCCGCCGCGGCGGCGGCTACGGCGTCGTGAGCATGTGTATCGGCGGCGGCATGGGAGCCGCGGGGGTGTTCGAGGTGCACGCAGCCGGGGCGTAAGGAGTAGGAAGCAGAAGAAGATGCGCTCCCTTCCAAGCCCCCAGAGGGCCATAGGGTGGGATTCTCACATTAGTCTCTGCAGGTGCTCATTGTGGTTCGATTCGCGTTTGTCCTCAAGGGGACCTGCAGCTCCCAACAAGGTGCTAGGAAAAGTTAGTTCAATAACGTTTCTGATAATAATCGGTTAACCAAATCTAGGTTCTTCAGTATCAAGTCTACTGGTCCTCTACTGATGCATGACCAGCCTATTCACTCTGAAATGTAGTCTTAGTGCCGTGTCCGCTCCGAACACGGACCGGACACGGCACCACCCACTCCAACCACAGGGGAGTGCAATGATAGCCAGAGGCAGGGGTCAGGACCTGAGCGCTCTAGCCCAGCGGAGAGGGCGGAATTGTACTGGAGAAGCGGCAGCGGTCGCCTTTGAGTTTGGATTTCTACTATTGATAGATCCATTCCTGGAAATCCACACTCAACAGCGATCGGAAGTACAATCCGCACGCGGAGCGGCCACTATTGCGCCGAAGTGAAGGTGTTTATGCCTCTATGCTCAACCCAGAAAAGATACCACGCAGCAACACCTAGGCATTTCATTGCACACAACCTTATTCCACATTCCGAAAGGGGAAACCAATCATGAGCGATAACCAAACCAAAGAACCGAAAATCAAAGGCGGCAGCTTTGTCATCGATAATACCGATAAACAGCGGATCCTGACACCGGAGGATTTCACGGAAGAGCACCGCATGATCGGCGAGACGGTGCGTGATTTTATTGACGGGGAAGTCGTGCCGCATGATGAAGAGCTGGAGAAGCTGAATTACGAGATGACCGTAGATCTGCTTCGCAAGGCAGGCGAGCTGGGCCTGCTCGGGGCCGATGTGCCGGAGCCGTTCGGCGGGATCGGGCTGGATAAGGTCAGCTCTACAATAATTAATGAAGCGTTGGCGAAGGGATCGTCCTTCGCGCTTTCCTTCGGGGCTCATGTGGGGATCGGTACGCTGCCGATCGTGTTCTTCGGCACGACCGAGCAGAAGCAGAAGTACCTGCCGGATCTCTCGACCGGCGCTAAAATCGCGGCTTATTGCTTGACGGAGCCGACCTCCGGCTCGGATGCGCTGGGTGCCAAAACGACGGCACGCTTGTCGGACGACGGAGAGTATTATATTTTGAACGGATCGAAGCTATATATAACTAACGCCGGATTTGCGGATATCTTTATCGTCTACGCCAAGATTGACGGGGAGCACTTCACCGCGTTCATTGTCGAGAAGGAGATGGAGGGCTTCACGCTCGGTCCGGAGGAGAAGAAGATGGGCATCAAGGGCTCGTCGACGCGTCCGCTCTTTTTCGAAGACGTCAAGGTGCCGAAGGAGAACCTGCTCGGCGAGATCGGCAAAGGCCACCGGATTGCCTTTAACATCCTGAACATCGGCAGGTATAAATTGGCAGCCGGTACGGTCGGTGCGGCGAAGGAATCGATCGAGCTGAGCGCGAAATATGCTAACACCCGTAAACAGTTTGATACGCCTATCTCGCAGTTCCCGCTCATGCGCAAGAAGCTGGCCGAGATGAACATCACCACCTTCGTGATGGAGAGTATGGTTTACCGGACGGCAGGATTGCTGGACGAAGCGATGCAGGACATCGATTACAACAGCGAGGATGCCGGAATCCACTCGGCTGCGGCGATCTCTGACTATGCCATCGAATGCTCGATCAACAAGGTGTTCTGTTCGGAAGGACTCGATAACGTGGCAGACGAGGCGGTACAGATTCACGGGGGCTATGGATATATCCAAGAGTACAAAGTGGAACGCATCTATCGGGACTCCCGCATCAACCGTATCTTTGAAGGCACGAACGAGATCAACCGGCTCCTGATTCCGGGCACGCTCGTGAAGAAGGCCATGAAGGGCGAGATCGCGCTCCTGCAAAAAGCACAAGGTCTCCAAGGAGAGCTGCTGCAGCTGGTACCTGGCCAAACCTTCGAGGGCACACTGGAACAGGAAGCGCACTTCCTTGAGATGAGCAAGAAGATTTTCCTCCTTGCAGGTGGTATGGCGGTACAGAAGTTCGGCACGAAGCTGGAGAAAGAGCAGGAGGCCTTGTCCAATCTGGCGGATATGATGATAGATATTTATGCTCTCGAGAGTGCGCTGCTGCGTACCCGCAAGCAAATCGAACGCACCTCCGAGGAAAAAGCAGCCAGCATGATCGAGATGACGCAGGTGTTTGCATACGAGGCGTTCCAGCGCATTGAAGCACTCGCGAAAGAGACGCTGGCCTCAGTCGAAACCGGGGATATGCTGCGAATGCAGCTGTCGGTGCTCAAGAAACTGACGCGTTGCACGCCGATCGATACGGTGGCCCTCAAGCGCAGCATCGCAGCCCGCGTGGTCAAGAACGAGCGGTACACGGTGTAACACGCGTCAACGCCAATACGATGCGTAAGTAACCGCAAAAGAGAGAGATTTTTCTTGGAGTAGGAAAGAAGGAGCATTCCTTAGGAAAGGGTTGGTTTTGTATGGATACAAAGCCTTGGCTGCCGTTTTATCCGCCCGAAGTAGCCCCCGCTTTTGATTATCCGAAACAGAATTTGGCATCATTTCTCGTGACGTCGGCACAGAAGTTTCCGAATCGGCCGGCCATGTATTTCATGGGCAAGACGATCAACTATAGAAGTCTGCTGGAGTCGTCCTATCGTATGGCGAACGCGCTCCGCAGCAAAGGAATTAAGAAGGGCGACCGGGTAGCGATCATGCTGCCCAACTGCCCGCAGGTGGTGATCTCGTATTATGGCGTGCTGCTGGCCGGAGCCGTTGCCGTCATGACCAACCCGCTCTATATGGAGCGGGAAATTGCGCATCAGATGAAGGATTCCGGTGCCAAGATCATCATTACCATGGATATGTTTGTTTCCCGCGTTGAAAAAGTCATCGAGGAGACGGAACTGGAGCATATGATCGTCACGTCCGTGGCGGATTATCTGCCATTCCCCAAGAATCTCCTTTACCCGATCAAGGCCAAGAAGGAGGGCCCTCTTCCGGTCGTCAATTATGGGAGCCGCGTCCATGCCTTCAAAAAGCTGCTTGCGAGCTCACCGAATGACCCGATCTGCGAACCCGTGAAGGCGGAGAAGGATCTAGCCCTGCTCCAGTACACAGGCGGCACGACGGGCGTTCCCAAAGGCGTCATGCTGACGCATATGAATCTGATCGCCAACACCTTGCAGTCGGCGAACTGGTGCTTTCAGGTGGAGGATGGGAAGGAGCGCTACTTAGCGGTTTTGCCCTGTTTTCACGTGTTCGGACTGACCGTGCTGCTGAACCAGGCCATCTACCGTGCCGGCATGCTGATATTGGTACCGAAATTCGAAGTGACGATGATTCTGAACCTGATCAAAAAAATGAAGCCGACGCTCTTCCCGGGCGCGCCGACCATGTATATCGCACTGATAAATCATCCCAAGATCAGGGAATATGACCTCTCTTCGATTAATGCTTGCGTCAGCGGCTCTGCCGGGCTTCCGGTTGAGGTGCAGGATAAGTTCGAGGAGCTGACCAAAGGCCGGCTGATCGAAGGCTATGGCCTGACTGAAGCTTCCCCGGTTACTCATGTGAATCCAATCTGGGGAAGGCGCAAAATCGGCACCATCGGCGTACCTGTTCCGGATACGGATGCTAAGGTGGTCGATCCCGATACGGGCGAAGAAATGCCCATCGGGGAGCCTGGTGAGCTAATAGTAAAAGGACCGCAGGTGATGATGGGGTACTGGAACCGGCCGGAGGAGACGTTCGACACGCTGCGAAACGGCTGGTTGTTCACAGGGGATATGGCAACGATGGACGAAGAGGGGTATTTTACGATCATCGACCGCAAGAAGGATATGATCATTGCAAGCGGTTTCAATATTTACCCTCGGGAGATCGAGGAAGTGCTGTATGAGCATCCTTCCGTGAAGGAAGCCGTTGTTGTCGGAACGAAGGACGATTATCGCGGCGAAACCGTGAGGGCTTATATCGTGCTGAAGGATGGCGCGTCTCCGGACCCTTCGGGCCTTGAGAAGTTTTGCCGCAGTCAGCTGGCCGCCTATAAGGTGCCGCGCGAATACGTGTTCCGCGATTCGCTGCCGAAGACGATGGTAGGCAAGGTACTGCGCCGCAAGCTGCTGGAGGAGGAAGAGGAAGGCAGAACGGGCTGAAGCGCAGAATAGCTTGAGCAGGCACGTTAAGTGATTCATGTTATCCCGCTGGAATGGATACAGTACTAACGACGTCATAAGAAAAAAGGAGGCGGCCTGATGGATCATACCAATGCCAATCCGGATACGAAGGCCGGGCAGCCGGAATTCGACCGGGAGGCGTACATTGAGGCCATGACCCGAGCGGCGGAGCCTACCTTCTGGGGATATCTCGGCTGCAAGCTTGAGTCTGCCAGCTCGGAGGCGGTTGTTGTCACGCTGGATGCCCAGCCTCATCATATGAATATGATGGGCATCGTGCATGGCGGCGTACTCTCCTCATTGATGGATAACGCCATGGGCATTGCCGTCATGCTGGAGCGCCCCGGCGAATCCACGGTGACGAGCAATCTGAACGTGCATTTTGTCATGCCGGCCAGAGCGGGTCTCCTTACCGTAACGGCAAGCATCGTGCATCAGACGCACCGTTCGGTAACAACAGAATGCAGAATTGCGAACGAGAAGGGCGAGCTTGTAGCGATCAGCACAGGATCCTTCCGAGTGAAATAAAGCAGCCTTGGCTGCTATGAAACAGGTGGTCTGCCAACGCTGGAGGGGCAGGCCATTTGTTTTTTGGCGAGCGAATCATGGTGTGGCCGGATATGGAGTGTCAGTCCATACCGCCAATCGACGATGTTAGGCGACTTCCAACCGGCTGGCCGAGCAGATTTTTTGTTGGGATTGTTCCCCGCACTTCTTGTCAGGTCATTAAAGCTGTGGTACAATAAAAATGCTGTTTTTCATGTAGAATCTAGAATGTCTCTTCAGATAATAAATTTAGATGTTTACATACGTAGGAGGTGGAAGTCATGGTTGTATTTTTTGAAGTGTTGCTTGTTATTTTCTCCATCGGGTTGATTACTGTCGTTCTTCTCCAAAAAGGGAAAAGCGCAGGTCTTGCCGGTGCCATCTCCGGCGGTGCGGAACATCTTTTTGGTAAAACAAAGGCTCGCGGTATGGATCTCGTACTGCAGCGTACAACGGTAGGTCTTGCAACAGGATTTATGATTTTGGCCATCGTTGTTGCTATGTTGAAATAACAATGAACGTTACCCTCGCTTTTTCACTCTTGGAAGAGCGGGGGTTTTTTATTGCCTGAATTTCGGAATACATAGGTTAAGACGGTGTTCGGAAGGATACCGAGGATTAAATTCGTGTATACTAGGGTATGAGTATATGAAGGTAAAGAATGGATAGCGGAACGATGAAATTGCAGGTTCCCCGAGGTGATAATGATGATAACTGAAGAAATATTACTGAATTTTATGCGGGAAACTGCATACAAGCCGATGACGTACCAGGAATTGGAGCAGCATTTTGCCATTAAGGATGCCCATGAATTCAGGGAATTCTTGAAGCTGCTGAATGAGCTTGAGCAATCCGGAAAAATCATTCTGACCAGCACCCAGCGATATGGCGTGCCGGAACGGATGAATTTGCTGCGCGGACGACTGCAGGCTCATGCGAAGGGTTTTGCCTTTCTGATTCCTGATGATCGCGAGCACCCGGATGTGTACATTCATGCCAATGACTTGAAGAGTGCGATGAATGGAGATATCGTGCTTATCCGGATCAGTTCCCAAAGCAGCGACGGCGGCAAAATGGAAGGCGAAGTGGTCCGTATCGTGACGCGCGCCGTCACCCAAGTCGTGGGTGTATTCCAGAACCATGAAGCCTATGGCTTCGTGCTGCCGGATGACAAGCGGATCAACCGGGATATTTTTATTCCGAAGCATGCGATTAACGGAGCCGTTGATGGCGTGAAGGTCGTGGTGAAGCTGGTCAGCTATCCGGAAGGAAGAGCGGCGGCAGAGGGCGAAGTGGTGGAGATTCTGGGTCACAAGGACGATCCGGGCGTCGATATCCTGTCCATTATCCGCAAGCATCAGCTGCCAGAAGGCTTTCCGGAGGAAGTTCTGGCCGAGGCAGATGCAGCGCCGGATGCCATTACGGAAGAAGAGATTGTACAGCAGGGACGCCGGGATCTGCGCGGCTTGAACATTGTGACGATTGACGGCGAAGATGCCAAGGATCTTGATGATGCGGTGAATGTGGAACGTCTGCCGAACGGGAATTACCGTTTGGGCGTTCATATTGCCGATGTCAGTTATTATGTCCGTGACCGCTCCGAGCTGGATAAGGAAGCTTACAATCGCGGCTGCAGTGTGTATTTGGTGGATCGGGTTATTCCGATGCTGCCGCACCGTCTGTCCAACGGCATATGCAGTTTGAATCCGCAGGTGGATCGTCTGACGATGTCCTGTGAGATGGAATTCAACGAGCAGATGAAAGTTGTGAAGCACGATATTTTCACGAGTGTTATTCGTACAAAAGAACGGATGACGTATAACAATGTACGTAAAATCCTGGTGGATGAGGATCCGGAGCTGATCGAGCGTTACAGTGACCTCGTGGAGGATTTCCGCTTGATGCGCGAGCTGGCGCTGAAGCTGCGGAACCGCCGGATGCGCCGGGGCGCGGTGGATTTTGATTTTGTGGAATCCAAAGTCATCGTGGATGAGAACGGCAAACCCGTGGATATCGTTAAAAGAGAGCGTTCCATCGCGGAGCAGATCATTGAGGAATTCATGCTGGCGGCCAACGAAACCGTGGCTGAGCATTTCCACTGGCTGAAAGTACCGTTCATCTACCGGATCCATGAGGACCCAGATCAGGAGAAGCTGCAGAACTTTATGGCGTTCGCGGCCAATTTCGGGCATCAGGTGAAGGGACGGGGCAACTCGATCCATCCGCGTGCGCTGCAAAACCTGCTGGAAGCCATTCAAGGCACGAAGGAGCAAACGGTGCTCAGCACCATGATGCTCCGTTCGATGAAGCAGGCGAAATATGACGCGGAGAGCACGGGTCACTTCGGCCTTGCTGCGGAATATTATTCTCACTTTACGTCTCCGATTCGGCGTTACCCCGATCTGGTCATTCACCGGGTCATCCGGGAAGTGCTGGAGAACGGCGGCGCGCTCGATGAGAAGCGTCATGAGGTGCTGGCGGGCCGGATGGCTGACATCGCTCAGCAATCTTCGGAGCGCGAGCGTGTGGCCGTGGATGCGGAGCGCGATACGGAAGCGCTCAAGAAAGCCGAGTTCATGCTGGATAAAGTCGGCGAAGAGTTCGAAGGCATTATCAGCAGCGTGACCAGCTTCGGTATGTTCATCGAGCTGGAGAACACGGTCGAAGGCTTGATTCGCCTTAGCGCGATGACTGACGATTATTATCATTTCGATGAGGGCCATATGGCGCTGATCGGGGAGCGGACCTCGAAGGTATACCGCATCGGTGATGATGTGAAGGTTCGCGTGGCGAAGGTGAACATGGACGATCACACCATCGATTTTGAGATGGTGGATATGAAGCCGCGCCGCCAAGGGCGCGGCGAAGGCGACCGCGGCGGCAATGGCGGCCGCGGATTTGGTGCCCGCGACGGCGCAGCCCGCGGGGGTAAGGGCCGCGGCGGTAAGCGCGGCGCGGCTGAAGGCGGCGCGCCAGGCGGACGCCGCAAGGACAGCGCCGTCGGCCAGGGTGGCCGCGGCGATGCCCCGCCGAGCGGGCGTGGTGCGCGCGGTGGCGGTGAAGCAGCTGCTGGAGCTGGCGAGCAGCAGGCGTCGAACTTCGCCTTTGGCTCCGGCAAAGGCGGCTATAGCTCCGCCAGCGGCGGCGCCCTCGGCTTTGACCGCAACGCGCGCTCTGGTGGTGCCGGCGGCAAGGGTCGACGCAAGAAGACGGCGGGCAGCGGCATTTTCATCGGCGAAGGTCCAACACCAGGCGGCAATGCTGGTGGCAACTCCGGTGGCGGCGGTGGCCGCAAACGGAAGAGCAAGGGCGGAAACGGCACGGCCGCTTTTGTCCGCAAGAAGAAAAAGTAACATTCTCCTCCTGATCTGTCACTGGAGGCGCTTGCCCCACCTTGCTTTTGGAGGCTGACGTTTGATACAATGGACTTCTGGTGAGATTGCATTGGCGGTCTGCCGGAAGTCCTTTTTCCATTATCATTGTTGATGACAAGGGGTGAGACCATGGGTAAGAAAAGTGACGGGAAGGTTCTGGCCCAGAACAAAAAAGCTTCCCATGATTACTTCATCGAGGATACGTATGAAGCCGGGATGGTGCTGACCGGAACGGAGATCAAATCCATACGGAACGGCCGCGTCAATATCGGAGATGCATTCGCAACCATTCGGAATGGCGAGATCCATATCCATAACATGCATATCAGCCCGTTCGAGCAGGGGAACCGCAACAACCCAACGGATCCTACGCGGACACGGAAGCTGCTGCTGCACAAGGAGCAGATCCGCAAGCTGCTGGGCCTGTCCAAGCAGGACGGTTACGCGATCGTACCGCTGAAGATCTACGTTCGTAACGGCTATGCCAAGTTATTGCTGGGCCTCGGTAAAGGTAAGCGTCAGTACGACAAGCGTGCCGATGCCGCTAAGAAGGATGCACAACGCGATATCCAGCGTGCGCTGCGCGAGAAGCAGAAGATCGCAAGGTGATGGAGCAGCTTGCCCGATGGCAGCTTTTAGCTGTGTTACCTGCAATGTATATATCATTTTGATGTAAAATGTGATATACTAAGTGATGTAAGAGAGATCAATAAGATCTTTGACAATCAGCATACAGTTGGCGCATTCTCCTTTCTTGGAGGGAAAGAGTCTGCGGCATAGATCGACTGCTATGGCTGAATATTCTTGATTTAATCCGATAGCCCTTTTTGGCAGGAACGCCAAGGTGCAAAACACCGGCATTTCTCGAACTTAAGGGGGCGTTTTTGGATTCGACGGGGATAGTTCGGGCATGAGTAGCGGGTAGTGGGGACGCGTCCACTTCATCAACGCTAAAGCCAATTAAACGGCAAACAACAAAACAACTACGCTTTCGCAGCTTAATAACCTGTGAGCGTGCTCTCGCTCTGTATCGCCCATGTACCGGGATGAGGGCTCAACTTTAGTGGGATACGCTGTCTAGTCTCCGCCTGGGGCTAGCTGAAGAAGACAATCAGGCTGACCTGAAGGGAATCCGGTGACAGGGAGTTCCTAGGGTGACATCAAATCTGTCACTACACCCGTAGAAGCTTGTGTTGTCGTTATCTTCGGACAGGGGTTCGACTCCCCTCGCCTCCATACATACTAAAAAAGCGACCGATTGTGGTCGCTTTTTTGCTTGCTCGTACCTAGGGTTTTAGGCAAATCTGACGTTGAATACGGCATATGTCTGATGATGTATATGGCGGTGCCTCTGTAAGTAGAAGTTTTGCTTTCAGTCTCACAACGCTCCGTAACACATTCCCCTTCCAGATTGCTTGTCTTCTTCCGATTGCACAGGTGGAGAGGAGATAGCTTATCCCGCTAGTTAAATACAGGTTTTAATATATAATTATCTGTAATTAATAATGCTTATTGGATACTTCACATAAGAGGTGATTATTTGGCACGCAATAAAAAGAAAAGACGGATAAATGTCCCTGCTACAGGTATAAACTTAGTGGTATCTGCTGACTATAATGAGATGATGAAATATTCTCTATCTGAGATAGAAATAATTTCTCACTTTAGAAATGCAAGTATTGGAAACCTCTTGCCTGCGATCTCCCGACTGATAGCTTCGTTTCATATGGATAATACTGATGCTGTCTTAAATGAAGTCATTATACGGTGTTGGGAACATGGGTTACATGAGGAGTATATAGAACGAATATTACAGTATAAGCGACTTAATGTGATTTTTAATAATAGACAAATGTTATTAAATGCAGTTAAGTGGTTGCTTGTACATGCAGATGCGGCGACCTATAATGATGTGCCTGAAGTAAATAACCCTAGTACATTCATGCATTGTTTCTACCTGTCGACTATGCTCTCTAGCTTTTATCGTATTTCTACAGACATGGAGATCATTGAACTTGAAAGTGTGCAAAATGGAAACTTCAATAGAACTGTTAATTATCTTCACACTGTACAAAGAAGCATTGAATGTTATTTAAATATAGCTTCTCAAAAGGACAGATTTCAAGCAAAAGAGTATGTAGATATTGCAGACCTATTTTATAAAAGTACAGGAGTTAACATCAGAACTTACTTATTCTTTATGACTGCTATTAATGCATCATTTTTTCCAAGTGGTAATGTCAGAGAATTTATCTGGACAAATAAAATGGTAAATGATGTTCATAAGTATGTACAATATCTTGGCATAGAAATAGATGAAATTCGTAAATTATTTCTAATGACGACAATATCAATAGAAGAATTCAGAGAGAATTTTGAAAAGTCAACTCTTCATAGATGGGATTTTAATTATTTTAGAAAGAAGCCAATTATACGTCAGGGGCGAATCTTTTATCCGCTAGATAGTCAGTTTGTACTTGAAAATATGTGGGATGGTTTATATTGGAGAATTATTGATGGTTTGAGCCCTGAAGAGGCAAATAAGTTTAGAATATTTATAGGGCGCATATTTGAGTTATATTGCCATGGTTTACTAGTTAATGCAGAGTCATCACTAAGAAAGGCTAGATATATTCCTGAATTCCAATATAAGTATGCCAAAAATAATTTGCTATCGCCTGATGGTTTTATTCAGTATAGAAATGATTTGCTTGTATTCGATTATAAAGCTAAAAGATTGAACATGCAGACAACTCTTGTAGCTGGCGATATTGACTCGTTTGAAAGGGATATTTCTCAATTGATTATTGAACCCGTTAAAAAAGTGTATGCTCATATTAAGAGATTTATAGAGACTCCATTAGAAAGTGTGCCAATTGATTTTACAAAAGTTAAAAAAATTCATGGTGTCATAGTTACTCAAGGTTCACTATCCGGTGTTAAAATTGTGTACGAGAGAATAGAACAAAGGCTACGTGATGAAGGCTTGTATGATATGGGCTCCTTAATTGAATGGCATCTGCTTGATGTAGATGAATTTGAGGAATTAGTGAGTTTGATGGAGCAGGGATGTAACCTTGGAAATACATTTTCTCAAAAAGCTTCTTCCAGATACAGATATCTTTCTTTCCATGATTATCTTGCATATGCTAGAAGACCGCATAGACCTTCTTGTACCGCTAAGAAGCGATTTAATGAATGGCTAGATTATGTAATTGAAGTTATGGAAAGAAATTCTCCAAGTGAGACCAATGAAAGGCCAGAAGCTGACATGAAACCTCAAAGTTCTGAGCCATGAAAGTCTAAATTGATACGGAAGCAAAAGGGATTGAGGTACCCAGTCACGCTTCTATCATATAGAATACAAAAAACCCAACTCTGCAAACGAAGCAGAGTTGGGTTTTTATTGAGTATAGTTAGCTCTAGCTGATGAAGCGGAGAAGACTATACTCATCGGTATTATTTTTTCAGGGAATACAATCATGACCAGCACTTGAAGAAATACTTCAAGGTCTTTCACTACATCATCAATCAGGACGTGAATATCAATATTCTGTTTGTCAACAATGCAGAGGCTCATAGTGTAGCTGAACAGCTAAATCTTACCATGATAAAGCTAAGAAATCTGTTCTATATCAAATTCCTAAAAGATTGTTTTATAGTGTGACACGTCACTTGAGGGCCCTATTTTATTCATTTCGTAAAACACGATTTTGTAACTTGGCTTTCAAAAAATATTGAATTGAGGATACCCAACCTTGCGGGTCTTTAAAGAAGCACAGCGGAAGGATAACTGCATCCTCTCCGCTATTTATGTTACTCATTTTTATCAATGTATTCGAACCACTCCGCCGTCCCTGTCTTTAAGTAGTTCGGTGCTTGGTCAGCCAGCACTGTTTGAGCAGTATCAGACAGTTGCTAAGCAACGTAACAATTGCGGTGATGAAACGCATAAAACCATTTGAAGCATCGCCATTCTGGTTGCGTGAAATCAAGATGTGCGACAAATGCGGATCAAGAATGGTAGGCAACTCTACATCTACACGTCCCAAAAGTGGAGGGCAAAGATATTACGTATGCGGTAGTTATATGTGGAAGGGCAAGGAGTTTTGTTCTTATTTAGATGGCGGAAAGAGCAAATGGAGGAGGATGAGACCAATAAACTTAGAACGACTCTGTTATGGTTGTCGATGGACGACTAGTTGAAGAAAGATTCGTATGTACCATAACGAGAAGAACAAGCATGTCATCGCTCAAGCATCCGGCTTGGGGCAGAGATTGAATTTTTGGAGAAGCGTATGGATGCGATCAAGGATGATGTACAAGTTGGCAAGAGTAAGCCGCTTCATCAAGAAATTTTGGATGAGATGCAAACGCAATTAGCGGATAAGAGGGTGAACACGAGGTGTTATCAATAGGAATGCATAAGATCGGTGTATCTGAAGAGTTCATTGAGTCCGTGAGTCCGTGAATACAGCGGTCAATCTGATGTGCAGCCCATGAATTAGAGCAAACGTTGATTAGACTTTCTGGACGAATCCACAAGTGTTGTATTCGTGATCGGTAAGTTTGTATCACAAGTGGAAGCGATGCGGGAGACGAGCAGGTGTATATCATTGGTGCGATTCATTTTGATACAGTTCGTTCGACAAGATGCTTTGACAGTCAATTCATGATATGGGAATATTGGTTTATCTGATTCCAATATATTGAAGTGTTTATTATGGTCATCGGCCGAGCTTCATATCAGTATTCAGGGTAAAAAATCAATATTGTGGGCAGTAGGCGATCCTAGAATTGTAGATTTTTTATACGAAGACCTGAAGTTTATTGTCGAAAGTAATGGGGGATGGATAAAATGTCGATTTCAGTTGTAAGATTCGCAATTGTAGATAGTAATGTGTCTATTGAGAAAAAAGAATATAAAACTTTATCTAGGATAATTGAGGGAGATTCTTTTAAATATTTAACACCCGATAATGCGGTTGAAGTAATTTGTGAACTATATTGTGAAGCCTCTCCCAATTATGAGGAAATTATATCGAATATAGTATTCCGAGATGAAACAGAGGATAATTACGACTATATTAAGGAAAAAATTATTTCGTTGTTTCCTGAAAAAAGGTATTGGGCTTATCGAGCGAAATTGTGCCAATATCCGAGTGGTTCTTACTATGCTGAATTTAGACATCCATTAGCTTATCAAACTGGAGCATACAATCATGCTGTGTATCCTCAAGGCAATAAATTGAGGAGAGTCGTTAGTCGAAAATATGAAGAAGCAAAGAGGGTTATTGATGAGCTTAATCAAATATTAGCAGAACCTGATTATTGGTTGATTGCAGGTAAGCAACGAGCTCAAGAGAAATTTCTGCCAAAAACAATTGACGTTTTTTTTAGACCTACAAAATAGCTAGTTTAAGGTTTTACAGAGATAAATATTAAAAGTTCGTAGATCTCGGAATCGCTGAAACAGGTTCTAAGCGATATCAAAGAGAATTTAGGAGGTTTGGGAGTGGAAATATTCTCAAAAAAATACGAAGTCATAAAGGATGCACCTAAAGAAGTTACATGGGAAGAGTACGAAAAAGTAACTTTGAAAGAATATTTTGATCTACTTGAATCATCAAGCAATGATGAAAATGCGTTTCAATTATTTTTTGAAGAGAATCCAGCTTATTTACCCGGGGCATTAGAACTTTTTGGACAATCTGGACACTATCCCCACATGCATACTTTAATTTCGCAACCGAAAATTGGAGGACCTTTTAGTCGGATTCCAGACTTTCTTTGGTTAGCCAATGATAGTCTTACTTTTGCACCTGTCTTTATTGAAATTGAAAAACCATCTAAAGCAATGTATACAAAAGACGGGAGTATAAGTTCAGCATTTTCACAAGCAATTGGACAGATATATGAATGGCAGACGATTCTTAATAATCCATTAAACCAGCTGTTATTTTTTGATTTTTTTAATATACCTCAAAGATTGAGGCAAAAATATTTTAACCCTCAATTTCTTCTGATTTATGGAAGAAGAGCCGAGTATGATAATAATGAGTTGCTGAGTGGTAAAAGAGCAGCCGTTCGTAAGGATAATATTGATATTGTATCTTTTGACAGACTTCGACCTATTAGAGATTATTATCAATTTACCTCAAGTAAAGTCAGAAATAAGGAATATATAATAAAGAATATTGCTCCTACTTTTAGATATCGTGCTGACTGTGCTGAGGAACTAGTTTTGGCTAAAGGATTCAAAGAGGCAATAATGAACATGAAGCATACCTCGGTAGCGAGAAAAGAGTTCTTGAATATGCGATATGAATATTGGATTGAATATGGGAAACTTCCCAACTCTAACAAGGGTATATATACGAGTGGGGAAGGAGAGTAATTAAAAAAGAAGGTATCAAAGCATAAAAGACTTGAGTTAGACTAGTGACGTTGGCGGATTTAAATTTAGATGAACTTCATAATTCATAATTATTATTTTCTGGCTTTAAGATAGTGTTCCAGGCGTGTGATTCTATAGCTTCTTTAAAAATCACATGTGACAAACTAAACGGGGGCAAAAAGTAGTATGCTAGATTTCAAAGAATTAAAAGCCGATGGGAATGATTTTGAATTATTAGTGAGGGAACTGTTATTTAGTATAGGAATGAAAGTTCATTGGAGTGGAAAAGGACCTGATGGTGGTAAAGATTTGCTCTGCATAGAGACGCTGGATAGCAAATTTCAAAAGATGGAGAAAATCTGGTTAGTTCAGTGCAAACATTTTGCTCACTCAGAGCGGGCGGTCTCAGTTAATGATTTAGATAGTGTTATTGATTCATGTTCACAACATGGAGCAAGTGGGTACTTACTTATCTGTTCTACTTTTCCTTCATCTGCAGTTGTTAATCGGTTGGAATCTATTAATGCCCAACATGGACTAAATACTGCTTATTGGGATGGTACTACTATTGAAAGATATCTATCTACACCTAAAACATGGCCAATTGCTCAGCGGTTTTTCCCGATTTCCGCCTCTAGTGAAGATTGGAATATATATGCGACTGAAAATCCGAATCGTTGGATTATTAATTACAAAGGTTATTATATGCATTTAGCAAACAGAATTGGTTCTTATAGTGACGTGCATTTATCAGCTATTCAAGAAAGGATAAAAGAAATAGAGAGTGTACCTTTATCTGAATCGCATATGTTAAGACCTAGAGCACTTCATTATGATGACAAAAACGCTAATTATATGTGGTATATTGACTATCTTGTTCCTGATAATGAGGAGCCAAAATATCCAATTGAAACACTGAAGAAAATATTAAGGGATGGTTGGGTGTTTGATGGGGCATGCAACTCAGTTGATTTAAGAATTTATAAGTATAATCGGTATAGCGATCATTATGATAAGGATCACTATGATTATTACAGAAATTATTTAGAACAATATTATTCTGGTACTGAACGCAAAAAAGAATGGTATGATTTTGAATTCAAACATCGGAGTATTACAGAATCATCTAAACACTTGGAAGTTGAGGAGCATTTTAATGATTTAGTAGGTGCATTATCAAGATTGGACTATGTAAAAATACTTAGAGCAACCAATAGCAAAGTAGAGTTTGTTGATTGTTTTAGTGGATACAATAGTTGGGAAGATATAATGAAGGCTGTTAATTATGAAGCGGATTTATTCCTTTCAGCTAGAATTACATTTATTTCAGAGGATGAGGCAAAGTTAGACAATTTATTAAGGAAATTTCCACAACCATTACCTGGGACTTTTACATTCTCTAAAAGATTCGTCTATTATCCTGGATTAGAAGTCCATGAACAACCTGAAGAAGTAAACCAGTTAACCATCTCGATAATACCGGCGGTATCAAATCCAAGGGAATTTCGAGTGCAGCTAAATGATTACATTAAAGAGCTTACAGTTGTTATTGAAGATGAACTAAAAACCGATGGGAGCCGGATCGGATGACATCAAAACTGTCACTATACCCGTAGAAGCTTGTGTTGTCGTTATCTTCGGACAGGGGTTCGACTCCCCTCGCCTCTATATATAAAACCCGCTCATTGAGCGGGTTGTTCTCATTTTAGTGATGAAAATGTAGACCCAATGTAGTCCAAACTTTTTTGCCCCCTCATTTTTGAGCTATTCTGTAGTCCATTGGAATTATTGGAGGTTCATAACTTTTGATACGGTTGGCGCTATCATAATCTTGAGGTAGGATATTCCCTTACGAAGAGTTGCTGGTTGTATTCGAATTCATTTAGCAGCTTTTTAGTTCCCCGCTTCTTGCGAGGTAGTAGTATTGTCTGATTCGTTCAATCGAACTTTCTCTGCCAAAATCAAATGTTACCCTGAATTTTGTCCCGACATTGGTAATGCCCCAGTGAACAGTTTTGTTTGATGTAAGCGTAGGAGTAAGTTCTGCCACACTCCAGATTTTACAAAAATTTCTTCCGAACAGTAGAAGATTATAGTAAAATAGTACTATGACTTGATGCTATAGGAGGGTTGATGATGAGGACAATTTTAGCGGAAGTAGAACAATGGATCTCACAACGACCTCGTTGGTTGCAACACGCGGCGTATCTTCTTATTCAAAATAACAATACGCTTACAGAAGACAACTATCGAGAACTAATATTATTGTGTAAGGCTGAGGCCCAACTGATTGGCTCCGAAATCAAACCCCAATGTGTTACAGCGGGTAGCATTTCTGTAAAGGAAAGTTCTTTACATCTAAGACTTGACGCTATAAATAGTGTCAGGGGCATAAGCGCCCTTAGTCCCAGAAATCCTTTGGAATTTCACAGTCCACTTACGATTGTATATGGCCAAAACGGTTCCGGCAAATCAAGCTATGTACGCTTGCTAAAGCATATATCTGGAGCTAAGAAGCCTGGAAAGCTCATGGGGAATGTTTATGTTCAAGAACAACAGCCTCAAGACTGTTCTTTTGTCATTACAAAAGATGGTACAAGCCATGAAATTAACTGGACACCGGATGAGGGGCCTCTCAAAGAACTAAGCACAATACAACTATACGATACAGATTGCGCTAATGTGTACGTTAATGATGAAAACGAAGTCGCTTACGAACCGTGGATATTGTTGTTTTTCAGCCAACTGACAGACGCCTGTTTAAAAGTAGGCAAAACTCTCAAACAAGAGATGGAGAATATAGCATTGACAAAGCTTATTCCTCCTGAGGGCAGTTCCGACACAAAAGCTGTTCTATGGCTTAAGAAAATTAAGGATACAACTTTAAGTAAAGAAATAGAGGATAATTGTTCGTGGATGGAAACAGATGAAATTGAGCTAAGCACTAAGAGACAACAACTGGCCGAGACAGACCCTATTGAAAAAATGAAGCAGTTTAGGACTACTGCGCAAAATATAAAGAAAATACAAAGTATTCTTACGGATATTAGGGACTCTCTGACTGATGATTCGTGTACTAAGGTTATAGAAGCCCATCTGGACTACTCTATTAAAAGGAAAGCTGCTGAAGAAGATGCCAAGAACGTCTTTGAAGGGTTGCCTCTTAATGGTGTAGGATCCGACAGTTGGAAATTGCTATGGGAGCAAGCAAGGAATTACTCTGAGCAGCTCGCTTACCCTGATAAGTTATTTCCATACATAGAGACTGACTCAAATTGTGTACTCTGCCAGCAACCACTTTCACCTGAAGCACAAGGAAGGCTAAGCAGTTTTGAGTCCTTTGTAAAAGAATCCCTTAACAAACAAGCAAAAGCTGCAGAGTCACATTACAATACATTGTTAAAAGCAATTAAAGAAGTACCGTCTGACTCAACATTAGCACTTCATTTTAACTCAATAGGCATTACATCAGATGAAGAAAAGCAAGCCATTATTGACTTCTGTGCTATCCTAAAAAAGAGAAGCGAGAGCTTATATGGAGCGACTTCACTAGACCAACTTTCAAATTTACCGCCAGAAGACTTGTTAAAGTCTTTTGGTGAAACTGCGGCGGCGAAAGAACAACAGGCTGCTGACTACGAAAAATTAGCTCAAACAGAAAACAGGGATGAATTGAAGAAAAGCGTAATTGAATTCGAGGCTCGAAGATGGCTTCACCAGAATAAGTCTGTCATTACGGAAAACGTAGAAATGCTTAGAAAAACAACAAAATATAAAGCAGCTATTGCACTGACTAGTACGCAGTCTTTATCCACCAAGAAATCGTCACTGTCGAACGAGCTAATAACTGCCGAGTATATAGAAAGATTTCAAAAGGAGTTGCAAGGTCTAGGAGGCTCTAGAATCAATGTTGAGTTGACTAAAACTAGGGCCGAACGAGGACATATTTATCATCAGGTGAAGCTTAGAAATTGCCCTCCAAATATTCGGACTTCTGAAGTATTGAGCGAAGGAGAATTCCGAATAGTATCTCTTGCCGGATTTCTTGCTGATGTTGAAGGTAGTTCGGATAATACTCCTTTCATTTTTGACGATCCAATATCGTCATTAGATCAACTGTTTGAGGAAGCAACAGTTAAAAGAATTGCTAGATTGAGCTTATCCAGACAAGTGATTGTCTTTACTCATCGCCTCTCATTTCTAACTCTTCTGGAAGATGCGGCTAAAGAATTAAGCATTGATTGCAATGTTACGTGGCTTAGGGCGGAATCTTGGGGAACTGGTGAATCTGGAGATACGCCTGTATTTGCTAAGAAACCGGACAAGGCGTTAAATCAGCTTTTGAACGATAGACTCACTCGAGCTCGTAAGGTTCTTCTCGAACACGGAAGAACAGAATACGATCTATTAGCTAAGGGTATATGCAGTGACTTTAGAATTTTAATTGAACGCTTTATTGAAAACGATTTGCTTGGAGATGTTGTGCAACGTTTCAGAAGATCTGTCAACACTATGGGCAAAATACATAAGCTGGCACACATTTCTATAGAGGATTGCAAACTTTTTGAAGAATTTATGACTAAGTACTCTGCCTATGAACATTCTCAGTCATACGAAACTCCTGTTATGCTACCGGAACCAGATGAACTGAAAGATGACATGGAACGAATAAAAATATGGTTAGGTGATTTTAAAAACCGGACTACTGCATGATGTAGCTTGTATGGAGTCTGTCGAATTACGATTTGCAAATATCAGGGGTTCGACCATGTACTAGCTCAAGCCCCTGATATTCTAAGGCAAGTAGGTGAGGTAACCTGACCCCAGAATTATTGGGATTTTGGAACCGACTTTCTGATATCGGCAGCAATTAAGGATTTTTTTAGGAGAGGTAGTGAAAACGTGTGTTTATTTGCATTTCTGCGAGAAAACATGGGAAATTGTTTATATTTAGATCACCTATTTATTCCTGTTCATATGTTATTGATGAACAGGACCTTTACATAAGTTACCTTCAAAATAAGCAATTATAAAAAGGATCATACTTCGAGCCCATGGAGCTCCGGAGCAACTCTCGGAGCACAGTAGCCATCAGAGATATTCCTATTTTTCGTTGGTATCTCTATCTCCAAATAATATCCCTCTCATCCACCAACTCAATAATCTCCCGAATATCACTTATATTTAAAGCCTCAGCAATTCTTTCGATATGACTAAAGCTGATACTTTCCCGTTTTCCATTGGCAAGTTCACTTAATGCAGCGTGCCGTACATCGGATAGTCGGGATAATTCCCGCAAAGAAATATTATGTGCTTTGGTCAATTCCGAGATTTTAACGACAACTTTTTTGCTCATTATAATCACCTCTTAAAAAGATCGATTTCAACTTGACTATACGCATAAGCGTACCGTATAATAATTTCAATACTGGTACTTGTATGCGTAACAAATAGGATTTTGCCAGTGTTTATCGATCTGTATATCATCTGTTAAAGAAGGAGAATCCCATGCCAAACTTCCTGGAATCCCTATATTACGGGCAGTTGAATCCTGTAGAGAAGGCTGTTTCCACCAACCCTCAGTATCGACAATTGAGCCGGCATATATCCGAGTCCATGGATGCCTGGAAGAAGAGGCTTTCTGACGATGATTTTCATGAGCTTGAGGATCTGTTAGATTTATATCGACAAGTGCAGGGGCTTGAAATGGCGGCTTCTTTTACTGATGGTTTCAGACTGGGAGCGATGATGATCATCGAGGTATACTCTGAATAGTGTGATCAGTAAGAACACTCATAGACCATAAAGACACGAACCGTGTCTTTTTTAATATCGTAAAATATTGACTATCAGCCCCTACTTCGGGTATCACAAAATACGAATTTCACACGCATACAGCTCATCATAAGGCATTTTCGCTCTAAATTCCTCCACACAGCAGGAATATTCCCCCCAGTTTATAGAAATTTCTGTATATAACATCGACTATACATACAAAAGAGGCTTATATGGACCAAGAGAGATTTATGATCATCGTTAAAGGTGATGACAAGACACAGGATGTATCATCATATGAAATGGATCCTCCAGTAGTAAGGATTATATATAAAGGTTCTACCAAGGCTTATCCTTATCAACTCAATGATATACAGTTACTGACGCCGACCGTTCAAGACATAACGGAGGATATGGCTGTTTTTCACGATGAGTATCCTTTTTATAATGTAAGACGGGTGCTAGATTTCGGTGCAAAAATTCGGGTGTGTTTCAACAATGGGAGTATTCGTACATACGATAGTGGACGTATTCAAGTTAGAAGTAGTACCCAAAATGCTGAAGGGCGTCAGATCCTGGACTATTGGCGCGCGATTTCAAAACATGCGAAAAGTGAGGATGAACAGGAGAACAAGGAAGCCTTTTTGGCAAAGCAATTTACAAAACTACATTATGTAGATCCGAATAGTGCTTTAAGCCAATATCTTCTGAAAAAACCTATAAAGATCGATATTCCGGCTACAAGCGGAGGTAATCATCACCAATTTCAATTTATTAGTTACAGTTTTTTCTTTTAACGTTCGACTCCCCTCGGTTCCATCATAATGAACACCATCCGCATGAGGATGGTGTTTTTGTTTTATATTAATACTATAGGCTAGAACATGTCGTACAGATGGAGTGAAATCGATGAATCATAGTCATGATGGAGAGGAACCATTGATAACGGTACTCAATATGGATGGTCAACAACTAACACCATGTTTACCCCATCGGGCTTGGCGGGAAGTTGAGCGATCGCGAGCTGTCTGGATTGATGAGCAGACGATCCAATTGCTTTATAATCCGTTCTTATTTCGGGACTATCGAAAAGCTGCACTGAAACGAGATCATCACACTTGTTTGTGGTGCGGACGACACGCCACGACCGTGGACCATATTATCCCCTCAAGCAAAGGCGGCTCGGATCTTCCGCAAAACCTGATCGCTTCATGCAGCGAATGCAATACGAAACGAGGAAACCGTTCTGCATTGTCCTATCTCAAAGAAAACGCACACTCTGTTCCAAATCTTATGAAGCTTTGCTGGCGTATCTTTATAGCTAAATACAGATACAGACATCGTCAAATAAAAAAAGGGACACTTGAGTAAAAGCTTAGATTTATGATTTGGGAATCGTGGTGCAGTGACCTTCAATGATCGCAGCCGTTTGTTGACGATCGAATTGATGGTTAACCATATCCACTGTAAAATTTTCGGCTTTCTTGCATCCATCTTGAAGTGCAGGCCATTAAAGCGTATGAGTACAACCAGTGCTGTAAAAGCAGTCCATTTGTTTGCGTTATGGACTGTGTCGCCTTAATCCAGTCCAATTTGCTTCAAAGCATCAGTCATGGTTATACCGAGGCTGTTGCCGAGTTTGGTCACTTTCCGTTCCATCTCAATCATCCTGTTCATTAGATTTCCTTCTTATCATCATATTCAATTGTTATAACATAAATTCATAAAATTGGAAAACTATAGGGTATAAACTTTCTAATGTAGGTAGATATGAAAGCGGAGATATTACCTTTATGCCAGTGGGTAGCGCAGGGTCATCAATAGCCCATGTACCGGGATGAGGGCTCAACTTTAGTGGGATACGCTGTCTAGTCTCCGCCTGGGGCTAGTTGAAGAAGACAATCAGGCTGACCTGAAGGGAATCCGGTGACAGGGAGTCTCTAGGGTGACATCAAATCTGTCACTACACCCGTAGAAGCTTGTGTTGTCGTTATCTTCGGACAGGGTTCGACTCCCCTCGCCTCCATACATAAAAACCACAATCGCATGAGATTGTGGTTTTTTGCTATGTTCAATCAAAAGTGTAAAATCCTTAGCTATAAGTTGCAACAGGCAAGACACCTCACTCAAAGAGTGTCAAATGCACGTTATCCTGAAGAAGGACCTACAGGTCCTTCTTTTTTTGCTTTCTTTTTTTCTGACATTTGTCATAACCGGCTTGTGACAACCCACACTAATTGGTTTTCGCGCTTTCTCAATATAATGAGGACATCAAGGAACGAAAGAAGAAATTAGCGGAGGTTAGTACAAAATGACAAAGGCGATTGAATGTATAAATCTAGTGAAGAAATTCGGCGACTACTGTGCCGTTGATCATATGAATCTATCATTTGAGAAAGGTCAAATAACAGCATTGCTTGGACCGAATGGGGCAGGTAAGACAACAACCATTTCCATGATCCTCGGAATGATCAAGCCAACATCAGGAGAAGTCAGGGTCTTGGGGATGCCGTCTGGAGCAAAAGAATTGCGGCAACGCGTTGGAGCTCTTTTGCAGGATGTTAAAGCAGCAGATGGACTTACGGTCAAAGAAGTGCTTCAATTGTTCCGCAGTTATTATCGTAATCCGATGTCGCTAGAGCGATTGTTAGACATTTCGGGTCTCCACGCGGATCAGAAACGACGCGCATCCTCGCTGTCTGGGGGACAACGCCGTAGATTAGCCTTCGCCCAGAGTTTGGCGGGAAATCCAGAGCTTCTCCTGCTTGATGAACCAACGGTCGGAATGGATATCGAGGCTCGTGGCCGCTTTTGGGACACCATCCAAGCACTGGCAAGTGACGGACGTACGGTGCTCTTAACTACACATCATTTAGATGAAGCTGATGCTGTCGCAGATCACATCGCAGTCATCGCCAGGGGACAGGTTGTTGCGGAAGGGACTCCAGCACGTTTAAAGGCACAAACAGCACTTAGAACGGTTTCATTTCGGGCGACAAATGCGCCAGCCCAGCAGGAATGGCTCACATTACCTGGCGTTGAAAAGGCAGAATGCAACGGTGAGCGAATTCGTCTGTATGCTCAAGAGACCGATGTATTGTTATTTACACTGATGCAGTCTGAATGGGGAATATCGGATATTGATATACAATCCGCCAGCTTAGAAGATACATTCCGAAGTCTTACAGGCTCAAATAAACAAACAATTATACGATAATAAACATTTTTAGGAGGAAAATAGCCATGTTCCATATGTTTGTTGCCCAGACCAAAGCAGAAAGTATACGAATTATCCGCAGTCCATTCTTCTTACTCTTCTCCATTGCGATGCCGCTTGCTTTCTACTTTTTATTTGCAAGTATGAACGGGGTAGGTCAATCGATCCAATCGACAACTTGGGGTGTCTTTTCCTTGATGTCGATGACTGCATTCAGTTTGATCGGTACAGCCGTATCTCAATTCGGTATCCGTTTATCGTTCGAGCATCAAGACGGGTGGGTACGCTTGTTGAAGTTGACTCCACTATCTCCTGCAGTCTGGATTGGCAGCAAAATTGTATCGCAAATGGCTGTTCACTCAATCGTCATTGTTGTTATATTTTTATCGGCTGGCCTTGTTCATGATATACAATTGACAGCCGGGCAATGGATTTTATGCGGACTATGGTTATGGATCGGGAGCATATCTTTTCTGGCGCTTGGTGCCTTGTTAGGAACGCTTAAAAATGCGAATACCTCCGTTGCCATCGGAAATGTATTACAGATGGGACTCGCAATTGTAGGGGGGCTTTGGATGCCGCTTAGTACTTTGCCAAGTTGGATGGGCTCGGTCGGGGAATGGCTTCCATCTCACCGTTACGCCAATGGGGCATGGAATATGATCGCTGGACAAAATCCAGCAAGTATCGATTTCATAATTTTGACAGGATGCGGTCTCCTCTTTATGCTACTATCAATCTATATATATAATCGACGGGATGCGGTCTAATTGAATAGAGAAAAGTGGCGTCTCTTTCCAAAATCGGAAGGAGTCGCTCCTTATATTTTGTTAACAAATTTAATGATACCCTTGTACTTTTTACTCTATGAGCCATCAAGTATACAGTGGCTTGGCTTTGTTCTGTTAGGCCTATTCGTTCTATTGTTTCGACAATCCTACTTTAATTTAAAGTGGGCAACGCCAATATTGATGGTTCAGTTGGGTATACTTTTAATTTTAGCAGCTGTATTTCACCCTATGTATACGTTTATGGGTTTTATGATCGCTGCTCCGCTGAGCAAACAAAAGCTGCCGATATTACTCTCTATAACGATCGTTTTTACGGTAGCTATGGGATTTATCGCCGTTCCTTACTTGGACCGGATGGGCAGCCTAGTATGGATAGGGCTGGTGCCTATGTTTGGCATCTGTATTCTGCCGTATATTATTCGAACTTCGACCAGGTTTCAACAGAAGGCAGCGCGGCTGCGGGCAGAAACTGCTGAACGAATGGCACAGCAGGAGGAGCGCCAGCGGATCGCACGTGAATTACATGATACATTGGGACATACGCTGTCATTAATCGCACTAAAAGGCGAGGTCGTTGAGAAATTGGTCAATCGTTCTCCCGAGAGAGCGATAGCAGAGGCTCGTGAAATACGGGAAACGGCACGCGCAGCCTTGAAACAAATGAGAGAATTGGTTACGGAGATGAAAGTTACATATCTCGCTGACGAATATAAGCATGCTGTATCGTTATGTTCAGCTGCGGGTATACCGCTTATTTTTCAATATCAATCGATTTCCGATCCCAGACCTTCTAATGTTGGGACGGAAGACGCTTTAGCGAACAATTCGCTTCCGTTAACACCCTTACAGGAGACGATTTTGGCGATGTGTTTTCGCGAGACGATTACAAATGTGGTTCGACATAGCCGGGCAACAAAGTGCAAAGTTCATCTAGACATTCAGGAAGGGGAAGTTCGTGTATCTGTACGTGATGACGGTATTGGGGCAGATCCGGAGCAACTTTATACTAGCAGTAATGGCCTCGCCGGATTGCGGCAGCGGTTGGTTATGATCGACGGACGTATGTCGCTGTCTTCGTCCCCAGGCAAGGGGACGGAAGTCACCTTACATATACCTAGGGTAATACGAAATGAAAAGGTAGGTAGCGCTTAGATGATTCGTATTGTTTTGGCAGAAGATCAAAAGTTATTAAGGGGAGCACTGGCAACGTTACTCTCGTTAGAAGATGATATTGAAGTCGTCGGTCAAGCTGAGAATGGGGAAGAAGTGATGTCCATGATTCAGGAGTATGAACCGGATGTAGCCGTTCTGGATATTGAGATGCCACTGAAAACGGGGTTAGATATTGCGGAATGGGTTCAAAAAAATAAGTCAGCTTGTCGTGTCATCATCTTGACGACATTCGCGCGTCCTGGATATTTCCAGCGGGCTATGCAGGCAGGAGTTTATGGATACCTTCTTAAAGATACGGGCAGCGAGGAACTGGCTGATGCAATTCGTCGGGTCTATGATGGGAAACGTGTCATCAATTCAGAATTGTCGCTCGCGGTATGGGATGATCCATGTCCATTATCACCCAGGGAGCGTGAAGTCATGAAGTTGGCTGCCCAAGGCTTAGTTCTTCAAGATATTGGAGCACAGCTGTTTCTATCCTATGGAACGGTACGGAACTACATGTCAGAAGCGATTGGGAAGCTCGGGGCGAATACACGGATTGAGGCGATAGACATCGCACGTAGCAAGGGATGGTTGGATTAGGGAGAGTTCCTAGGTATATGGAGGTAAGCGGATCACCCCACTCAAGGGATGATGCAGCCGGCCAAAGAAGAGATTTTCAAGAAATTTGGGATGAAATTAGAAAGGTTCCGTACCAACGAGAGCGGGGAAGGACAGAGGATTAGGGAGCTGTTAAGCTCTATGTTGTATAAGATGGAATGATTTAAATAGAGCTAATCATCACCGATTTTATTTTATTAGTTACAGGTTACCTTTTAATGTTCGACCCCTTCGCCTCCATACATACAATTATAAATCCACAACCGACTAAGGCTGTGGATTTTTGCTTTTGTGACACTTGCAGCTTTACAATAAGCACGCCTTAAAGCTATATCCTTTTATACAGAGATAATAGTTCTATCTTATTGTATGGATAGTGACCCATAAAGCCTTTCAATATAATGAGGACAACAAGTAACGAAGAAGAAATTAGCGGAGGTTAGTACAAAATGACAAAGGCCATTGAATGTATAAATCTAGTGAAGAAATTTGGCGATTACTGCGCCGTTGATCATATGAATCTATCATTTGAGAAAGGTCAAATAACAGTATTGGCAAGACAACAACCATTGTTTCCAGTTTTCTGAAGGCTAAAGGCGTTGGATTTAGACCACGCCCTTGGAAATTGAAAAATTTAAAGTTATTGTTGATATCATCTTTCAATGGAATATAATAGAATTATAGATGATTATGTTGTATTTTGATATTAAAGGTGATTTGAATAATTAATTTGATTTGTTGTCATAAACAGGAAGATAATATGTCATAAATTGTATATTAAACCGATATATATGGTGTTGTTGCAGAAGGAGAAATCATTGATTTTTATAATGGTTGTATGATGTGAGCTAAGAGAGTGAGAGTGTATAAGGGGCATGAAAGGGGGGAATTGTCCAAAGTATGAACCGTATATACCCACGGATTTAAAGGATTTCGTAAGAAATCAGGTAAGTAATAATCCAAGTGTGGCATTTGATTTTTCAGAAAAAAGAATATGTAACAAAGACCTATCAAGAGTTTCAAGATGACATTATTAATTGAGGCTCTTTTTTTTATACCAATGTTTTGATAAATAGCAAGATTGCCGTCATTGGCGAAAATAGTTATGAATGGATTGAGGCAAGATCAAGACGTTGCATCCATTGTAATAAAGATAATGTCGTAGCATAAAACATAATTTCTTGGGAGGTAAAACATGAAATCTTTTACAAAATTAGTATTAGAGGATGGAGTTAATATAACACTCGACCAATTACTTGGAAATTATGCTAATGAGAAATCAAGGGGAGTTTACTTTACTCAATCCGATGGCTCTGATTTGTTTGAGTCTTATGAAAGTCTTTATTTTAATGCCAAATGCATCTTAGGGGCACTACAAAAGCAGGGATTTCAGAAGGGCTCTTATATTATCTTTCAGACAAACAATAATCTATTCTTTATAAGGTTGTTTTGGGGTTGTATTTTAGGAGGCATGATACCCGTCCCTCTGTCTATACCGCTAATTGCATCGCCCGACACTGAAGCCTTCAAAAAGTTAGTGAAAGTAAGCGAGCAGTTGTCGAATGCGTGGATAATTACTGATGAAAGAAATTTAAATACGTTTAGAGAAAGTTATGAAGCCATTAATTTGAAATATTTAGAGTATGAAACCTTAGCAAGTAATATGGAAGAGGGGCAATGCGTTGCAGTAGATTGTCAGGACTTAGCGTATATACAATATTCGTCTGGCAGCACAGGTAACCCTAAAGGAGTAAAATTAACACATGAAAATCTAGTTTATAATTTGGCACAGATAGTAGATCGTATGAAATTAGACAAAAATGATGTCATGGCTAGTTGGTTACCATTGACACATGATATGGGCTTGATCGGTTATCATTTAACTCCGATATTTGCGGGTATATCTCATTCCCTTCTAAATTCCGGTACATTTTTAAAGAAATCTTGGCTATATCTTCAAAAATGTGCGCAATTAAAAGCAACGGTGCTTGTAAGTCCAAATTTTGGATTAGACTGGATGATGAAGACTGTAAAGGATTCACATTTAGAACATATTGATTTATCTAGTGTGCGAAACATAATGTGTGGTGCAGAACCAATATCAATGGATACCATTAGACGATTTTATGAAAAATTTTCGTCTTCTGGCTTGCGTGAAAATACGATCCATCAAGTCTATGGTATGGCAGAAGCTAGTTTGGCTGTTACTATTCCTGAAGAAGGACATAATCGAAGTGTATGTATTAACCGTCATAAAGCTCGTATTGGACAAGAAGTGGAAGATTTAGAAACGAAGGAGCCAAATGCAGCAGAGTTTGCCATAGTAGGAGAACCATTACATGAATTAGAAATATTGATTGTAGATGATGAAGATCACATCTTAAAGGAAAATTACATAGGCAATATCGTGATCAAAGGGAAAAATGTATTTGAGGGATATATGAATCATGATAGTTCCCCTTTTAGTGAGCAGGGCTTCTTCCATACAGGAGATTTAGGGTTTTTACGCAATGGAGAACTAATTGTAATGGGTAGAAAGAAGGATATTCTGTTTGTAAATGGTCAGAATTATTATGCTAGTGATATAGAAAATATGTTAACATTGGCGATCCCACAATTGTCTCAAGTCGTTGTGTGTGGTGTACGCAATCCGTCATCTATCAGGGATGAAATTATAGTATTTGTACATAATCGACAAGATGCTAAGGTATTTTTGCCGCTTGCCCATCAAGTGCAGAATATGGTATTAGAACGGATTGGAATAGCTGCAGATTATGTAATTCCAATAAAAACGATACCGAAAACAACAAGTGGAAAGGTCCAACGATATCTTTTAATAGAGCGATTTGAGAATCATGAGTTTGATGATGTTATCGCAATAGCTCCATATTCTTATCAGAGTATCAAGGAATCCGCAAAGAAGCCAGCATGGAACAAAGCGGAGATTGAAAATCAAATCGTTGAAATTGCAAAAGAAGTATTCTCTATCCCTACTTTGAAAGTAGACGATACTATTTCTCGGATGGGAGTTAGTTCGTTAACTTTGATTCGTTTCCAGGATGAAATAAATCAACGATTTCAAGTTGAAATCCCTATCGTAAGCCTTTTCAAAATGTCTACCCTGGAACAAATAATTACGATTGTTGAGGAACAACTACAGGTAGAGGATGTCCAAACTTTTGAATTAACAGGGAATAAAGACATGTGGTATGAGCCGTTTCCGGTAACAGAAATACAAGGAGCCTATTTAGTTGGAAGACAAAATATTATGGAAATGGGCAATATCTCCACACATGCCTATTATGAGTTTGAAACAGAATTAGATATTAAACGCTTAAACGATGCATTGAATCATGTTTTAGAGCGTCAGCTTATGCTACGTACTATTTTTGATGATACAGGAATGCAAAAAGTTCGACGTTCTGCTTCTTCTTATGAGATTTGTATTGAAGATTTACAAGACCTGTCTTTAGAGGATCAACAAAAACGAATATTGGAAAAAAGAAATCGCAGGTCACATTTTGTTTTTCAACAAGATCATTGGCCATTATTTGAGTTGTCTGCATTTATTCTTGGTGAGAAGAAAAATTACCTCTTCCTGGATATTGACTTATTAATTGCTGATGGCGGCAGTTTATTAATTTTAATACAAGAGATCATGGATTATTATGAGAAACCGAATATGGAGATTGAACCTTTAACATTTCAATTTTCAGATTATGTAAGGGCATTGGAGAGCTTTCGTGAATCTTCCGCCTATCAAAGAGCTCAAGATTATTGGCAAGCCAAAATAGAGGATTTTCCATATGCCCCTCAGCTACCATTCGTTTGTGAGCCAGAATCCATAGAGAGACCAACATTTCAGCGAATGGAGAAGAGTCTGACAACTGATAAATGGAATATTGTGAAAGGCTTAGCAACTCAGTATGGTGTAACACCATCTGTATTCTTATGTACAATTTATGCGGAAGTTTTGGGCAAATGGAGCAATCAATCCAGAATGGCACTTAATTTAACATTATTTAATCGACAGTCCTTTCATCCAGACGTAATGAAGTTGATTGGAGATTTCACGTCAGTTTTACTGTTAGATATTGATTTGTCTGTTCATAGTGCTTTTTGGGAGAGAGCATCTATGGTTCAAGATATATTATTTGAAGCCGTAGATCATCGTTTTTATAGTGGTGTTGATGTTATACGAAATATTGCAAGTAAGAGAGAAATGACTAGTAAAGCGATTATGCCAATTGTATTCACTAGTATGTTATTCGATAAATCGGAATTTACAGATATTTTGCCGAAATTAGGAGAAATAAAATACGGAATAAGCCAGACCCCTCAAGTATTCTTAGATTTCCAAGTCACGGAAAGAGACGGACAATTAATTATGACTTGGGATTATGCGAAAGATTTGTTTGATGAAGATATGATCAGTGCTATGTTTGAAACGTATCAACTTCGATTGCAGCAAGTTGTAGACCATAATCTTTCATCTATGCCGCTGCCTGTAATACAGTATCAACTACTGCTTGATTACAATCGTACACAAGGAGATTATGAAGGAGATTTACTGCAAAGATTAATAGACCGGCAATGCCAAAAGACTCCAGATGCGATTGCAGTCAAATTAGGACAGGATACATTGACCTATGGCGAGTTGGCGAGAAAATCCAATCAGGTCGCTCGCTATTTAGCAGAACAAAACTATGCGCACAATTCTTATATTGGCGTTTGGGCAGAGAGACGAATCGAGACCATTGTAAATACGGTGGCTATTTTAAAAGCCGGCCATGCTTATATTCCTGTGAATCCGGAACATCCTGAGGAAAGAATAGAATATATCGTCGAACATAGTGATATCAAGCTCATGATTCATCCGGATTTATATGAAAAAGAGAACCTTTCCACCTACAACGATGGAGCCTTAGATCTGTTAGAAGGCTGTGAGCAGGATAAAGCCTATGCTATCTATACTTCAGGAAGTACGGGACAGCCTAAGGGTGTTGTGATCACCCATGAAGCAGTCGTGAATACATTATTAGATATTAATGAGAAATTCAAAGTAGGCAGCGAGGATAAAATCATTGCCCTATCATCGATGAGCTTTGATTTATCTGTCTATGATATTTTTGGAGCACTCATCAGTGGAGCCCAGTTAGTATTAATTCCGGATCTTTTAGATATGAGTAGCATTCATCAGATCATGATCGACGAAGAAATCACGATATGGAATTCGGTTCCGGCAATTATGGATATGTATCTGGAAAGCACAAAACAAGATACGGTGCATAGCACTTCAGCAGAGCTCTTACGTATTGTGATGCTAAGTGGAGACTGGATTTCTCTTGGTTTGCCGGAGAAAATCAAAACAAGAATGCCAAAAGTACAAGTCATCGGGTTAGGTGGAGCAACGGAAGGCTCTATATGGTCCATCTATTTCCCAATCACAGAAGTGAAGCCAGAGTGGAAAAGTATCCCTTATGGATATCCGTTGAAAAATCAACAAATTTACGTACTGGATGAATGTGGAGAAGAATGTCCAGTAGGCGTTCCAGGAGAACTGCATATTGGTGGAAAAGGAGTCGCCGCAGGTTATCTCAATGAAGAAGAGAAGACGAAGGCTGCCTTTATCAACCATAGATTCGGGTATCTGTACAAAACAGGTGATTATGGTGTAATGCGTGCGGAAGGATATGTAGACTTCCTTGGAAGAAAAGATAGTCAAGTTAAGATACGTGGGCATCGTGTCGAACTAGGAGAAATAGAACACTGTATCCATCATTTGCCCAAAATTCGCCAGTCCGTAGTCGCTGATTATAGTGATTCCCATGGAGAGAAGCAGCTGTGTGGGTACATTGTTGCCGATGAGACAATTGAATCGACAGAAATAAAAAGAGAGTTAGCGAAATATCTACCTGATTATATGGTCCCGGCACAATTCATACAGGTAGATGAGATTCCACTATCTGCAAATGGTAAAGTAGATCGTAAATTATTGCCGAATCCAGAAAAGTGCATTGAAGAAAGTAAGATGATAAGGGATTATGAGGCACCAAAGACCCAGACGGAGAAATTGGTAGTAGAGGCATTTGAATATGTACTTGGTATGGAAAGAGTAAGCGTAAACGACAATTTCTTTGATTTGGGTGGGGACTCCATCAAGGCTATCCATATTCTAAACAAGATAAGAGAAGCTGGATACGATATCTCCATGCGAAATCTTTTGATGGAGAGAACACCAAAGCTAATAGCCATGAATTTATCCACAAAAAAAGAAATTATACCTGCGGAGCAAGGAGAAATAAGTGGTGAAATTTCACTGACACCAATTCAAAACTACTTCTTCGCACAAAATATGATGGATCCTGAACATTTTAATGTATGCCAAGTGTTTAAGGTTCGTGAAAAGCTAAATGCCCTGGCACTACAAAAAGCTTTATCTGCGTTAGTGCAGCATCATGATATGTTGAGAGCTACGTACAAAGATAAGAAACAGGTTATAGGGAAAGTAGAAGATAAGAAATGGTACGGCTTTACAACAATAGCATGTGAATCTGAAGAGATTCAGGAAAAAATTAAGTCAACGAAAGTAAAGATGGATTTGGCGGAAGGACCATTATTGCAGGCTGTTGTATTTAGTACGCCGGAGCAAGATTATATGATGTTGCTAGCTCATCATATGATAATGGATGTGATTTCCTGGCGAATTTTAAGTGAGGATCTGGAGAAGGGCTACTCTCAAGCTTTGAATCAGAAAGAGATAACATTACCAGCTAAAACCGTTTCCTTTAAAGTATGGAGCGAAGGATTAGCTCATTACAGCCAGAGTGAAAAGTTAAAGAGAAGGGTAGCTTACTGGTCAGAAATAGAAAATAAATTGGTTGATGGTAAGTTAAAAGAAGATAGCACTGACCATGAATTCGAACCAAAGACAGCCGTGGCATGTCTTAATGCCACGATCACAGAAAAGTTATTAAAAGAAAGTGCACATGCTTATAATACAGAGATTAATGACTTGCTTGTAGCAGCACTAGGACGTGCGGTAAACAAAGTAACAGGTCAGAGAACGCTTGCTATACAGATGGAAGGACATGGTCGTGAAGAAACAGTAGGGTCTTTTGATTTAGGTAGGACAATAGGATGGTTCACTAGTATATATCCCGTAGTTTTAGAAGAGTTAGGCACTAATATTGCTCAGGATATTCGAAATACGAAAGAGAACCTACGACGTGTGCCAGCACATGGAATTGATTATGGCCTCATAAAGTATGCAGACATGGTTAATTCAGAAGGAATGGATGTGGAAGTGGCACCAGATATATCATTTAACTATCTTGGAGAACTAGAAACAAAGAAAGGATCTGGCGATCCAAATTTTGAGTTTTCACAACTGGGTTATGGACAGGATACGGATCCTCGCAATCAATTTGGACCATCCATTAACGTCATAGGTCATGTGCAAAATGGTAGTTTATCTATGACAGTAACCTGCAACAGCAGTCGTTATTTAGCTGAGAGAATTGAGCAAATAGGAAAAGCATATGAAGAAGAACTGATAGCGGTCGCAGAACATTGCTCCCATGCACAGAAGAGTGAGTCAACGGCAAGTGATTTTGGTGAGAGGGTATGGAAAGATAGCGAATTTTGTTATGTACAGGAAGCTGCCAAAAACCGCGGCGAAGAAATTCAACGTATCTATCCATTGGCTCCTGTGCAAGAGGGAATGCTCTATGAGAAGCTTTTGGATGAATCCTCTACGAAGTATGTTGTTCAGCAGACGTTGCGATTGACGGAAGTAGATGTAGAGAAGATGCACAAGGCTTTTGAATATCTAGCAACACAGCATGATATTTTACGTACAAAGATCTGTTATCGGGGAGTAAGTGTACCAAGACAAGTTGTATTGAAAGAAAGAATGCCGGAATTTAATTATATGGAAGTAGATAATGAATCTGATTATCTTGATTTAAAAGAACAAGATGTAAAACGTGGATTTGATTTGGAAGAAGATACACTACTTCGTATGAATTTGATAAAAATAAAGAACAGTGGTTATCGGTTGATCATGACGAACCATCATATTATTTTAGATGGTTGGTGTTTGCCAATTTTGCGTAAAGAATTATTTAGTGCGTATATGGCAACAGATGAAGAACAATTAAAAATACTTAATCAGGCTGCTTCTAATAAAATTGGGAGCTATGAAAAATTTGTAGATTATATCAATGAAAAAGATAAAGAGCCGAGCCTTAAATATTGGGAAGACCTTCTTCAAGGATATGAGACAAGGGCTGAAATTTTACCTATGGGTCGTCCAGAAGAAACAGAAGAAGAGAGTCAGAGTCAAGAGTTTAAGTTAAGCTTGGAGGTAACCGAACAAGCAGAAGCGATATGTGCCAAGTATGATGTAACATTGAACACGCTAGTAGAAGCTTGTTGGGGCGTTTTATTGGAAAAATACAACTCAACCAATGATGTCGTTTTTGGAAAAGTTGTATCTGGTAGAAATGCAGAGATTGAAGGTATTGAAGAAATCGTTGGTTTATTTATCAATACCATACCCGTACGTATATCGACAACAAACGAAGACACATTTGCCGATTTGTTGAAATCATTACAGAGCCAGGCAATTGCTGCAAATGAACACGATTTTCTTCCTTTAGCAGAAATACAGAATCATACTTTATTAGGAAGGAATCTAATTGGAACACTATTCTTCTTTGAAGGCTATCAAGGAACAAGTATAAATATTGATGGCAAATTAAATGTGGAGTCTGAATATTACCGCGAACAAATCGGGTATGACTTGGGAATGACAGCATTTAAGAGTGATGAAAATCGTATTCATTTTAGAATTCTGTTCAGTACAAAGCTATATAACAAGGAAGAAATAAATATTATTGGTTCCCATTTGCAAAGACTTATGGAACAAGCCATTGCAGCACCACAGACGAAATTAAATGAATTGGGCATGACAAATGAAGCAGAAGAAAAGATTCAATTAGTACAGTTTAACGCAACGGACATCGACTATCCAAGAGACAAGACCATTGTCCAATTATTTGAAGAACAAGTAGCAAGAACACCCCATAATACAGCAGTAGTATGCGGGAATGAGCAATTGAGTTACGCTGAATTAAATGCTCGTGCCAATAAACTTGCATTAAGGTTACGACGGGAATACCATGTCCGGCCTGATGATTTTGTTGCGATTATAGCAGAAAGAAGCTTAGAGCTGGTGGTCGGATTGTATGGCATCCTAAAGTCGGGTGCAGCATATGTACCAATTGACCCATTTTATCCAGAAGAACGCATTGCGTATATCTTGGAGGATAGCCAGCCGAAAGCGGTTTTAATTGGTCATGGAAAGTATAATATTTCTCCTGAAAAGGTTGTTGACTTATATAGTGCAAGCAATTATGAGGAAGGTGCAGAGAATCTAGAACATGTGAATACTCCTCATGATCTTATTTATCTGGTTTATACATCGGGTACAACAGGAAAACCAAAAGGGGTTATGGTAGAGCATCAGCATATAGTCAATCAGCAGATGTGGACACAAAGAGAATATCCATTGCACGAGGGAGAATCCCTTTTAATGAAGACCACTTGTGCCTTTGATGTTTTTGCCTGGGAAGTATTTTGGTGGATGTTAGCAGGTGGTAAACTTGTTATTTTGCAACAAGGAGAAGAAAGTCAAAGTGATAAGATCATCAAGGTAATTCAGGATTATCAAGTAAATGCAATCCAGTTCGTTCCTTCAATGTTCAATATGTTTTTAGAAGAATTAGATATGAGCAAAGAGGAAATCAATACTCTACGTTATATCATTAATATTGGTGAGAAACTGAATGCAGAAAGTGTGAGACATTATAATCAATTAAGGGAAAAAGGACAAGTAAGAGCAGAACTACTGAATCTCTATGGTCCAGCAGAAACTACAGTTAATTCCAGTGGGTATCAATGTCCAACAGGCTTAGATGTAGATAAAGTATTAATTGGTAAGCCTATTAGTAATACACAAATTTATATATTATCAAATGAAAAAACAGCTGGAATAGGTGTACCAGGGGAATTATGTATTGCAGGAGAAAGTGTGTCGCGTGGATACTTAAATCGTAAAGAATTAACAGCACAGAAATTTATTAAAAATCCTTTTGGTTCAGGAATGATGTATAAAACAGGTGATCTGGCACGGTGGATGCCGGATGGAAATATCGAGTATCTTGGCCGTATAGATGATCAGGTTAAGATAAGAGGTTTCAGAATCGAACCAGGAGAAATCGAAAGTACTTTGATGGAACTCGAAGGAGTTAGTGGAGCAGCCGTTGCAGTACGCCAAGACAAGCAAGGAGAAAAATATCTGTGTGCTTATGTAGTCGTTCAGACAGAAGTGGAAAAATTAGACGAAGATACAATCAAGAGTGAATTACGCAAGAAGTTACCAGACTATATGGTTCCTTTATATATGATTCGAATTGATCAAATTCCATTAAGTCATAATGGAAAGCTGGACAAAGCCGCACTACCAGAACCAGAATACAAGTCTAAGGAATATGCAGCACCAACAAATAGAGAAGAGAAGTTAGTAGTTGAAGCATTTGAGAAAATCCTTGGAATAACAGAAATTAGTGTCCATGATAGCTTTTTTGACTTGGGTGGTCATTCATTGAAAGTTACATTATTGTGTAATGAATTAGAAAAGACAATCGGTATAAAGCTGCAGCTTAGTGAAATATTTGCTTTATCTACACCAAAACGTATTGCAGAAAGAATTGGAAGTTTGCAATATGATAGTTTTTCGGAAATACCGAAAATAGCTAAAGCAGAGTTCTATCCTATGAGTTCTGTTCAAAAGCGACTGTATCTTCTCAATGAGATAGTAGGTCCTAGTATTTCCTATAACATTTCGAATGTCATAAAATATGAAAACACTCTGGATAAAGAGCAGCTACAGAGAGCATTAGATAAACTCTTAGAGAGAGAAGAAATATTGAGAACGAGCTTCCATCTTATTAATGGGGAGCCAGTTCAAGTAATTCAACCAGATGCGAGAGTAGTATTAGAATACAAAGAAGCAGATACACTAGATATTCAAGATGAATATGATCGTTTTGTTTGCCCATTTGATTTATCCAAAGCACCTTTGATGCGGGTTAAGTTACTACAGGCGCCACAAGCTTCATACTTGATGCTGGATATTCATCATATTGTTTCTGATGGAGAAAGTCTGCCTATTATGATGAACTGGATAAGCGAGTTATATGAAGGAAATACTTTACCAATGCCAAGGGTTCATTATAAAGATTTCTCTGCTTGGCAAATGACTCAGGATATTACGAAGCAGGCGGCATATTGGAAGAACGAGTTCTCAGGCGAAATTCCAATACTCAATTTGAATACAGATTTCCAACGTCCTAAGAAAAAGAGCTTCAATGGTGCCGACGTAAAAACTAAGATTGAAGAACCAGTTTTTATGGAAATAAAAGAATTAGCAAAGAAGCATGGTGCTACGGAATTCATGATTATGTTATCAACCTTTATGCTTCTAATGAGCAAATACAGTCAACAGGAAGAAATAGTAGTTGGAACTCCTGTATCAGGCAGAACCCACGTTGATACACAAGAAATGCTGGGGATGTTTGTAAACTCCTTGGCGATCAAAGGAAAAGTGAAACAAGAGGAGAGTTTTGAACAAGTATTGCTTGGAGTAAAAGAAAAATGTCTTCGTGCGTATGATAATCAGGACTTTCAATATGAAGACTTGGTTGAGGCAGTAGATGTAAAGAGAGATTTATCAAGAAATCCATTATTTGATGTAATGTTTATGATGCCAGAGAGTGAAATTATGTCTGGTTCAAAGAGCATTATGAGTGGAACATGGGTACCAATGGAAGGAAAAGTAGCTAAGTTTGATCTGAATTTAATGGTAATACACACATCAGAGGGTTATATGGTCAACTTAGAGTATTCTACAGATTTATTTAAACAAGAAACGATAAAGCAAATGGTGGATGATTATGTTTTATTGCTTTCGGAAGTTATAAAGCATCCAGAAGATCGTTTGCAAACTCTACTTAAGAGAGAGGACGTTAAGAAAGAGGAAAAAGATTCGACCCAAGCAGAGCTTGATAATCGTGCCAATCATCTGGCGCAGCAAGTTTCAGATTTGATGCAAGCATTGCATCAAAGAGATCAAGCTTATTGGAAGAGCAAAGTAGAGAATTTCCCACATGCGCCACAGTTACCGCTTCTTTTTAACGGGAATGCTGTAAACAACGCGACAGTGAAACGTTTAGAAACGAAAATTTCTGCGAAAGACTGGGCGATTGTAAGAAACAAAGCTTTGGATAACAGAATTGCACCATCTGCGTTATTGTGCACAATATATGCGGAAGTTCTATTTAAATGGAGCAATCAATCCAACATGGCTCTTAGCTTAAATCTGTTTAGTAATCAGCCTTTTCACCAAGATGGAATGTCTCTGATGAGGGATTTTGTATCAAAATTGTTATTAGATATCGATTTATCATCTCACAGACCATTTTGGGAAAGAACTACTGAGATACAGAAGCGGTTATTTGAAGCGTTAGACCACAGATTTTACAGTGGGGTTGATTTCCTGCGTGATCTGGCTGAAAACCGCGGTCAAGAAGATCAAGCTATAATGCCAATTATATTTACGAGTATGCTTCGTGACGAAGCGGATTCTTTCAATGCCAATATAGGCAGTAGGGGAGAATTGAAATACGGAATAAGCCAGACCCCTGAAGTATTTTTGGACTTTCAAGTTGCGGAAAGCGACGGACAATTAATGATGACTTGGGATTATGTGAAAGATTTGTTTGACGAAGATATGATCAGTGCGATGTTTGAAACGTATCAACTTCGCTTACAGCAAGTCATAGACCATAATCTTTCAACTATGCCGTTGCCTGTAACACAGTCTGAACTACTGCTTGATTACAATCGTACACAAGGAGACTATGAAGGGGATTTACTGCAAAGATTAATAGACCAGCAATGCCAGAAGACGCCAGATGCGATTGCAGTCAAATTAGGACAGGATACATTGACCTATGGCGAGTTGGCGAGAAAATCCAATCAGGTCGCTCGCTATTTAGCAGAGCAAAACTATGCGCACAATTCTTATATTGGCGTTTGGGCAGAGAGACGAATCGAGACCATTGTAAATACGGTGGCTATTTTAAAAGCCGGCCATGCTTATATTCCTGTGAATCCGGAACATCCTGAGGAAAGAATAGAATATATCGTGGAACATAGTGATATCAAGCTCATGATTCATCCGGATTTATATGAAAAAGAGAACCTGTCCACCTATAACGATGGCGCCTTGGAATCGGTAGAAGACTGCCAGCAGGATAAAGCCTATGCTATCTATACGTCAGGAAGCACGGGACAGCCTAAGGGGGTTGTGATCACCCATGAGGCAGTCGTGAATACACTATTAGATATTAATGAGAGATTCAAAGTAGGCAGCGAAGATAAAATCATTGCCCTATCATCGATGAGCTTTGATTTATCTGTCTATGATATTTTTGGAGCACTCATTAGCGGAGCCCAGTTAGTATTAATTCCAGATCTCTTAGATGTGGCCAGCATTCATCAGATCATGATCGAAGAAGAAATCACGATATGGAATTCGGTTCCGGCCATTATGGATATGTATTTGGAGAATACAAAACAAGATACATTGCAGAGATCTACAGCAGAACGATTACGTATTGTGATGCTAAGTGGAGACTGGATTTCTCTTGGTTTGCCGGAGAAAATCAAAACAAGAATGCCAAAAGCACAAGTCATCGGGTTAGGTGGAGCAACGGAAGGCTCTATATGGTCCATCTATTTCCCAATCACAGAAGTGAAGCCAGAGTGGAAAAGTATCCCTTATGGATATCCGTTGAAAAATCAACAAATTTACGTACTGGATGAATGTGGAGAAGAATGTCCAGTAGGCGTTCCAGGAGAACTGCATATTGGTGGAAAAGGAGTCGCCGTAGGCTATCTCAATGAAGAAGAGAAGACGAAGGCTGCCTTTATCAACCATAGATTCGGGTATCTGTACAAAACAGGTGATTATGGTGTAATGCGTGCGGAAGGATATGTAGACTTCCTTGGAAGAAAAGATAGTCAGGTAAAGATACGTGGACATCGTGTCGAGCTAGGAGAAATAGAACACTGTATCAATCATTTGCCAAATATTCACCAGTCCGTAGTCGCTGATTATAGTGATTCCCATGGAGAGAAGCAGCTGTGCGGGTATATTGTTGCCGATGAGACAGTAGAATTGGCAGAAATAAAAAGCGAGTTAACCAAATATCTACCTGATTATATGGTCCCAGCACAATTCATACAGGTAGATGAGATTCCACTATCTGCAAATGGTAAAGTAGATCGTAAATTATTGCCGGATCCAGAAAAGCATATGGAAAAAAGTAAGATGATAAGGGGTTATGAGGCACCAGAGACCCAGACGGAGAAATTGGTAGTCGAGGCATTTGAATATGTGCTTGGTATGGAAAGAGTAAGCGTAAATGACAATTTCTTTGATTTGGGTGGATACTCGCTTAATGTAATCCGGCTGTGTAATGAATTAGAGAAGAGTACAGGGGTAAGGCTGCAACTTAGAGAAATTTTTGATTTAGTTACACCGAAGAATATTGCAGAAACAATTAAAAACTCAAAGGTAAATACGTATGAAGAAATACCAGAAATAGCAGAAGCAGAAAGCTATTCTATAAGTTCAGCTCAAAAGAGACTTTATCTTCTAGACCAACTAACAGGTCCTGGTACAACTTATAATATTCCTTTAGTCATCAAGCTTAAAGTTAAACCAGACAATGAGCGACTTCAGAGAGCATTGGATCAATTAGTAGAGCAAGAGGAAATTTTGAGGACAAGTTTCCATATAGTTAATGGTGAGCCAATTCAAAAAATTTCTTCAGATGCAAGAATTGTGCTGGAGCACAGTGAAGTAAATACAGCAGATTCACAATATATCCAAGCTGAATATAATACTTTCGTCCAACCATTTGACCTGTCAAAATCACCACTAATGCGTGCAAAAATACTGGATACTCCAAATGATTCATACTTATTTTTGGATATTCACCATATTTTATGTGACGCAGAAAGCATGCCGATTATGCTCTACAAAATACAAGAGTTATATGAAGGAAGAGAACTGTTAACACCACGAGTACAGTATAAAGACTTTTGTGTTTGGCAAAATGCTAGAGATATAACAGAACAGGCAGCGTACTGGAAGAAAGAATTTTCTGGTGATATACCAGTCCTGGATTTAATCATGGATTATCCACGCCCTCATAAACAAAGCTTTAAAGGTGCTAATTTCCGAACACAGGTAGAAGAAAACACGAGTATTCAAGTAAAAGAGTTAGCGAAGAAGTATGGTGCAACTGAGTTTATGGTTTTGTTATCCATCTTTTTCTCCATGTTAGGAAAATACAGTCGACAGGAAGAAATTATAGTAGGAACTCCAATATCGGGACGAAGCCATACGGATACCCAAAATATGTTGGGCATGTTTGTAAACACTCTGGCAATCAAAGGGAATGTCTCCTCCGATGATTCATTTGAGGATGTATTATTAGGTATAAAAGAGAAATGTTTACAGGCATACGATAACAAGGATTATCAGTTCGAAGATTTGGTTGAAGCCGTGGGAGTAAAGAGAGATTACTCAAGAAACCCAGTATTCGATGTGATGTTTGTATTGCAGGACGATGAGAAAGAGAATTACTCGGATCGAATTCAATTTGGAACGAGGGAATCCGTTGAAGGGAGTATTTCTAAATTTGATCTTACCTTAACCATGATAAGTGATTCAGAAGGCTATAAGATTGATTTTGAATATTCTACGGACTTATTCAAACCAGAAACGATCGAGTACATGGCAAAACACTTCTTAACACTAATTGAACGAGTTTTAATGTCTCCGGAAAAGAAGCTGCAGGATATTGCCATGGTCGATATGAACGAAGAAGCAAAAATATTGGATGAGTTCAATATGACGGATGCAGAATACCCTCATAATAAGACGATTGTGCAGTTACTTGAAGAGCAGGCTGCCAGAATACCTAATAGTACAGCAATTACATTTAATGGACAACAGCTGACCTATGCACAATTAAATGAACGGGCGAATGCTTTGGCAAGAAAACTTCGAGAGGACCATAACATTCAACCCAATGACTTTGTGCTTATCTCAACAGAGAAATGTTTGGAGATGGTGGTGGGCATATACGCTATTTTAAAGGCTGGAGCAGCTTATGTACCCGTTGATCCATCTTATCCAGAGGAAAGAATTAATTATATCATCAATGACTGTAAACCAAGGGTAGTATTATGCGGTACAAAAGAACCTGAAGCTGACATTCCTATCATGAATCTTCATGATGAGGCAAATTATACAATGGAATGCAGTAACCTTGTCCATGTAAATCAATCAAGTGATTTGATGTATGTTATTTATACCTCTGGTACGACTGGCAGGCCAAAGGGTGTTATGGTTCAGCATGTAAATGTAGTGCGATTACTTAAGAATGACAAGTTTAATCTTGATTTATATGAAAATGATATTTGGGTTCAATTCCATTCTTATTGTTTTGATGTTTCGGTTTGGGAAATATTCGGAAGCCTATTGAATGGAGCAAAGCTTGTAATTCCTTCTGAAGATACGGTAAAAGATGGATATGCATTTGGAGAGCTGTTGCAAAAAGAAGCGGTAACAATCTTATGCCAGGTACCTTCGCCATTTTATGCGCTGATCGATGCAACGACAGGACAAACAATAAATAGTTTACGATATGTTATTTTTGCAGGAGAGGCACTTTATCCAGCACATTTGAAGAAATGGCATGAGAACAATAGGCATTGTCGTCTGGTTAATATGTACGGGCCTACAGAAACCACGGTATACGCTACTTATCGCGATATTGATGCTGAAGCCATTGAGAGAGGAATTAGCGACATAGGAAAGCCACTTCCAACATTAAAGATTTATATCTTAAATGGAAATGAGCTTTGTGGAATTGGAGTTCCAGGTGAGTTATGTATAACGGGTGAGGGTGTATCTCAAGGATATTTAAATCGACAAGACCTGACAGACGAGAAGTTTGTACACAACCCATTTGGAGCCGGGAAGATGTATCGGACAGGTGATTTGGCACGTTGGTTACCTAACGGAAACATTGAGTATATTGGACGTATGGATGACCAAGCAAAAATTAGAGGATATCGTATTGAACCAAGAGAAGTAGAAAGCCGTTTATTGGAGCTTGAAGGGATAAGTGAAGCTGTAGTAGTAGTGCGAGAAGACAAAAAGAAAGAGAAATTTTTGTGTGCCTATATAATAGCTGAGACAGAAATAGAAGAAAGGAATGTAAAGATTAAGTTAAATAAAGTATTGCCAGATTACATGGTGCCGGCACATATTATTTCAATTGATGCGATTCCACTGACAAGTAATGGGAAACTTGACAAAGCCTCATTACCACAGCCGCAGTATAAGTCAAAGGAATATATTGCACCACGAAATGAATATGAAACGCTGATCGTACAGGCATTTGAGCACATCCTGGATATTGAAAATATCAGTGTAACTGATAATTTCTTTGATCTAGGGGGATCGTCACTGAAAGCAGTGCTCTTGTGTAATGAATTGGAGAAAGCTATAGGAGTAAGACTGTCAATTAGAGATATTTTTACTTTTGGTACGCCTGAGCAGATAGCGGAAAATATGGGGTCGATAGAGAACGAGATGTTTGTGGCAATAGAACAAGCTTCAGCAGCTGAATACTACCCTACAAGTTCAGCTCAGAAACGACTCTATCTTCTGGACGAGATGACCGGACCTAACATTAACTACAACGTATCGGATGTCTATGCCTACGAAGAACCGCTGGATAAAGAAAGATTACAGAAAGCTTTGGATAAGCTGTTACAGCAAGAAGAGATACTGCGAACTAGTTTCCATGTTGTGGACGGTGAACCCATTCAAACGATTTCTCCAGACGCAAGGGTTTTATTAGACTACAGCGAAGTGGACGCAATAGATGTACAAACAGAATACGATAAATTTATACAACCATTTAATTTATCCGAAGCACCGTTGATGCGTGTGAAATTAATGAAGACAACAACGGCTTCCTACCTATTTGTTGATATTCATCACATTATATGTGATGGAGAAAGCCTGCCGGTTATACTGCATCAGGTGAACGAATTTTATGAAAATGATGAAACTGATCATGAATAAGAGGAGAACTTATGAATAAAAATTCTAACCGAATCCAGTATAAAGATTTCAGCGTATGGCAGAATTTTTATGATATCTCAAAACAGGAAGAATATTGGAGGAGGGAATTCGCTGGTGAAATTGCCAGGGTGGATTTGAAGACGGATTTCCTCCGTCCTCAAATCCAGTCTTTCAGGGGAGCCAATGTTGTAGCAAAGGTAAAAGAGCCATTAAGCTCAGGGGTGAAAAATTTAGCCCTAAAGTATGGTGCTACTGAATTTATGGTTACTCTATCAGTGTTCATTTTATTATTAGGCAAATATAGTCGCCAAAAAGATATTATTGTAGGAACAACCGTATCAGGCCGAGTTCATGCAGATACTAAAGGTATGCTGGGGATGTTTGTCAATACTCTGGTAATAAAGGGAGAAGTTTGTCCTGATGATACTTTTGAGCATTTGATTTTAGCTGTGAGGGAGAAGTGTCTGCAAGCATATGATAACCAAGAATACCAATTCGAAGATTTAGTTGAAGCCGTAGAGAAGAAAAGAGATCTCTCAAGAAATCCGATATTTGATTTTATGTTCGGATTAAAAGAAAAGAAAAAACCGACGGAAATGCAAGGCCTATTGGGCGGGAAAAGTGCATCTATTAAAAGAAATGTTTCAAAGTTTGACTTATCCGTTCTGGTTGAATGTGTGTCAGAAGGGTATGAAATTGATTTTGAGTATTGCATAGATTTATTCAAACAAGAAACGATTGAATATATGGCAAGGCATTATGTAACGCTGCTTGAGGAAGCAGTAACACATCCAGAAAAAAAGCTTAAAGATTTGCATATGCTTGATATCAGGGAACAAGAGAAGATATTGGTTGATTTCAATGCAACGAATGTAGAATACGCTCGAGAACAAACAGTTGTCAGCTTATTTGAGAATCAGGTAGAGAAAACAGCAGAACATATTGCACTTAAATTTGATGATAAACAGATGACATATGCCGAGCTGAATGAGAGAGCAAATCAGTTGGCGCGTACTCTTCGGGATTTAGGAGTGGTTCCAAACGATTTGGTGGCTCTAGTTACAGAGCGTAGCATGGAAATGATTGTAGGAATATTAGCAATCATCAAGGCAGGGGGAGCTTATGTACCCATCAATCCGGAATATCCAGATCATAGAATTCGCTATATGCTGGAGGACAGTAGTCCAAAGATTGTATTGACGTATAAGAATAAGTTGCCAGGGAAGGTAGAGATTCCGGTATTGGATTTAGAAGATGAGAATCATTATGCTAATGAAACGGACAATCTTCTGCATGTTAACAGAGCTAATGATTTAGTGTATTGTATCTACACTTCGGGTACAACTGGAAACCCTAAAGGAGTTTTAATTGAACATCGAAATGTGGTCAATATGTGGGTCACCTATAAGGAAACATTTGCACTGAACGACAAGGATACGGTGCTGCAATTTGCAAATGTATCTTTTGACCAAGCGGTTGGTGATATCTTCCCTGCACTTTGCAATGGTGCGGCATTATGTATTGTACCAAAAAATTTAACCTATGATATGGAGCAACTACAAAAATATATAGATCGAAATAATGTAACAACAGCATCATTGACACCTAAGGTAATAGAAGGGTTGTGTGTTGAAGCATTACCGACACTTCGTTTGCTGGAGTCAGGTGGAGAGGCAGGTCGTCTAGAGACTTTAAAAGAATGGGCGAAAAGAGTAGAAGTGCTAAACACATATGGGCCTACGGAATCTACTGTAAATGCAACTAGTTTTAGAGTGAACACAGACTCTACTTCCATTACCATTGGACGTCCGATTGCAAATACAAAGGTATATCTTCTAAATGGAATGGAGCTATGCGGTATTGGAATACCTGGCGAGTTGTGTATTGCAGGAGATGGTTTAGCAAGAGGTTATTTGAATCAGCCAGAATTGACTGATAAGAAGTTTATTGAAAATCCCTTCGGTGAGGGAAAACTGTACCGTACAGGAGATTTAGCACGTTGGCAGCCAGATGGAAATATAGAGTATTTAGGTCGTATAGATGAACAAGTGAAAGTCCGTGGTTACAGGATAGAGTTAGGGGAAATTGAAAGTGTATTAAGAAAACAGAGTAACATCACTGATGCTGTCGTTGTTGTAAAAGAAGTTGGAAACGATGAAATTCTCTGTGCATATCTCATTGCAGAGAAGGGTCAAGAATTAATTATACCCGAAATTAAGGAAGCGATAAGAGAAGAAGTAACGGAGTATATGATTCCTGCCTTTATGATACAGATCGATGAATTTCCACTAACCATAAATGGAAAGCTGGATAAAACTAGATTGCCAGAGCCAGATATGTTAGAAAGCTTGAAATACGTACCACCAAGTAATAAGACGGAGCAAGCAATCGTAGATGTATTTGAGGAAATTCTAGGAGTATCTCCAGTCGGAATAGAGGACAGTTTCTTTGAATTGGGTGGACATTCGTTAAAAGCAACGACAGCAATTAATGTAATAGAGAAGAAAACAGGGATTCGTTTGCCAGTCAAAGAGATATTTAGTTCACCAACTCCTGCCATGTTGGCGAAAAAGATTGAGGCCGCGGGAGAAGGCGAATATAGTCCAATACCACAAGCAGAACAGAGAGAAGTTTATCCAGCATCCTCTACACAGAAACGATTGTTTATTCTGGATCAGATGGAAGGCAGTAGTACAGCATATAACATGGCTTCAGCGCTAGAAGTAACAGGTAATCTTGATTTGGAAAAAATACAACAAGCCATAGATCGCCTGATCGAGCGTCATGAATCGCTGCGAACCAGTTTTGTCATGACAGAAGGAGAAACCTTTCAAGTCATTGCAGACGAGGTATTCTACCCAGTGGAATATGAAGAAACCGACAGCTACAGCGAAGCAGATATGGAGCAATTTGTACGCCCGTTTGACATCGGAAAAGCCCCACTTATGCGTTTTAAAGTAGTCAAAGAAAGAAATCGGAACAAATATATTCTTCTATTTGATATGCACCATATTATTTCCGATCACAAGACGCTAAATCTATTAATCGAAGATTTCTCACGATTGTATAACGGTGAAAGATTACAACCACTTGAACTCCAATACAAAGATTATAGTGAATGGATGCGTGGCAGAAATCTGGAGAGTCAGAGGGACTATTGGAAAGAAGTATTTAAAGAAGAGGCACCGGTTCTGGATTTGGTGACGGACTATCCACGTCCAAAAATCCAAAGTTACAAAGGAGCACAAGTGTCGGTTCAGCTTAGTAAAGAACAAAAAGTTGGCATTCAAAATATAAATAAACAACATGGAACGACAGATTACATGACCTTACTGGCTGTATTTATGATAGAACTGCATAAATACAGCAGGCAACAAGATATCGTGGTAGGAACACCCATCTCAGGCAGGGTGCATCAGGATACTGAGACGATCGCAGGCATGTTTGTCAATACGCTAGCCATGAGAGGATATCCAAGGGATGAGAAAACGTTCTTGGAATTTTTAAGCGAGATCAAAGAGCTGGCATTGAATGCGTATGAGAATCAAGAATACCCATTTGAAGAATTGGTAGAGGAAGTAGAAGTACGCCGTGATCTGTCACGCAATCCGCTGTTTGACGTGATGTTTACCATGCAGAATAACGAAGACATCCATCTTGCGATGGGCGAAGCCCAAGTCGACATGTTGGGCATTCCTTTCATTGATGCCAAATTCGATTTGGATTTACAAGCGACAGCGTATGAAGACGGGTACGCTTTAGATCTGGTCTATTGCAGTGATTTATTTACCCAGACTTCAGCACAGGTCATGCTGGAACATTTTAAGGTATTGCTGGATAGGGTGATTGCTAACCCTGAAATGAAATTGTCTGAACTAAACATGGTCAGTGAGGTAGAACAACACAGAATACTAACGGTTTTCAATGATACCCATACAGAGTATGCACAGCATCATACGGTAGTAGAGCGATTCGAGAAACATGCGGAACAGACACCTGAGAAGACGGTAATCGAATACGAAACGGGAGTACTTCGTTATGGAGAAGTCAACCGAAAGGCAAATGCATTGGCATGGGAACTGATTTCGTTAGGTGTTCAGCCCAATGATCGAGTGGCCATCATGACTACCCTGGAAGCGGAAACGATGATTGGGATTTTAGGCGTGCTAAAGAGTGGAGCCGCCTATGTACCGATTGATCCAGCGACTCCGAAGGAACGAATCGAGCATATCCTGAACGATGCAGCACCCAAAGTCATCTTAACAAGAGAGAAGAAGCTGGAAACGGAAATCCCATGTATCTCTATGAATCTGGAGGACCTGGGCGAGAAGGCGGAAAACCCAGCGTGTGCCGTTGAACAAGACGACATCGCCTATGTGATTTACACATCAGGAACGACAGGAAAGCCCAAAGGCGTGGCGGTTACACGAGGTAACTTGGATCATTACTTGTCGTATGCAGATCAAGAGTACCAGAAAGAAGCTTGTACGACGGTATTAATGACAAGCTTAAGTTTCGACCTCTCCGTAACTTCCTTGTATTTACCGCTGATTAGTGGTGGATGTCTTCTATTAAAGGGAGGGGACACGGAGGAAAGGTTACGTGCAGCATTAAAAGATAACAGGGTAACCTTCCTTAAGCTTACTCCTTCTCATTTAAAGATGCTGGAAACCTATGCGGACGGCGTAGATGTACCGAATTTAGAAGCGCTGATTGTCGGTGGAGAAGAGTTAACAACAGATACGGCATGGAAAACGCAGAAGCTATTAGGAGACAACGTCAAGATTCATAACGAATATGGCCCTACAGAGACTACCGTAGGATGCTGTGACTATGTCTATTCCAAAGAAAAAGATAAGGGTTTAAGTGTAGGAATCGGGAAACCCATTGCCAACATGCAGCTATATATACTGAATGAGATGGAGTTATGTGGTATAGGCATTCCTGGTGAGCTATGCATCGCAGGAGACGGAGTAGCCAAAGGATATTTAAATCAGCCTGAATTAACAGCGAAGAAGTTTATCGATAATCCCTATGGCGAAGGGAAGTTATACCGCTCTGGAGATTTGGCGAGATGGCTGCCTAACGGGGAGATCGAATACCTGGGAAGAATAGATGAACAGGTTAAAATCCGAGGATATCGGATCGAGTTGTCCGAAATCGAGAGCGTTCTAAGGAATCAGCCGGGTATATTGGATGTAGCGGTTGTAGCATTGGAAGTAGGCGGTGACAAGCGTATATGTGCCTACCTGATCCCGACAAATCAAGAGCAGAAACTGGATATGCCTGAAATTAAAAATGATTTGAGAGAAAAACTGCCCGAGTATATGTTACCTGGCTTTATGATGCAGATCGATGCATTGCCACTGACTCCAAATGGGAAGCTGGATACAAAGGCACTGCCAGAACCCCATGCATTAGCGGGACAGGAATATATGCCACCAAGAACTAAAACAGAGAAGGTCATTACGGACGTATTTGAAGAAATCTTAGGCATATCTCCAATTGGAATAGAAGACAGTTTCTTTGAACTGGGTGGACATTCGTTAAAAGCGACGACAGCAATTAATGCCATAGAGAAAAAGACAGGAATTCGTTTGCCAGTGAAAGAGCTATTTGGTTCACCAACTCCTGCCGTCTTGGCGAAAAAGATAGAGGCCGCGGGAGAAGGTGCATATAGTCCAATACCCAAAGCAGAAAAGAGACAAACTTATCCGGCATCCTCTACACAGAAACGATTGTTTATTCTGGATCAGATGGAAGGCAGTAGTACAGCATATAACATGGCGTCAGCGCTAGAAGTAACAGGTAATCTTGATTTGGAAAAAATACAACAAGCCATAGATCGCCTGATCGAGCGTCATGAGTCGCTGCGAACCAGTTTTGTCATGACAGAAGGAGAGACATTTCAAGTCATTGCGGACGAGGTATTCTACCCAGTGGAATATGAAGAGACCGACAGCTACAGCGAAGCAGATATGGAGCAATTTGTACGCCCGTTTGACATCGGAAAAGCTCCACTTATGCGTTTTAAAGTAGTCAAAGAAAGAAATCGGAACAAATATATTCTTCTATTTGATATGCACCATATTATTTCCGATCACAAGACGCTAAATCTATTAATCGAAGATTTCTCACGATTGTATAACGGTGAAAGATTACAACCACTTGAACTCCAATACAAAGATTATAGTGAATGGATGCGTGGTAGAAACCTGGAGAGTCAGCGAGACTATTGGAAAGAAGTATTTAAAGAAGAGGCACCGGTTTTGGATTTGGTGACGGACTATCCACGTCCAAAAATCCAAAGTTACAAAGGAGCCCAAGTGTCGGTTCAGCTTAGTAAAGAACAAAAAGTTGGCATTCAAAATATAAATAAACAACATGGAACGACAGATTACATGACCTTGCTGGCTGTATTTATGATAGAACTGCATAAATACAGCAGGCAACAAGATATCGTGGTAGGAACCCCCATCTCCGGCAGGGTGCATCCGGATACCGAGACGATCGCAGGCATGTTTGTCAATACGCTAGCCATGAGAGGATATCCAAGGGACGAGAAAACGTTCCTGGAATTTTTAAGCGAGATCAAAGAGCTGGCATTGAATGCGTATGAGAATCAAGAATACCCATTTGAAGAATTGGTAGAGGAAGTAGAAGTACGCCGTGATCTGTCACGCAATCCGCTGTTTGACGTGATGTTTACCATGCAGAATAACGAGGAAATCCATCTTGCGATGGGCGAAGCCCAAGTCGACATGTTGGGCATTCCTTTCATTGATGCCAAATTCGATTTGGATTTACAAGCGACAGCGTATGAAGACGGGTACGCCTTAGATCTGGTCTATTGCAGTGATTTATTTACCCAGACTTCAGCACAGGTCATGCTGGAACATTTTAAGGTATTGCTGGATAGGGTGATTGCTAACCCTGAAATGAAATTGTCTGAACTCCACATGGTCAGTGAGGTAGAACAACACAGAATACTAACGGTTTTCAATGATACCCATACAGAGTATGCACAGCATCATACGGTAGTGGAACGATTCGAGAAACATGCGGAACAGACACCTGAGAAGACGGTAATCGAATACGAAACGGGAGTACTTCGTTATGGAGAAGTCAACCGAAAGGCCAATGCATTGGCATGGGAACTGATTTCGTTAGGTGTTCAGCCCAATGATCGAGTGGCCATCATGACTACCCTGGAAGCGGAAACGATGATTGGCATTTTGGGCGTGCTAAAGAGTGGAGCCGCCTATGTACCGATTGATCCAGCGACTCCGAAGGAACGAATCGAGCATATTCTGAACGATGCAGCACCCAAGGTCATCTTAACAAGAGAGAAGAAGCTGGAAACGGAAGTCCCATTCATCTCTATGAATCTTGATGATCTGGGCGAGAAGGAGACAAATCCAGCGTGTGCTGTTGAAAAGGGCGACATCGCCTATGTGATTTACACATCAGGAACGACAGGAAAGCCCAAAGGCGTGGCGGTGACACGAGGTAACTTGGATCATTACTTGTCGTATGCAGATCAAGAGTACCAGAAAGAAGCTTGTACGACGGTATTAATGACAAGCTTAAGTTTCGACCTCTCCGTAACGTCCTTGTATTTACCGCTGATTAGTGGTGGATGTCTTCTATTAAAGGGAGGGGACACGGAGGAAAGGTTACGTGCAGCATTAAAAGATAACAGGGTAACCTTCCTTAAGCTTACTCCTTCTCATTTAAAGATGCTGGAAACTTATGCGGACGGCGTAGATGTACCGAATTTAGAAACGCTGATTGTCGGTGGAGAAGAGTTAACAACAGATACGGCATGGAAAACGCAGAAGCTATTAGGAGACAACGTAAAGATTCATAACGAATATGGCCCTACAGAGACTACCGTAGGATGCTGTGACTATGTCTATTCCAAAGAAAAAGATAAGGGTTTAAGTGTAGGAATCGGGAAACCCATTGCCAATATGCAGCTATATATACTGAATGAGATGGAGTTATGTGGTGTAGGCATTCCTGGTGAGCTATGCATCGCGGGAGACGGGGTTGCTAAAGGCTATTTAAACCAGCCTGAATTAACAGCGCAGAAGTTTATCGACAATCCCTATGGAGGAGGGAAGTTATACCGCTCTGGAGATTTGGCGAGATGGCTGCCTAACGGGGAGATCGAATACCTGGGAAGAATAGATGAACAGGTTAAAATCCGAGGATATCGGATCGAGTTGTCCGAAATCGAGAGCGTTCTAAGGAATCAGCCGGGTATATTGGATGTAACCGTTGTTGCATTGGAAGTGGGCGGTGACAAGCATATATGTGCATATCTGATCCCGACCAATCAAGAGCAGAAACTGGATATGTCTGAAATTAAAAATGATTTGAGAGAAAAACTACCCGAGTATATGTTGCCTAGCTTTATGATGCAGATCGATGCATTGCCACTAACTCCAAATGGTAAGCTGGATGCAAAGGCCCTGCCAGAACCCCATGCATTAGAGGGACAGGAATATGTGCCACCAAGAACTAAAACAGAGAAGGTCATTACGGAAGTATTTGAAGAAATCTTAGGCATATCTCCAATTGGAATAGAAGACAGTTTCTTTGAACTTGGTGGAGATTCTATTAAAGCGATTAAGGCAGTTTCGAAGTTGCGGGAAAAAGGTTATAAGCTATCTTTCGCAGCATTAATGTATCAGCAGACACCAAGAAAGATTGGGGAAAATATTCAAAAGGGAGAAGTAAGTCAAGTATACGAACAGGGAGAAATCAATGGGGAAAGTTCTCTAACTCCTATACAACTAGAATTTTTCAATAAGCGTCACATCGTACCCAATCATTTTAATCAGGCCTTAATGTTAAGAAGTGATGAGCCGTTTGACATACCTAGTTTAAAGACAGCAATTACTGAAATCATTAAACATCATGACGCCTTAAGAAATGTATATGACGAACAACGTCAAATCACGCTGTCTACAGAGGAAAGCAAGCTATATGATTGGTATGAAAAAGATTATACAAAAGTGCAAGATCCATCGAAAGAGATAGAGTATGCCAGCGATCAATTACAGGCAAGCATAGACCTAGACAAAGGACCCTTGGTAAAAATAGGACTGTTCCATTCAGGCAGTGGAGATCATTTACTAATTTGTGTACATCATCTGGTCATAGACGGTGTATCATGGAGAATTCTGCTGGAGGATTTATTTAGTGGATATCGACAAATCCAAGAGACAGGTAAAATCAAGCTGCCAATGAAAACGGCTTCGTACAAGGAATGGGCGAATGCTTTAACACAATATGCTAAGAGTGAAGTGCTTTCAAATGAAATAGCATACTGGAAAAATATATCAGAAAAATCAAATAGTACGGAGACATTCAAGAGTACACAAACAGCAAGTGGTCAATATAAAAATAAAGTAGTGAAAGTGGACTCTGAAACGACGAAAAAGTTGTTACTTGAAGCTGGAAAGACATATAAAACCGAAATAAACGACTTGTTACTGGCATCGCTGACCATTGCGGTCAAAGAATGGAGAAACTCTAAGTACCTAACCATAGAAATGGAGGGTCACGGTAGAGAGACAATAGATAGAGAGATCGCCATTGATCGTACAGTTGGTTGGTTTACAAGTGTATATCCTATTATTTTGGAGACAAAAGATACTGTTGAAGAAAGCATTTTGGAGACAAAACAAACATTGAGACAGGTCCCTAATCATGGAATTGGATATGGAGTTTTGAGATATCTTGGTGAGCATAGTGGACTTGAGATGAGCGCAGCCATAACATTCAATTATCTTGGAGAATTGGATAATGAGATAGACAGAATTGAAGGCATATCCATGTCGGAAATGCCATTAGGAAGAAGTATGTCAGAAAAAAATTCATCAGGAATGGGTTTGTCTCTAAACGGGGCTGTTTTAAATGGGCAACTTGAATTTGACATCATATATGATACTGGATTGTATTCCGATGAAGATGCTCAAACATTGGTGTTGGCATATGAAAGAGCAATTAAGGATGTTGTCGAAACGTGTTTAACCAGAAAAGGAACAGTAAAAATGCCATTAGACGTAACATTTATCGGTGATAACCGTGATGGCGATCTAAAGTGCATGATACAAGAACAGTTGAATGATTATGGAGATAACTATATTAAAACACGTCCTACTTTAGAATGTCCTGTATTGACAGGACATGAAGACTTCTTGCGACCAGATACAGAAATTATTACTGACATCATAAGAATAGGAGGAACGGCAGAGAATGCTTCTTTGTCAGTCAAGGAAATCATCTCCAGGCATGGAGCGTTAAGAACAAAATTAAATCAAACAATGACCTATTTAGAAGAGTACGATTATTCGGATGAATGGGAAATTCCAGTAGTGAAAGGAACCTTAGCATTATCTGCAGAACAATTTAAGGAAATTGTGAATGAGATGAATTTTCTAACTGACGATAAGCTCTTATCTAGATTTTTAATCGTAGAAATTGATGCAGATCATTGCTTAGTACTTAGTGCAATTCATCATTTAATATGGGATGGAGTCTCACAAGATTTGTTTAAGGTTATGCTTCATGAAACTTTGAACAACAGACGTAACACTCCCTATAACTATTCTTTCATAGAATATTGCAAAATGATCAAAAAGAAAGTTGATGAACTGGAAATTTCTGATAATCAAGAGTCTAACATGGCGGAGTATATTGAAGCTGCTAAAAAATCGGCTAACTTAGTCTCGCGACGAGACACGAAGAGATCTACAGAAATTCATGTGAAACTAAATGAGTTACAATATCAGAAATTTAGTGAGCAACCCATTAATACAGCAGCAGAATTTATATCAAGGCTTATGTATAGTGACTTATCTGAAGAATTAAACAACATTCCTGTTTCTGTTTTGACACATAACAGAGATGAATTCAATAAGGGAATGTTGGGGCTGACTTTAAATTTAGATTATTCAATTTATGATAGGAAAAGTAAAATGCAAGAACAGCTTTTATCAGCATCAGAAAAATCCAGTATTAATCAATCTGCCATTACAGAAAAGTTGTTTCTTATCGCACAAAAGTACGGTTTTAATGAAATGTCCAATCGCATTCCAATCCTTAATTATCAGGGAGTCCTTGATAAGTTTGCAAGTCGAGATGACATATCATTAGAGAAGATGTTTTTACAAACACAGATTATAGAGTCTGAAGATTTTGGAGTGAGCATGCACTTCTACATTCACAATAGTACTCTAATTGCTCGCATTACAGGCATTACAATTGAAGAAGAGCTCCTTAATGATGTCATGAATAATATTTAATGTTGTATCTTACCCATAAACCACCTGCTATGCAGGTGGAGGGGGCATAAAAGGCCATATGATGCTGGGTCATGTGCATATGCTCGTGGCGGTTCCACTCAAAATATCTGAAAAATGCACATGATCTAGCAATAAACAATTGAAGTATAAATTAGACATGCTCTAAATGAAATTAGAAACAAGAAGAGGGCTTATAGTATGAATGAAAAAATTTCAAAAAGCATATACAAAAAGAATATAGGCTTATTTATTTTGTCCTGCTTACTTGGTATCGTGACATCTATTCTGTTTATTGCATTGGCGTTTATACTACAAAAGTTTATTGATTATTCGATTAACAAAGATATTGACAATATCGTTAAGTTAACTACTATTTCCGTTATTTTATTGCCTTTAGGTGCAGTGGGAATGTATGTGGGGTATGCTGTTAAAAATTTATATACAAAAAAGGCAACGTTAAACCTGAAAAATACCCTGGTTGAAAACATTTTGCGGTTAGATATGAGAAGCTTCAACAAGGAGAGTAATGGAACTTACATATCACGATTGTCAAATGATATAACTATTATTCAAAACGATTATATAAAAGGGACCGTGGAAATATTTGTTCAGCTTGCTATGCTTGTAGGCGGAGTGCTTGCGATGTTTATCATTAATTCATTCCTTGCATTGAGTATATTACTCACTTGCATCATTCCACTCGCCGTTTCGAGTATATTTAATAATCGTATGCAAAAAGCACAAGGCGAAGTGGCTGAGCAAAATAAAAGTTATGTATCTTTCATTAAAGATATATTGTCTGGAAATCAGGTTGTTAAGAGTTTTAACATCGAAAAAGAGATTTTTGAAAGGGCAAAGGCAAAAGCGAACAAGCAGGAAAAAGTAAAAATGGTATACGAAAATCTGCTGTCACTCATTATGTCACTTACTGATATTTCAACATTTCTTGTTGCTGTAGTCATATTTATTGTGGGAACTCAGCAGCTCATGAAAGGACAAATTACAGTAGGGGAGATTATGGCTTTTATTCAATTGCTAAATTGCGTAACAGTTCCCATTAATCGACTCATAACCGGTTTTACCAAAAGGCAGGCTAGTCGGGTTTTATTAATGAATTTCAATAAAATAGGAGAGGCAAAAACGGAACAAACTCAAAGAGTTGATATTCCTAAATTCAGGAATAAAATTTCTTTAAATGGGCTTTCGTTAAGCGTAGATGGGAAAACAATTTTAGATGATATTAATTTTGAATTTGAACATGGAAAGTCTTATGCAATTGTAGGAACAAGCGGGAGTGGAAAGACAACCTTATTAAAGATGCTGACTGGGTTTTATGATGGGTATGAAGGAAGTATCAGGTACGACGGGGTTGAACTTGAGAAAATAAGTGATCAGTCCATTTTCCAAAATGTTAGTTTTATTCATCAGGACTGTTTTATCTTTGATGAGACGATTGAACAAAATATTAAATTGTTTCGTGAATGTGACACAGATGAGTTTGAGCAAGTCATAAAGAGGAGTATGCTACAGAAATTGATTAATGACAGAGGCGGCTTTGATGTCTTATGTGGAGAAAATGGAATCCATTTTTCAGGTGGGGAAAAACAGAGAATTTCTGTAGCAAGAGCACTCCTTAGAAAATCACCTATATTACTTATGGACGAGGCGACTTCAGCGTTGGACAATCAAACAGCTAGTGACCTGGAGTGTATGTTAAGTGAAATGCAGGGCATTACGAGAATTTCCATTACACATAGGCTGGATGAATCCATTCTTAGTGGATATGATGAAATTGTTTTATTGAATAATGGAAAAATTGAAGAACACGGGACATATCATGAATTAATGGAAACCAAACAAAGATTTTATGCATTGAGTATGTTGAGTAGACATAATAATGATCTTTTAATAGAGAAAGGTATAACTAGTCTTGTATTTTAAACTCAATGTATGTATGAAATAAGTTTTTGGACTGTTTTATGCTTGTATAAGATGAAAGGGGTGTCGTACGGATGGAGCAAATCGCAGTTGTCGGGTGTGGCGGAATGATCGGTGAAGTCATCTGTAAGAACTTATGTAAAGACTTTATAGTTAAGGGCGGACAGCGGCGTGAACCTACAGCATTATTGAACCTGAATAATTTTAACTATCACTTTTTGGATATTTTTGACTGGGAGAACTTGATTGCATTCTGTGCTGATTGTACCGTTGTCATTAATTGTGCAGGGCCTGAATTTGTAATTAAAGATAGAGTTGCTCAGGCAGCTATGAAAGTAGGAGCAAAATATGTTGATGCTTCCAATGCTTTATTATTGAGTCAGGAGCAAGAGCTAGAGCTCAAAGCTAACGGTGTAAATTACATAGGAGCTGGTTTTTGTCCTGGAATTACAGGTTTGCTATTAAAACGAGTGATAAATCATTTACTAGACGAAACTAAGCATGTGAATTGTTATATTGGTGGTGCGGAACATTATACGAAAACTTCTATCTCAGATATATTAATGAGTGGGCATAGTGTAATTGGAAAAACAGACTCTTATTGGAGTGATCATCGTGTTAAAACGGAAAATATAAATATGATGCAGAAAGAATTTGTACCTGAAGTGGATGTGCCTGTCTATAAGAAACCGTATTTAAGTCAAGAGATCATTGATATTCTAGAAGTTAGTTCGGTACAAGAACTCCACTGGTACAATATAGCAGCAAATGATTATATTTTTCGTTTGGCAATGCAATTTTATCAAATGCAACTTGAGTCTTCGGTTGAAGAAGCCATGAAAAAACTAGACATTAGTTTAGAGGAGCAACCTAAAGAGGAATGGATAGCTTTAGTCATTGATGCTACAGGAGAGAAAAATGGAAAGAATGTTAGGTGCAGATTGAATTTACAAATGGAAACGAGTTCAGAGTTAACGGGTACAGTGGCTGCTGAAATCGCCCGACATGCTATTTCAAGTAATAGACCTAATGGTACCTATTGGGCTTATGAAGTACTCCCTATAGATTTTATGAATCAATATGTTTTTTCTAATAAACATGATTTTTATGAGGAAAAGTATATTGAAATAAAGAAATAATATTACGATGTTACATTGCGTACATCCTATATTTATTGGATAGGAGGAGTACATTATAAAAAAGCTTTTACTTAAGAGATTGCCGTGGATCTCACTTGGAGTTATAGCTTATATACTGACAAAATACGCGCAGAACCATCAGGATTGGGCGGAAAAATATAGTAAGTCTGTCTATCCGTTATTGTCAAAAACAGTAGGATTTGTACCTTCTTGGGTCAAATTTTCTGTTAGTGAATGGCTCGTAGTGTTGGTTGTGTTACTTTTTCTATTTTATATCGTTTATTATGTGCGCAAGGTTATCATGAGTAAAGGTGTACGTAAGATGGTAGTTTATCGTGGTACTCTAGGAATCGTTACGATCTGTAGCGTAATATATTTTTGTTATACTATTTTGGGTGGAATAAACTATCACAGATATTCTTTTTTGTCTCATACCGAATATAAAGAGGAGAACTACAGCAAAGAGGAACTGGTCAAATTGACTAAGTCGCTTGCCGTTGAAATGGAATTGGCAAGGGAAAAGTTAGCGGATACTGATCTTTTGGCTCATGTACCAGAGGTTTTTGATTATTATGCACAACACGCAGTGTTCTCGATGCAAATGTTATCAAAGAAATATCCTATTTTGGAGCATTCATATTCAAGACCAAAACCAGTGGCGATGTCAAAACTAATGTCGCACGCAGGGATACATGGTATTTTTGTCCCTTTTACTTATGAATCCAATATCAATGTTAATGTGCCAGTTTTCTTGGTGCCTGCTACTATGGCGCATGAATTGGCACATCAGAGTGGTTTCATGCATGAGGATGAGGCAAATTTTATAGCTTATCTGGCATGTAAACAGCAGGATGATTCAATGATACTATACAGTGGTTTATTCCTAGCATTTGATTATTCTATATCTGAGCTAAAAAAGGTTGATCCAGATAAGGCGTCTGATATAATGTCCAGTCTGTCCAAGGCGGTGCAGCATGATATAGAACAAAATGAGCAGTACCGGGATAAGTATGAGGGTGTTATTTCAAGTATTTCAAGAAATGTAAATGACGTATATCTGAAGGCGAATAATCAGACAGACGGTTTGAATAGCTATAGTGGTATGGTAAATTTGTTGCTGGCAGAGCAGCGAGGGATAGAGAAGTATAATTAAATAAAGTATAGATACTATTAGGAGTGAGTGAAATAAACAAAATAAAAGTATTTCCCATTCCATATGCTGGAGCATCGGTAAATGTATATTATGAATGGAAAAAACTACTGCCGGATAGATATGAATTGTTTATGAGTGAATTGGCTGGGAGAGGAACTCGATTCAGAGAGCCTTGCTACCAGTCTGTTGGTGAAGCAAGTGAAGATATCGCCAAAAGAATCATTGAACAATTAGAATATGACGATGAATATGTTATATTTGGACACAGTATGGGAGCCTTATTGACTTATGAGATATATTATAAACTTAAGCAAATGGGAGCTAAGGAACCAAGGCATCTGTTTTTTTCTGGGCGAAATGCTCCACATATTTTTGAAGAGAGAGAAGACATTGAAAATATGACGAATGAAACTTTCTTGCTAAAGGTAGAACAATATGGGGGCATACCAGAGGAGTTTTATACCCAAGAGATTATGGATATGTTTCTTCCGATTTTGCGAGCAGATTTTATAATTTTGGACAATTATAAGTTTCAGCCCAAAGCAGAAAAAATAAGTTGTGGAATAAGCGTTTTTTATGCGGATAATGATTTTTCGACTCATATCAAAGAAATTCATAAATGGAGCGAAGTTGTTGAAGGGAATGTGAAATTTCATGAATTTAAAGGAGAACACTTTTTTTTGAATCGGTATCCTAATGATATTGTAAATACTATTGTTAAAGATACAGAGACTCAAAATATTTATTGTAGTAATGAGCGCAAAGTTTACTGATATTGTACTTGAAACCCAAAAAAGAGGGGGGTTCTCCTCTTTTCCAGGCGATCCACCTGGATCGCCTGGAAAAACGGGGGTAATCTCCTCCTTAAATTCTATTTTTTGAATGAACTCAAATGCGATAAACCCTGTGCCTTTGAAAAAGTACAGGGTTTATCGACAATCTGAAGCGACCAATATGGTCGCTTTTTGCTTATTACAGCGGTAAAAAGTGTGTGTGTTTTACTTATTCGTTATTAAGCTGTCGAGGAGAATTTTCGAATGGTAACCATTTCATATATAATTGAACTGTCTAAGTTGAACTGAAGTCATGTTATGCCGTCAACAGCGGTCGGAAGTCACGTCTTTCGTATTGTGACTCTCCAGGCACATCCGTGAATCTTTAGGTAACTAAATATAATTAAATGAGGGAAGCGAATGAATTTTTTGCGGGAGTTTTTTTCTAACAATGTAGTAAGAAGGATTCTGTTCCTCTTACTTGTTATTTTATTGCTGTACAGCTTAAGAGGTATGCTCAATCTGCTGTTATTGCTGTTTCTTGTTACCTTCGTCATGGGACGCCTAGAGCACTTTATTACGAAGAAAATATCGAAGCTGTTTCCTATATCGCCTATTGTCGTGAATACGATATTGTATGCGGTTTTAATATTTGGGCTTGTATACGGAATTGTCAATTATGTTCCGAAGCTCATTAGTCAAATTTCCGATTTATATTTTTCCATTATCAGATTCGTGAATACACCTCAGTCGGATGAAATCGCTGAGCTTGTCTCCTCCGCGCTCGGTAAGCTGGAATTAGAGCAATACGGAAGCCAGGCATTAAATTATATTCTGAAGATAGGCAAATGGGCCGAGGTTATCATTTTTGTTATTGTATTGAGTTACTTCTACTTAATCCAGAAGAAAACAGTCAATGACTTTACAGATAAGTTGAGCAAAAGCAAGATAAGCTGGGCTTACAATGAGTTTAAATATTTTGGCCAAAAATTCACCTCTTCCTTCGGTAAAGTGATCGAGGTTCAACTGATGATTGCCTTAGTCAATACGATTTTAACGACTATCGGGTTGTGGATTATGGGCTACCCTTACTTGTTCGCTCTAACGATTATGGTATTTTTACTAAGCCTTGTGCCGGTTGTCGGTGTTGTGATTTCCTTCATTCCGATCAGTATTATCGGTTACCAGATTGGCGGTATCTCAACTGTCATTTGGGCGATTGTCATGATTTTACTTATCCATGCAGTAGAGACATACTTCTTAAATCCGAAGCTGTATGCTCACAAAACGAAGCTGCCGATGTTCTACACCTTTATTGTTCTTATTTTCTCTCAGCACTTCATGGGGATTTGGGGGCTTATTATCGGGATTCCGATCTTTATGTTCCTGCTCGATATTTTGGAAGTCGATCAAAGCAACGCGTTATCCTAAATATTTGAGTAGACAATTGTAGCCATCAGCCCTAAAAACAAATAAGAAAAGTTAAACTTAGATGGATAAGTAAGACCTTATGGCTTCGATGTTACATTCATAACACAAGATAAAAAGATGGGGGCAATAATCCGCTTCCTCTCTTTGAGATTTCGATTATACGCATAAGCGTACCATATGTTGTTTTTTGTACGCTAACTGTATATTTTAGTCCTAAACACAATGAGGAGAGGATCGACAAGTCCAAGGGCTGGAAATGGCGGCTTCTCTTACTGAAGGTTTCATACAGCTCCCCATAAGATATCTTTACTCTAAATTCCCTCCACACTTCAGGTGGCAGATTGGCAAAAAACTTTCGCAAGAATGTTTTAAGATCGTCTGGTCTGGGTTTTCCCCGTGCCTGGAGGGCCTTTGATAATACTGATGGTGCTTTTTAAAGCCTGCTCAGGCGCGTTCATTGACTCAAGTTGTACCGAAACAAAGTATTGTGTATTAGATCTCCGAATTGGATTGGTGCATCAGCTCTTTGATTTCAAGAAACTGTGAATTCGTTATTTGTTGGGATTGATGAAGGGCGTTCAGCTTATCTTCTATTTTTTCCATTCGAAGTTGTGTTTCTTTTTGGATTTTCTCGGTCTCCTTTTGTGTTTTAGAGTTATCCATGACGACTAAGATGGTCAGACCTGCACTAAAGATCGTTAACCCTCTAGCGATTTGATTTAAATCGATTGAATTCATGGCAATCAGGCAATCGGCAAATCCTGCTCCTATAAGTAGGCCGCCGATCGTGACAATCCCAGTTCTTTTCCATTGGTCTGGGATGATACTTAATGGCTGTTTCATGTAGAGATCTCCTTCAGTTAGGTAGTAAACGTGAATAGGATAGCTTCATTCTATATTTAATAAAACACAGATTATGGAATAATAAAAGGAAATACATGGAGGCTCATTGCGTTGACTTTACTTCAATAAGTTCATCAGAGCCAGGTCAGTCCCTAGTCTAAAGTCTAGGTTCAGATACCCCCTAAGACGGTTATGTCAGCCAAATAAGGCGGATATAATGGACTTATAACTCGGAGCGTGACTTATGAAGCTATAAGGGGTGTTTGAATATGAAGGCAACAGAAGCGACTGGAATGGCGCGGGCAGGCAAGGTGAATTGGGTGCTTTTTAATCCAAAAACCTATGCAACGATCCTCTATTTCTTGCTATCTCTCCCGTTAGGGATTATTTATTTTACAGTAGCGATAACGGGACTAACACTATCCATCGGTTTGACTCCAATATTTATCGGAATACCGCTGTTTTTTGGAGTAGCCAAGCTGTTGAATGGGATTGTCAATTTTGAACAAAGCATGATTAGACAAATTTTAGGTTTACCTGCTCCTTCTGCTTCGTATACCTACAATCAACAGTCTGAATCTGGGCAGAATTGGTTGAAACGAATGGTGAGAGGTTTTGACGGAGGGTTATTTATTCGAAATCTGCTCCTCGTATTACTAAGATTTGTTACTGGCATCGTATTCTTTGTTATTATGGTGACGGCGATTTCACTGGGACTCGGATTAATTGCTCTTCCCGTCGTCCATATCATTTTGATGAATGAACTGCAGCTTGATATTTTGGAGAATAGCGTATTTAGTTATTTTCATATCGATTGGACTTATAATCAGCAATATCTGCTGTACGTAGGCGTTGGCCTTATCCTGTTCTGGGTCGCGCTGCGTATCGTGAATGGGCTCATGCAAATTCAGCGTAAGATCATGTATGTGGATGAACCCTATCAGCAGCCGTCAGTGCCGCCAATGGAAGCACCAATACATGCGTCTGTTCAGTCGCAATATTACGACTACCCAGAGGATCACCCCGCTCAAGGGATGATGCAGCCAGCCCATAGAGAGCTTTAGAGCTCTTCTTTTTTGAAAATCTACTACTTGGTCCGTATCGTCTACATTGCTTCAACAATCGAATTGGATAGACAAGTATGAAAGGTAACGAATGGAATACTCGGCGGTGTATTGTGGTTTTACACAGCCGTGGTTCGCCTCCATACACAGAACCCGCTCACAACAGCGGGTTTTCTTTATTTTTGAAAAGGCAAGTGAACCCGTCGGTTGAAGGTTCTTTTGCCTATTTATGTTGAATGGAATAAATGTTTCTTTACCCATCGTTCGTGCTCAGGTGATCACGGTGTCCGGTTTAAGTAAAAAGGGGTGCTCCATAGGTCCATAGATCGAGGTGACACTTTCTACATTTCGGACTCGACGCTTTGGCTTGGCGGCCTTCCCGTAATTTTCTTGAATACCTTGGAAAAATATTTGCTGTCCGAGAAGCCCAGTTGATAGGACAAATCCGCCAGCTTCACATCGGGATTGCGGCGGAGCATCTCTTCGGCCCGCTCGACGCGCAGCTTGTTCACCAGTTGATTAAGAAGGTCGTGAGGACATAGGATCCGTTATTTACAGGAAACGGCCCTTTCCCGTGCTTATGTGGGCAGCAGAGGCCCTGCTATATGCTAAAATTCGCCCATTAAGAAGATCATGAGGACAGAGGATCCGTTATTTTACGGGAATCGGCCCATTATGGAGTTCACGCGGACATAGGATCCGCTATTGTACCATAAACACGGATTAATCCGCGATAAATCCCGCAATAGCGGATCTCTTGTCCGCATATTGCTGCGAAATCGGTAAAAACAAGGAAATAGCGGAACCAGTGTCCTCAAATAACGCAAATCGATGGACTTTAACAATACTGGATGGCGGTATCATAATGAGGGAATCTGTACGCTGCTAATCGCTGCCGAACTGAATAACAGAGTAATACAAAAAGCTTACGCCGTTACATAACGGGTAAGCTTTAATGCGGTATGCCGTACATCCTGCCAAGCTACACGGTTCGCCTCCATAAAATCTATTCGATGCAGCCTGCCCATAGAGAGCTTTTAGAAGCTCTCTCCAAAGCGACCTTAACCGGGCGCTTTTTTCGTTTGCGTCCGGAGAAGGCTGAAATATAGCCCAATCTGCGCCTTGTATCTGCAGATTTCAGCCGTTCACGACGATGCCAACAAGGATGTTGTCCAAGAGTAGGTGTCATTTCCCTGACGAATAATCATTAACTCAGATTATCGTGAAATGCACCGGGTGTGAGAAAATGATTGTTTCGGAACTTCTTTAGCAGCTGATAAGCTGTGGGTGGAATTTCAAAATTTGTTGATTTTAAACAATGACATTGTTTTGACAGACATGGTCCATAAGCGAGGGGGATGATAAGAAAGTTCCAATTTATTGAAAACGATTACAAAAGTGCAAGTGAACAAAAAAAGGAGGAGATGAAATGAAGAACAGCGTTGCAAAGGTGACCGGCATGGTGTTGTTGTTTTCTCTGGCGCTATCTCTCATAGCGGGAGGATGGGTGAATAAGAGTACGGTCCATGCTGCCGGTCTTTCGATCATCGGTGGTGGGGGTTGGAATGAAACGGCGTATATAGAATGGTCACCCCTAAGTAATGCGGAGGGATACAATGTATATGTTAAACAAGCAGGCGCCCCGGATTCCAGCTATCAACAAATTGATAATGAGCTGATTCGACAATACCCTTCCTATTGGAGAGCGGACGCCGTAGGCTTAGCTGCAGGAAATTATGTAATGAGGGTTGAAGCCAGGCTGAGTGACGGTTCGACGGTAAGTGCCGTTTCGAATAACCTGTCCGTAGCGCCGCATGATCGATCGGGGTTTGCTTTTTCCTCAGACTCGCCATACCAGACAGGCTCGGGTGCCTACAATGATGACGGAACACTTAAGGATGGTGCACAAGTTATTTATGTGACCTCCGAAACGGCACGAACCGTCACCCTTGATGTGAAAATCGATAGCTCAGGCGGGGTTCAAACGGGCGTGGGGATCGGCGAGATTTTGACGCTAAGACAAAAAGGATATGATACAACCCCTCTTGCCATTCGATTTATTGGAAAAGTTACAGATGACGACATGAGCGGACAACTGAATAGCAGCGGCTACCTTCAAGTAAAAGGCAAAAACGAATATTCGGAAATGAATATGACGATCGAAGGGATCGGAGACGACGCTTATGCTTATGGATGGGGATTGCTCCTTAGATATGTCGGGGATGTGGAAGTAAGAAACCTGGGACTCATGTTGTTCCCTGACGACGGGATTTCCATGGATACAGGAAACGTCAACGTGTGGGTGCATAATAACGATCTTTTTTATGGAACCGCAGGAGGAGATGCCGACCAGGCCAAGGGTGATGGTTCAACGGATCTGAAAAAAGGATCGACCTATATTACCATCTCCTACAATCACTACTGGGATTCGGGAAAAGCGGCTTTGGTCGGTTTGAGTGAATCGGAGGAATTCTTTGTCACCTTCCACCATAACTGGTTTGATCACTCGGACTCGCGGCATCCACGCATCCGATTGGCATCGGTTCACATCTATAATAACTTCTATGACGGAGTCTCAAAATATGGGGTCGGTGTGACAACGGGAGCTTCGGCCTTTGTGGAATCCAATTACTTTAGACATGCCAAATACCCGATGTTGAGCTCCTTGCAAGGTACGGATGCTCTAGGGGCAGGGACATTTTCGGGCGAAGACGGAGGCGTGATTAAGGCCTATAACAATAGGATCGTAGATGCGGACAGTCTAATTTATGCGAATTCCGATACCGGAACAACTCCGGCAAATGCAACCTCATTCGATGCATTCTTGGCTTCGTCAAGAAGTGAAACCGTACCAAGCTCATACAAAGCATTCGTGGGAGGAACGGCTTATAATAACTTCGATACAACCGTCGATACGGGAGTAAACCGCGTCGACATTGATAACGTGAGCGATGTGGAACAGATCGTTACCGCACAAGCCGGACGCCTGAATAACGGGGACTTCACCTGGGAATTCAATGATGCCGTTGACGACACATCCTATGCCCTCAATACAGCTCTTATGGCTAAAATAAGCAGCTACACCACTCAACTTGTATCCGTAGGCGGGAATTCAACCGGGGCGGAGCCGGAACCAGAACCAGAACCAGAGCCGTCCACCGGAGAACAAGTTCACAACTTCACAACGTCCGGAGCGGAAAACGATTTCTTTAATATTGTAGGGAATCTCTCCACAACCAAGGGAACAGTGGTGTATAACGGCTTAACGCTAACCCAATGTTTGAAAATCGAGAGTTCAACCCGTATTACCTTTACCTCTACGGAAACCGCTACATTAACATTAGTGTTTAATTCGGCAGACGGAACCAAGATCAAGATTGATGGAACGAGTTATACAATGACGAATGGTATTGTTAGTGTGTCACTTGCTCCAGGGGCGCATACGATTACAAAAGATAATACGACGAATCTCTTTTATATGGAGTTGGAGTAGAACAGTCTTCGGTTAAAAAGTGGAGCGACCGTGATTCGGTCGCTTTTATTTTTCCTTTTTAAGACTTCTTAATTATAATTTTCTCAGTGTCCGGTCTAATTTCCATGCTGACTGTATTCGTATCCCGTAGTCATCCCCACCATGTTCCTGTACAATGAAGTGAAAATAAACGGGACGGGCGGAAGGGGGTGGCCAGCGTGTCTTTCAGGTTCAAACCGCTTAAGTCCTGGAGTCTTCGTGCTAAAATTTTGCTGATCTTCCTGCTGCTCATTTCGATTCCGCTCAGTCTGCAGGGCGTGGCTACTTACGTGGATTTTTCCAACTCCGTTGAACGAAGAACCTCCGATTATACTGCTCAATTGGTGGACCAGATCAACCGGAATTTGGACAGGACCCTGATGGAGATGCAGAGATTGAGCTTGATGCCTTTATATGATTCGGGGGTATTGTCCATCTTGCGCAAGTACAGGGAGGAGGATAGTCTGCATCAGCAGCCTACGGTGGAAGAACGCTCCAAAATGCAGCTTTATATCGCCAGCATGACCTTCGACAGGCCAGAGATTGACAGTATCCAGATTTTTGCCGGAAGCGGTTACACCTTCTCGAGCCTGGCTCCTAGTGCGATCGCTGCATATACGGACGTGGAGCGACAGCCCTGGTACCCTGGCGTGGTGGAAGCGAGAGGGGCCTGGGTGCTGCTTCCGCCGCATCGGCCTTCTTACTATCTGGACGGCAATCAAAGCTATTTTTCCGTAGCCAGGCTGATCCGTGAGCCCAATACCAACCGGACGCTCGGATTAGTCAAAATCGATTTGAAGCAGACCTTGTTCAAACAGCTTGTCGAAAATGTCAGGCTGGAAGAGAACGGCGGCATCGTCGTGCAAAATAGCCGGGAAGAGCTTTTCTACACGGCGACCGCAGATGGGGATACGGAGGCGTCCAAGCTGCTTTCGGACCGGATCCTCGAGCTTTCAGGGCATTCGGAGACGGCCAGCCAGATTCTGCATATGGAGGGCAGCAAGTATTTGGTAGTCTCCAACTATTCCCGATATTCCGATATCCATATCGTCAGCTATATTCCGGTGGCGACCCTGCTTGTGGAGACCAAGGAACTTCGCAACTTTACCCTCCTAGCCGGCCTGGTATGTCTCGTTATGGCCGGGGCCTTAGCCATCTTCTTCTCTTATCGGCTGACCAAGCCTCTCGGGACGCTGGTACGAAAAATGCGACTTGTGGAGCTCGGCGATTTCAAACAGAGCGTGCCGGTAACTGAGGATGAAATCGGTCGGCTCGGTTCCGGCTTCAACCGGATGGTAGAGGAAATCGACCGCCTCGTCCATGAAGTGTACGTGCTCGGCATGAGGGAAAGAGAGGCGGAGCTAGCCGCACTGCAAAGCCAGATCCAACCCCATTTTATATATAATACATTGGAGTCGATCAGCATGCTTGCCCGGCAGCGCAATAATGAGGACGTCTCAGAAATGGCCACGGCTTTGGGACGACTGATCCGCAGCGCAGTGGAGCAGGACCGAAGCCTCATCCGGCTTGGCGAGGAGCTTGAGACGGCGGAGTCCTATATTCGCATCCAAAAAATGCGCCATGGTTCCAGGCTGCAGGCTATGTTCGATATCGAAGAAGGGTTGGAAGATTGTTTGGTCCCGAAGCTGCTGCTCCAGCCGCTCATTGAGAATGCGATTATGCACGGGATTGGAGACCGCGAGCAAGGGGGAACGGTATACGTTACGGTGGCGCGTTTTGAGGATGAGGTGCTGTTGACCATTCGGGATGACGGGCGGGGCTTGTCGGAGGATGAATTGGCGGCTTTGCAAGCTTCATTGGAAGAGGCCGGGGATGATGTGGCAGCAAATACGCCGGCGATGCCATTACGCGGTCATGGAGTGGCGCTGAAAAATATTAAACAGCGTTTGCGGTTGATTTACGGCGGGGACTGTGACTTCGAAATCGATGGAAGCTTGGGACAAGGTGCGGCCTTTACCGTGACGCTGCCGTTCGCGAAACAAGAAAAGTAGGAGGTCATCAATGATCAAACTCATGTTGGTGGAGGATGAGGACATTATCCGTAAAGGCATCCGCGATCTGATCGGCCGTGTGGCTCCTGATTTTGAGGTCGTATACGAAGCCGCTCACGGCAAGGAAGCGCTGACTTATCTGGAACGCAATGTGGTGGATGTGCTCATTACGGATATTCGTATGCGGGAGATGGACGGACTTCAGATGGTTGAAAAGCTGCGGACCGCGGGCCATGGGATGCCGATTGTCATTATCAGCGGCTATGGAGATTTTGTATATGCTAAAAAAGCGCTGCAGTTCGGGATCGCCGATTACCTGCTGAAGCCCATAGACCGTAAGGATTTTACGGTTGCTTTGGACAAGATTCGGCTAACCTTGAATTCTTCAAATCGATATGCGGATGGGGCTGAGTCGCATAGCGAGGCGGACGGGGGGCCGCCATCCAGCGAGGGGCGCAGGATGATCCGGAAGCTGAAGGCGTATATCGCTGAAAACCCCGACGGTGATTTGCGTCTGCAGACGTTAGCGGAAATGGTGCATTTAAATCCCTCCTATCTAAGCCAGCTCTTTAAGCAGGAAGGGGGCGGCAATTTGTCCGATTATATCGCCGAAACGCGCATCCGGCGAGCCTGCAAGCTGCTTGAGACGACGAACCTGAAGGTTTACGACATCGCCCGTTTATCAGGATATCAAAGTCCTAAGCATTTTATGCTGGTATTTAAACAGCATATCGGAATAACGCCGGGAACCTACCGGGAGGAATACGGTGTGTAACACTACATAACAAATTATGTTATGTAGTTCTTTTTTTGTGGACAAGAACAGAAAAAAACTAAAAAAATCGTACCTTTTCTGAACGTTTAGTGATTTTTTATATGACCATATGTAAATATAATTAACCTCATCACAACCTTAACTTGAACAATACAGAGGGGGAAGCGGTATATGAAAAAATGGTTGACCGGTTTGTTGGCATTAACACTTGGTGTGGGGCTCATTGGCTGCGCCGGAAAAGAACAGCCGAATAATACGCCAGGTGAAGCCAGTGGCGAGAAGGTGCTGCTCAAATTTGCGACCTGGGGAAACCCGGCGCAGCTTGAGCTGTACAAAGGGCTGACCGACGCTTTCACGCAGGAGCATCCGAATATTGAGGTGCAAATTGACACGATCCCGTTTGCGGACTATCAGCAAAAAATGTCTGTGCTGGCGGCAGGCCAGGAGCTGCCCGACATTGCCTGGGTATCAGAGCGGATGGTACCGCAATTTATGGCCAACGACATTCTGGCCGATGTCACGGATATTGTTCAGGATGAAGCTTTTGACATCGATGACATTATACCTTCGACGCTTGAACTGTTTCGCCAGGACGACAAGCTATACGGACTGCCGTTTTCCACTCCGCCCAGCGTGGTGTTCTACAACGAAGATTTGTTCAAGCAAGCGGGCTTAAGTACGCCAAATGAGCTTGCGGAAAAAGGAGAATGGACGTGGGAAAAGTTCGAAGAAGCCGCAAAAACGATCAAGACGAGCGCTTCTTCACCGAACGTTTACGGAGCTAACTTTTTCCGTGACTGGAAGACTTGGATTATTCTTGCTTCGTATTCTTGGTCAAACGGGAGCGGACCATTTAATCCAGAGATGACGGAATACACTTGGAATGATCAATACGGGGTTGAAACTTTGGACATGCTGAAGCGCATGATGTTTACAGAAGGCTCGCACCCGAAGGCGGGAGAGCAGGTTAATTTTGAATCCGGGCAAATCGGCATGATTTTCGACAACTATAGCTTTGTATCCAAAGCCAGGGAAATCCAAAATTTCAAATGGAGCATTGCGCCAATGCCATCGGGCTCGAAAGGCAGCGTTCCAATGATGGGTCAGGCGGGTTACGTGCTATTTAAAGAGGGAAAACATCCGGAGGAAGCCAAGGAACTGTTGAAATTCCTTGCCGGCAAAGAGGGTGTCCAAAAAACGTCGGCCTTCTTCGTGCCGCCGCGCCAATCGGTGTTGAACTCGGATGAGTTCCTGAGCGTGGAGGGCAATCCGGATGCCGGGCACATCAAGCAGGCGGTCATCGATGAAATGCCTAAAGCAGTTGTGCAGCCGGGACATATCCGCTGGCAAAACATTGACACGGAGATTTTGACAGGCTTTGACGAGTTATTTGCCGGGCGGGGTGAACCGCAGCAAATTCAGGACGAGGTAAAAAGCAAGGTGGATGCTCTGCTGAGCAAATAGTGGAAGCTACATTAGGAGGAACGGGCATGAATCGTTTGGATAAAGCATTAAACGAAGCGCCGGGGCTGCAGCTGTTCGTCAGCCTCCCGGCCAATGACATCAAGCTTGCAGAGGCAGCCTTGGCTTCGGGCGCCGACGGTTTGAAAGTTCATATCAACGTAGGGCACCGGGCCAGCGGCAATCGCTTCGGCACGCTGGGTAGCTATGCCGACATTTTCAAGGACATTCGCTCCCGCTTTAGCGGCCCCCTTGGAATTGTGCCCGGAGGCTCGGTGGAAGAGGTAAACGCGGAGGAAATTATCCGGCTCCCTGAACTTGGCGTCGATTTCTACTCGATTTATGCCTTTCATCATCCTGCTTTTCTGCTGCAGGCCCCGGGATTGGCAAGAACGTTTGCGATCGATAGCGAGTTCGACCGGGACATCGTGCAAGGAGGCCGGACCTTCGGCATCAGCGCGCTTGAGGCTTCCATCGTTCCCGGCCATGAATATGGTACCAGGCTTACCCTTGCCGATCTGCTTCATTACCGCTGGCTTGCGGCACACGGCGGTTTGCCGGTCATTGTGCCAACACAGCGTAAAATCGGGCCGGAGGATATCCCGGCCTTGGCCGACAGCGGCGTTAAGGTGCTGTTGGTCGGAGCGGTGGTCACGGGCAATGAAGCGGAAGGCATCCGCAAGGAGGTTGCCGCTTTACGGAATGCCATCGATCGTCTGTAGAGGTGCCCCACAAGGAGGAAAGCGACATGACCACACTTGAAACGATAAAATCTGAAGGGCCCGGCCGTTCATTTCGAAGGAAGGCAAGGAAGACCAGGCCTTTAAACCGCGGAGACCATTTGGCGGGCTGGCTGTTTGTGCTGCCGATGGTGCTGGGGTTCATTCTGCTGCTGCTTGTCCCGCTCATTATGGCGCTTTATATGAGTTTTACTGATTGGCCGCTGCTGGGTGAGGCCAAGCTCATCGGATTTGAGAATTACCGAACGATTGCGGGGGACGCGGAATTTTGGCGCGTGCTGGGCAATACGCTTTATTTTGCCGTCGGACTTGTTCCGCTGAACATTACTTTGGCATTGCTGCTTGCAATCCCGTTATCAAAAAATATCCGCGGAGCCGGCTTTTTCCGGACATTGATCTTTATTCCGGTCATGACCTCGCTGGTGGTCTGGTCGATTGTCTGGAAGTATATGTTTGCCACGGACTCCGGGTTCATTAACCAGCTGCTGCGCATGATCGGCATTACCGGACCGGCCTGGCTGTACGATACCCGGCTTGCCATGCCCGTTGTTATCGTGACCAGTCTTCTGAAAAATGTCGGTTTGAATATGGTTTTGTTCATTGCGGCGCTGCAGCAGGTTCCGGCGCAGCTCTACGAGGCGGCCAGAATCGATGGCGCGGGGAGAATGCGGATTTTTTTCCGAATTACCGTACCCATGATCACGCCGACGATTTTTTTAACCCTGATGATGACCATTATCGGTTCGTTGAAGGTGTTCGGACAAATTTACGTGATGACACAAGGGGGGCCTTCTGGAAGCACGAAGGTGCTCGTCTACAACATTTGGGAACGAGCCTTTAAGCTGTTCGAGTTCGGATATGCTTCTGCGCTGGCTTATGTGCTGTTTGTCATCACCCTGCTGCTTACGCTGGCACAATGGCAGATGAGAAAAAGGTGGGTTCTGAATGAAAGCTAGTCTATTTGCTAAAAGGGGTAACCCGGCAGGCGGGAACCTGTTCCATTATCTGCTGCTGCTTGCCGTTTCGGTGGTCATGATGACCCCGTTCGTGTGGATGGTCTCGACTTCGCTCAAACAGCCGGCTGATGTGTTTGTTTTTCCGCCGCAGCTGATTCCGTCGCCGATACGATGGGCGAATTATGCGGAAGTGCTGGAGACGATCCCGTTCCATCTATTTTATGGCAACAGCGTCTATATCGCCCTTCTGGTTACCGTGGGCACTGTGCTTTTCTCTTCCATGGCGGGGTATTCCTTCGCACGAATTCCTTTTTGGGGGAGAAGCCTGGTGTTTCTGCTGCTGCTGAGCACGATGATGATTCCGAATGAGGTCATTGCCATTCCGATGTTTCTGTTTATGCGTGAGCTGGGTTGGATCAATACGCATTTACCGCTGATTATTTTGCCTATATTCGGCGCAGGCGGTGTGTTCGGGGTGTTTGTGATGCGGCAATTTTTTCTGGGGATTCCGAAGGAGCTGGAGGAGGCGGCGATGATTGACGGCTGCTCGAGGCTGCGGATTTATTCCACAATCATGATGCCGTTAGCAAAACCTGCAATTGCCACGCTGATCATTTTCACGTTTTTGACGAGCTGGAACGATTTTTTTGATCCGCTGATCTTTATTAATGACCGTAAGCTGATGACTTTGCCGCTGGGATTATCGCTGTTTACCGACGAGTCGGGGACATCGTGGCATCTGCTGATGAGCGCTTCGGTTATGGCGACATTACCACTGCTCATTGTGTTTTTCTTTGCGCAGAAGCAGTTTGTCGAAGGGGTATCCATGACGGGTCTCAAGGAATAGCGTAAATAACGCTTAAAAGGAGGAGTAAAAAGAGATGGACAGCAGGACACGGATCATGGAGGCGGACGTGGTAGTTATAGGTGCGGGGCCGGCGGGCATTGCCGCCGCCATTGCCGCCGGCAGGCAGGGGGCAAGCGTCATCTTGATTGAACGGTACGGGTTTGTCGGCGGGATGTCTACGGCTGCCGGAGTTTATCCTTGGATGACGTTTCATACACAGCAAGGGGAACGGGTCATCGGCGGTATGGCACAGGAAATTGTGGAGCGCCTGATGGAGCGAGGGGGCTCGCCCGGCCATCTTCGCGATACCGTCGGTTTCGTGAATACGCTGACGCCGTACCATCCAGAGATATATAAGGTGCTTGCCGTCGATATGCTGCGCGAAGCGGGGGTGAAGCTCGTCTCGCACAGCTTCGTTGACGAAGTCGGACGTGAAGGCGAATACATCCAGTCCGTGACCCTTACTGGAAAATCGGGGCGAATCAAGGTTGACGGGAAGATGTTCGTCGATGCGTCCGGGGATGCGGACGTCGCTTATCTGGCGGGAGCACCGACGCTTCAGGGGCGCGAAAGCGACGGGCTGTCGCAGCCGATGACGATGAAATTCCGGATGCGGGGTGTTGACGTGGAGGCGATTCGGAAGGCGATGCTTGCTGATCCCGACAATTTTTATCACAAGACGCCGTTTGCCGAACTAGAGAATGAGCGTATTCCGCTCACGGGGGTTTCCGGCTTTTATAAGGAGTGGAAGGCTGCCGAGGTCCCGATCAACCGCGATCAGGTTCTGCTGTTTATCGGGCCGGAGAAGGATGAGGTGCTGATTAACTGTACGCGGGTACAAGGCTTAAGCGCGACCGACGTCGAGGAACTGACTTTGGCGGAGGAGGAAGGGCGCAAACAGGTGCTGATGATGGCGGAATTTTTGAAATCGCGGGTGCCTGGATTTGCCGAGGCCTCCATTTCCTCGGTTGCCCCCCAGATCGGAATTAGGGAGTCGCGCCGAATCGACGGTCTGTATCGGTTAACGATGGAGGACGTGGTGACGGGACGACATTTTGAAGACGGCATTGCGAGGAGCGGTTATCCGGTTGACTTGCATGATCCGTCAGGCAAAGGGATCATGGAGGCTACCATCGAGAATGACGGTTCCTACAGTATTCCATACCGCTGCCTGGTGGCCCGAGGACCAGTAAATCTGCTCGCGGCAGGGCGCTGCATTTCCACCACGCATGAAGCACTGGCGACCACGCGCTTGACGCCAAGCTGCATGGCTACGGGAGAAGCGGCGGGCACGGCGGCGGCCCTGGCCTGCAAGATGGGAATCACCGCGGCGGAAGTCGATGCATCGCAGCTCAGGGAGATGCTGTACGCCCAAGGGGCGATTGTGTGAAGAGACGCGGGCTAGCCGCTCCGGTATAACTTGGGGCGGCTCCGTATTTTTGTAGTGTGTTTGAGGCGGACTGCTTTTTTGCATCTCCTTAAAGCTCGTTTGTAGGTTTCCTTGTTGATTCAGACGAAGAAATTCAAAAGTGTATTGCTGATTCAGAAGTACGAATAGCCTGTGTTCGGGTTGGTGGAGCCTTGGTAAAAGAGTGTTACGGATTTTTTACTATAGGGTTCGACCCCCTTCTATACATACAATAATGAAGCGACCGTAACCGGTCGCTTTTTGTTTACGGTCCCCGTAGCAATTCGGAAACAAGGGTTGTTACGTATATATGGCTGAGCGGGCTTCGTTCAGTCGTGCGGCCATTCCGTCAAGCGGATAAAGATTTTTCGAAGATGACGTATCACCTTTTCTATGTTCAATGAATCTTCATTCCCTATGTGCTTTTAATCACAAGTCACGGTGCATGAGAATGCTAGTTTAGAGAAGTAAACAGAATAGAACTTTATCTTTATATAATGAATCAAAACAGAGGTGATGAACATGAGTGAATTAATTAATAACCGTGAGGAAGGAATTTCTGCTCATCGAACTGCCCGGCTACATTTGCTCAAGGAAATCATTAAAGAGCTTCACCATGGAAAAAGCGTGGAGGAAGTAAAGTCAAAATTCAACCAAGCTGTAGGCGAAATATCGGTTGATGAAATATCGGAGCTGGAGCAAGTGCTGATGCAGGAGGAAGGAATCCCGGTAACCGAAGTACAGCGACTGTGCAGCGTGCATGCTGCGGTATTTAAAGGTTCCATCCAAGACATTCACAGAGCCCATAAGCCTGAAGAGCAGCCTGGACATCCTGTGTTTACCTTTAAGATGGAGAACCAAGAAATCGATCGACTGGCAAACTTCAAAATCGCACTGCATCTGGATCAGTTTCTTAAGGATCAAGGAGAGGCAAATCGCCTCAAATTGCTGGAGGATTTCAGTCTCCTCTATGATGTAGACAAACACTACAGCCGCAAAGAAAATTTGCTGTTTCCTTTTCTTGAGAAATACGGAATTTATGGACCGACCAAGGTGATGTGGGCAGTAGATGACGGTATCCGAATGGGCATAAAAGAAGTGAAATCCAAACTTACTCATTTTGATGGGCATGCCGAGATCGTAGTGGATCTGGCCAGACGCGTCTTAAACGAAGTTACAGAAATGATCTATAAAGAGGAACATATCTTATTACCTATGGCTCTGGAAAAGTTGACGGAGGATGAATGGCTTCAAATTGCTGCCCAAAGCGAAGAGGTCGGTTATTGCTTAATTGCGCCTGATCAACAATGGAATCCTGAAAGAGCAGCTGAGCCTGGCGCAGATCAGGGATTGGCGTCTTCTCCGCTGCAAGAGGGATATATCCGAATGAGTACAGGCATTTTATCGGTCAAACAGATGGAATCGATTTTAAATCATTTACCGGTCGACCTAACCTTTATCGATGAACATGATATCGTTCGATATTTTTCCCAGGGCAAAGAACGAATCTTCGTTCGTACTAAAGCGGTGATCGGCCGAAGTGTTCAGAACTGCCATCCTCCGCAAAGCGTTCACGTCGTCAATCAGCTCCTAGCTGATTTCAAAGCAGGTGTCAAAGATGCAGAAGATTTCTGGATCCCGGTTAAAGATAAGTTTGTCTACATTCGCTATTTTGCCGTAAGGGATGAAGAAGGGAACTATTTAGGCACGCTGGAATTCACTCAAAACATTAAACCGATTCAGGAGCTCACCGGTCAAAAACGGATACTCTCTCCGTAAGTTTATAGAGGACATCCTGACTAACGCGATCCGGCGAATTGTGGTTTCGAGCAGCCACGCTTCGCCATCATACATACTAAAGGGGCTGTCCCAAATGTCATTGTAAATGACGGAGACACGGCCCCTTTTTTCATTTAGTCAAACATAAAGAAACCGCTCTTTGATAAAATGGAGGTACCATCCAACCATAAACCAAAACGAGACGGTTTCTTGGTACATTCATCGCGCCGTTGTACGATTGGAGCCTTTATCGGTGAGGGCGCAGCTAAAGTGGTCAAAAATAGAGTTCGCTGGATTCGCGGACTATTCAAATAATTTCAGAAAGGCGTTAATTCATGAACGAGATATCTTATCGGAAATCCGTGGCATGGGGCAAAACACTTGGCAGTTTACTGTTTGTGCTGACCTGCCTGTTTCTGCTGTATGCGGCTTTTTTTATGGATACTTCCTTTATTCGTAAGTTCTTTTGTATCACATCAGCCATAATAGGGATTCCGTTTTTTGGAGGATATTTGGTTGTCAGCTTGCCAAAGGCACTGAAATCAGACACGCAGCTCATCACCTACGATCAAAATTCCATTTCAGATGGTACGCGGACCGTAGCCTGGACGGAGATTACAAGCATCAGCTACAGCGGCCCCTCCATTCGGGAGTGGCTGCTTCCGAAATTTCCTGTGCTGATTTTTCATTTGAAAAACAGAGAGACCTGGACAGTGAACACGTATTATTTGTTAACCGATACTGAAATTCAGTCTGTCATGAAGCGCCTGCGGGGGCTGGTCAGCCGTAACGGAAAGGAAACGAAATAGATCGGATCGAATCAGACAAAAAGAGCACCGAATCGGTGTTCTTTTTCGTTTTCCTTACAGACTTACCAAGCATCTTCCAAATCAACCCAGCGATGTCTTATCTTGAACTTTGCGTAGTACTAGAATCTCCTCTATAATAATAGGCTAATCTTAAACTGCGTCAGGAGGAAACAATGGACTTTATCAAAAATCAACTAGACGGATATGGCATGAGCGAACAAACCATTGGATATCTCTCGAATATGATCATGGTTGTATTTATCGCGGTGATCTCCGTGCTGGCTAATTTCATAGCCAAAAAAATCGTGCTGAAGACGATTGTTCATATCGTCAACAACAATCGGTATACGTGGGACAATATTATCGTTGAGAAAAAAGTGTTCCACAAGCTGTCGCATCTCGTGCCGGCAATCATTATTTATTTTTCGGCGTCCATCTTTCCGGCTTATCAAGTTTTGATTGAAAAAGCTGCAGCAACGTACATGATTATCGTCGCCATCACGGTGTTGAATGCACTGCTTAATGCGTTTGATGACATTTATCGTTCGTTTGAGGTTTCCAAGATCAGACCGATTAAGGGATACATTCAGGTGGTGAAAATCGTTCTCTTCATCATCGGCGGCATCGTGGTCATCTCCAACCTCATCGGGCAGAATCCTTTGATCATTCTCAGCGGGCTTGGTGCTATATCGGCTGTTCTGATGTTGGTTTTCAAGGATTCCATATTGGGTCTGGTGGCAGGCGTTCAATTATCATCGAATGATATGGTGCGCGTCGGCGACTGGATTGAAATGCCGAAATATCATGCGGACGGTGACGTCATCGATATTACATTGAATACGGTAAAAGTAATGAATTTTGATAAAACGATCACGATGATTCCAAGCTACGCCCTCATCTCGGACTCGTTCAAGAATTGGAGAGGCATGCAAGTATCCGGAGGCAGAAGAATTAAGCGAAGCTTCTATGTCGATACGAGCAGCATCTGCTTTTGCACCAGGGAAATGATTGAGGAATTTCAGAAGATTCACTACCTTACCGATTACGTCACGACAAGAGTAAATGAAATTAACGCCTACAACATCGAACACGAGATTAATACGGAAAGCAAAGTGAACGGCAGGCAGCTTACGAATGTAGGCGTATTCAGGGAATATATCCATCAATATCTGCGGAACCATCCGAAAATCCATAAGGATATGACGCTGATTGTCAGACAATTAGCGCCGGGAGATAACGGACTTCCATTGGAAATCTACGCTTTCAGCAATGACACCAACTGGGGAGTGTATGAATCGATTCAAGCGGATATCTTTGATCATATCTTTGCGGTTGCGCCAACCTTCGGGCTTCGTGCCTTCCAGAATCCAACCGGTCATGATATCGTCCATCTTAAAGAAAGCCCGGAATATTCGCGAGGATATTAGATCGGCTTACGAAATTATTTACAAACAGGTACCCATAGCCCGCACCTTTTAAAGTGTTCGGACCATGGGTACTTTTTTAATATGAGGCAGGCCCTTAAGCGTCTGTTGTTTTAGTTTATGTAATGAAAGTCAGATCAAGTCGTAAAGTCTGCTCGTGTCGACTACTTGAGCAAAGGTATCTTGTAGCGATGCCATAAATGTATCATGGACGGTTTTTGCAGGAATTACCGTATCATTCCATACTACATCTCGGGTGGTGCACGCATCACTGAGCAATAGGACTTCATAGCCCAGGCGACTTGCCGTTCTCACGGTCGAATCGATACAGATGTGGCTCATCATGCCGCCAATGACCAACCGCGTGACTTTAATGGATTCGAGATATTCTTGCAGTTCCGTTTGAAAAAAGCTGTCTGGCGTGTGCTTAACGATGACTTGTTCGTCGGATTGGGGTTTTATGCCTTCATGAATGTTGATCCCTTCGGTTTCGGGGAGGAAAAATGTAGCGTTATACTCCAGAAGAATACACTGAACGTGGACAATAGGCAAATTCTTCTCCCGGAATAGCGACAATGCTTCTTGAGCATGGGTTAACGCTTGATCGGGATTGAATAATTCATTTCTACCTCCTGGAAAATAATCATTCTGAATGTCTACTAATAGTAACGCTGTATTCATGGTTCATGGCTCCTTTACTCGTAGTAAAATCAATTTCTACAAGTATTATAATTTCGGACCCGTGAACGGTGAATTACCCACTTTTTTGTGGGTATGGTGATCATGATTTCATAACTTATAACTGATGCCTTTGCGGTCGAGAAGCTCGGTTTGACCCCGTTCCACCATATATTCAATGCCGATCTCTTGCATAATCAGTACCGCCTCTAACAGCTTCCTCCCGCGTTCCGTAAGATAGTATTCTACGTGTAGCGGATACCCTTCCGTTTTGATTTTATCAACGATCCCGCAGGATATAAGTTCTCTTAAATGCTGTAGCAACATCTTTTGGGTGATCTGATCAATATCTCGCTCCAGTTGGGCTAAGGACGTGTTCCCATTTTTCAATTGATATATGATCATGGTTTTCCATTTGCCTTTTATAATGTCATGAGCAATCTCTAATGGGCAGGTACATCTCTCTCGAATTATCATCGAACTCACCTCTATGCCATCATAACAAATGTAATAAAATCGTGACACTTGAACATAAAAAAAGTAGCATGTAATACCATAAGAAAAGCGACCGCTACGGGTCGCCTTTTTACGTTTTCTCATTGAAAAGGAGATCAGTAAGGTTTGTCACCGACGCTCCTAATGATAGTTCTTGGATTCATTTTCTTTGTATTTGTCATCGCTGTTATGCAGCGCTTGTTTCCGGCGATCGTTGCGGGCTTGTTGCTGTTGCTGGGCCTCTTGGCTGTTTACAGGTGTTTCTGCCAGTTGTTCCACCGTGTTGATCAGGTTCTTGTCCGGTTGGTTCGTACTCAATGGAAAGCACCTCCTTGTTTACTTTTTTTCGGTTATGAAGTTTATTATGTGCTGGCTTAGGAAGGGCTATTCGTAGGTCGTCTTAACAAGCAAAATCTCCAGAAGACTTTTTTTATATACTCCTATACAGAATTTGTTACTATGATAGTAGAAGATGCCTTACACCTGATATTGGAATCAGCTGGGCATTTACATACCTTTCTTCATATTGATTGGATCTATGGAGAAAACAAACAGGAGGGAATATATTGAGTACACAGAGACTGGGAGTTCCTTTGGAAGGCTTTGCGGAGTTCAGCCGAAAGGTCGCCGCCGAAGGTGCCGTACTGTTAAAGAATGAAGGACAAGTTCTTCCCCTTCAACCACACGAAACCGTTTCCGTTTTTGGCAGAACGCAGATTAATTATTACCGCAGCGGTACGGGGTCAGGCGGGAGCGTTCATGTATCCCATACAACAAATCTGCTCGGCGGTCTTCGGGATAAGAAGAACATCACTGTTAATGAAGATTTGGCAGCTGTTTATGAACAGTGGATTGAACAGAACCCTTTCGATAATGGCGGAGGCGGCTGGGCGGCCGAGCCGTGGCATCAGAAGGAAATGCCTTTGACCGATGAGCTGGTATCCGCAGCAAGACAGGCATCCGACAAGGCGATTGTTGTCATCGGACGAACAGCCGGTGAAGACCAGGACAATGCCAATGAGCCGGGCAGTTACCAGTTAACGTCCGAAGAAATAGCCATGCTGCAGCAGGTGACAACACACTTTGAGCAAACGATTGTGGTGCTGAATGTGTCCAACATTATCGATATGAGCTGGATGCGTGATGATAGTTATGCACACCCGATTTCCGCTGTGATCTATGCTTGGCACGGTGGCATGGAAGGCGGCAACGCCATTGCGGACGTATTGGTTGGCGAGGTGACGCCAAGCGGCAAATTAACCGACACGATTGCTTACTCGATCGAGGATTATCCATCGACTCGTAATTATGGAAATGAACTAAAGAATGTTTATCAAGAAGACATTTATGTGGGTTACCGTTTTTTCGAAACGTTTCGACCCGCTGCTGTCCAGTATGAATTCGGTTTCGGGTTGTCGTATACGCAGTTCGAAATCGAGCCGCAAGAAGCCAAGTTAACGGTCAAAGAGGGAACACAATATATTGAGATCGGTGTGAACGTAAAAAATATCGGGACCACCTATACAGGCAAAGAGGTTGTTCAAGTTTATTACGAAGTGCCGCAAGGCGTGCTGGGTCAGCCTGCCAAGGTGTTGGCGGCATTCGGGAAGACGCAGGAGCTTGGACCGGGCGATTCGCAGCAGCTTACGATCAGCTTCCCGGTTCATATCATGGCTTCCTATGATGATGCAGGTGTGACGGGGGTGCTTTCCGCTTATGTATTAGAGGCTGGAACATACCGTTTGTATGTGGGAACCAGCGTGAGAAATGTGGAGCCCATCGGTTTGGATGGCCAAGATGGTTACGTTGTACAAGCGCTGCAAGTCGTGGAGCAGCTGCAAGAAGCCATGGCGCCAACGGAGAACTTCACACGTATGAAGCCGGGCGCTCGAAAGGAAGACGGCTCCTATGAACTCACTTTTGAAGAGGTGCCGCAGCGGAAGGTTTCCATGGAGGAACGCATTCATCAAAACCTGCCGCTTACCTTGGAGCAAACAGGTAATCGAGGTTATACCTTAAGGGATGTGTATGAGGGAAAGGTCAGCATGGAAGCTTTTATTGCTCAATTAAGCGATCAAGATCTGGCGGTGATCGTCAGAGGAGAAGGCATGAGCAGTCCGCTGGTAACAGCAGGAACGGCCTCAGCTTTTGGCGGCGTGAGCGACAGCTTGCTCGACTACGGAATTCCGGTGGCTTGTACGGCGGATGGACCGTCCGGGATTCGGATGGACAGCGGGCAGCAAGCAACGCAGGTGGCCATTGGCACCTTGCTTGCGGCTACATGGAACACCGAGCTAGTCGAAGAGCTCTATGTGATGGAAGGCCAGGAGTTACTCAGCTACAACATCGATACTTTACTTGGACCGGGTCTGAACATTCGGCGCAGCCCACTGAACGGACGCAATTTTGAATATTTCTCGGAAGATCCGCTGATCTCAGGCGCGTTTGCTGCGGCATGCACGCGCGGGATTATGAAGGGCGGCTCCAATGCCACCCTGAAGCATTTTGCCTGCAACAACCAAGAGAAGCATCGCAGTAAAGTCGACGCTGTTGTGTCTGAACGCGCCCTTCGGGAGATTTACCTGAAAGGTTTTGAAATCGCGGTGAAGCAGGGCGGAGCGAACTCGATCATGACCTCATATAATCCGATCAATGGACACTGGGCGGCTTCCAATTATGATTTGAATACCACGATTCTGCGTGGAGAGTGGGGATTCCATGGCATCGTGATGACCGACTGGTGGGCCATTATGAACGATGTGGTGAACGGAGGCCCTGCCGATCGCAAAAACACGAACTGGATGGTCCGCGCCCAAAATGATCTGTACATGGTGGTTATGAACTACGGTGCGGAAATCAATGCATGGGAAGACAATACTTTGGCATCTTTGGCAAATGGTACGCTGACCCGTGGAGAGCTGCAGCGCAGCGCTATGAACATTTGCCGATTCCTGATGCATGCACCGGTATTTTCAAGAAAACAGGTGATCGAGGAAGCCGTCGGTGCTTTTAAAGCGGCTCCTTCTCTCGCATCGGAACATGCCCAAACCTTATCGGAGAGCACACAAGTAAAGCCGGCTGCAGCGGGGCCGACTTATGTGAAGGTGGAAGATTCCGGCGAGTACCGAATTATTGTGTGCATTATGTCTCCGGAAACCGAACTAGCCCAAAGCGCGTGCAACGTCACGTTGAACGGTCAACCGGTGATCACGATTCAAACGAATGGTACCGACGGCAGATGGATCAAACAGAAGCTGGTTAAAGTGGAACTGGAAGCAGGTTATTATGAGATGAAGCTGGATTTCGTCAAGCCCGGCTTGCAGATCGACTGGATTGAATTTAAGCGGGTGTAAATCCAGAAACACAGGGGGTATCCGATGGATCTAAGATCTTTCGGACGCCCCTTTTTCCTCCTTAACAATATGAATACACCAATTGCACGTTGCTGATATCCAATATAATGTGACGAATGTCATCGAAAAAATATTTAAAATTCGAATAATAAGGATGATGCAAGAACTTAAAAACAAGAGAGGGTGTGAAGCGTTTGGCAGCAACGATCCGTGAATGTGTGGAACAAGACTATGTTATTGAGCATGTGAAGCAGCGATTTCATTGCATGGTGTTATGGTGTGAAGGGCGTGCATGCCTGGAATATAACGGCGAGGAAGAGCTAGCGCGAATATCGGAATACGTAAAACAAACGTTTGACAAAGAGCTGCTGGACGTATTCTTCACAGCTGTTGAGAGCATGCCGCTGGACGACTAAAGGGTATAGATATGTGCTATTTCCTTGGTTGTCTTCGGACAGGGGAGCGACTCCCCTTGTCTCCACTATGTTAAACCACATTCTCATATGGACGTGTTTTTTACGTTTTCAATAGCATGATAATCAAAATCCATCCGTACGAGGATGGATTTTTTGCGCGTTGGTTAAGGTGTTATCATCAATTTGTTCAGTATATATTGTGACTAGAGTCTACAATGTTCAACAATCTGAGGTTCCTACTACAGCAAAGTTCAACATGTTCCTTCATGATGTTCCATGATATACTAAAATAAACCAAAATATAGTTCTTGGAGGTACTATGCGGAGACCGATATTAGGACTTAGTACTCGGGTTGAAACCAATCTGAATGTCGCACCCAGGCAGCAAGCTGCAGTTCGCTTAGAAGGAGTTGCATTAGAGAAAAGGTTGCGCTCAAAACGCTCAAGCGCTTTCATAGAAGCGATGGCCAAGCTTGATGCTAGCGGTGTGGTTGCCACAAAGGAGAAAGTTCAAGAGCTTATAGATCAAATAGCCAGTGAATTTCCCGAGTTAGCGGTGGATCAGCTTCCGTTAGGTATTGTGAGTAAGTGTTACTTGGGGAATCCTTATGAAGTCCATTCGCTAGATACTAGATTACAGATTCTCGATCATTATAAACGAGGAGAAATCGTTCCAAACGGCATGGAAAAGGCTAGAAGACTGGCTATGCATCCTAGCTATGCCTACATCGAGGTATATATGAATATGATTGCTGCAGTATCCCTATCTGGAGAAGTATCTATGATTAAGGAGTAGATGAACGATGTCAAATCATCAAACGATCTCAACGGCTAACTTGAGTCGGATCGAAAATTCATTGAGCGCAATTAATGACAATATTAACGGAGTATATCAACAGGTAGCTACAGTAGAACAGCAACTGGAGGATACGCAGAGCGATCTTGCGCTGCTTGCAGAAGAGTTTCGGGAATATGTACGCCAGGATGGCTTGATCAAAAATGTGCAGTTAGCAGAGACGAGATTAGTTAAGGTTAGGCAAGAGCTTGAGAATAAATTCGGCCACTATGAGGATGTTCGTCGAAGAGCGATTGGAATATTGCAAGCGGTCGACACCAGTTTGGTCCGTAAGGATACAATCGAGAATGCATCGGAAGAACAGTTGCTGGCTGCTCCACGGTATTGGCTAGCGCCATGTTTAATCGCATTATCCGCATGGCTTAGTGATAATAAGGAGCTGGCCGAGAAGGCAGTTGTCGAAGCTTTGCGAAGAGATGATGAGAAGACATCTTTGTTTTTTGCATTGGTTACACGCCGAGGAGGCCGTTATCAATCAAGCCGGTCTTGGTTGGAACGATATTTCGGTCAGCAAGATCCGAATGAACTTAAGAGAGAAATCGTTATTTTGATTGATGGCTTTTCTAACGGAATTTTTGGTCCGGAAGCTAGAGCGAAATGCGGCTTATTAATAAAAAGCTGGTTGGACGAGCTATCACAAAAAGCAGGTTTTGTCGAAGCACAGCGAGACCAATGGAAGAAAGCGCTTTTGTCGCGTACAGAAAAGCTGAGTGCTTCAAAATTTCCTCATTTGAGGAAATACAGTCCGACTTGGCCACAGCTCCAGCGTGCGCTTGAGGGTGCACAGCTGCATGATATTATTTTTCAATATTTCAATTTTATACTTACTCAAGAGATCGTCCCTTCTAAAAACTTGGCTTTTGCAGTAGACCAACTGCTCGACATTTTGGTTCGTGAATTCGACGAGGAAGAGCTGCCGTTGCGTCGTGAAGAACGATTAAATGAATTAATCATAAAAGAAGATGGAGACAAGAATACGGCCCAGAACTTGTTCGCAAACGAGAAGGTCGTTGAGGAAAGACTTGATTTTACACAGCTGCTAACGAACTTTTCCATGTATCCTACGGAATCCAACGCTTCTGTTGCTACCCAAAAGCTCGCCATAGCCCTATCGAAGGAATGGATAAACCATGCACATGATGATCTAACAGCTGAAAATCGTAATGCTGTCCCTATCGATATTGAGATTAAATTGGATGATTGGACGGGCGCTTCGAGGGACGGAAGTAATGAGGAAGAGCTGATCTCCAGTTTGCAACAGCATATCCAATTGAAGAAAGAGAACGCTTTGAAAAAAAACAAACTTGGCGCCAAACATTGGGTATCCTTAGCCGCAAGCATTGGGTTCTTTGTATTAGGTATGAGCACACTATTTTTATTTATTGTTTCTGCCATCTGTTTGTTTATTTTCTTGAATGGTCTGAGGATTGTCAAAAAGAATGTACAACTAATTGAACAGAATTATGAGGAACTTTTCGCAAATCATAAGCAAATTTTAGTGGCGACTTTAAGTGACGTTGTTGATTATCGTCGCGAGTATGAGACTGAAGATGCTAAGGCAAGTAAAGTTGATGAGCTTCTTGATCAAGTTACACCAGAGCAATATACATATTCGACCTATGATTCTGCTAGAGCCGTTATTTCGTCTAACTAAGAGGGAGTGAAATCCGGATGTTAAATAGAAGCAAACCTATCATTCAGAATACTTCGACAGAGCCGGCTGCTCAAATGCAATCGAAGCTGGATCTGAAGATTGAAGAGCTGCAAAGGCAAACCATTAACGAATCATTAGCGGAAAGTTTTCCTGCATGGGATTTGAATCCGCCGGCTGTACTAGTTCGTAGACGGAGTTCCAAAATATTATGAATCCTCCGAACTATTATTCCGAATGGACACAGCTGTTTCAGCAACTAAAAGAACTTGGTCAGGAAGATGAGAAGATCATTTCTGTTCTGGAAAAAGGCCGGTTGGAATGGACTTCAGGTGTAGCTGATAAAATTGTGAAGTGTACCTATGATGTAATTGAATTTAAATTAAAATATGCGACGCGCCTATTTCAGCAGGAATTAGATCATTCACGCGGCGAGGAAGCAGCCATTATTTCCGCCATTATAAATGCCCGTTATCGATTTGATTTGCTGTATCGTTTATGCCGCCTTTCTATTTTTCCTGAGGATGTCAAGGAAACTTTGATCCAAGTTGTAAGTAAATATGTCGGAGATTCTCAGGAAGCATTATTAGAAAGTGCAAAGCATGATCGAACAGGTCAACTTGCGTATACGATTAGACATAACAGTTTGACGCAGCAACAGACGCAAGCTCCAGCGGCTGCGGCTCGTGAGCCGTCTGATCCAAAGGAGTCTGGTTCTGATCCATTTAAGTCTAGAAGAAGGGTGCTATTTTAAATGAGTGACTTGCAAACATGTTTGAAGACCATGGAGCAATATTTGAAAGCGAGAATTCCCTTTATTTCTATACGTACCGCGGAACGCTCTCGTGCGCTTAGCTTTATAGCTCAATTATCAACAAAGCTAAATTTAAACATTGGCTACCATACGTTATCCCAAGGAATGAGAGATATATCAACCAATCGGCTTCTCAATGAGGACCGTTCGGTTATCGGTGGACTAGATTATGTGACACAAAAAATCGGTCAACTGCAAAATCAAACGTTTGTTTTTACAGAGGTACAAGAGCTTGAAGACGATACTCGAATGGCAAGACAATTGCAAGATGCGGTAATGCTTGCTACGGAAACAGGCGGGTCGATTGTTGTGATTACGAATAATCCTGTCTGGGGGCCATTGCAGCGTCTCGGCATGTCGATAACGCTGTCTCAGCCCAACGAGGATGAAATGCTGATCATTATTCGAGATCAAATCAATCCTTATCGAAGTGAAATGTTCATTGAGTGGCAGGATGCCGAGGAGAGACAAGCGGCCGCTATACTTGCGGGCATAAGCCAAATCGAGGCTGAAAATGTGATCGCAACATTATTAGCTAACGGCAGTATTATGAACGAGAATTTAAAGGAATTAATGCATGCCAAAGATAAGATTTTTGCCGATATTTCTGGTATTGAGCGAGTTATTGTAAGAGAGGACTATCAAATTGGCGGTTTAGAAGGTCTTAAATTATGGCTTGAAGCTAACCGCCAGTTATTGACGGCTGACTTGCGCGAGCGCGGCATTCGCCCGCCAAGAGGAATTTTGTTGGTTGGTGTTCCAGGGTGTGGGAAGTCTTTATCCGCTAAGGCAATCGCATCCTTATGGAACCTGCCGCTGTATCGGTTGGATTTATCCACCATACATGGACAGTACTTAGGGCAGAGTGAGAATCGTTTGAAAGAAGCGTTATCAACAGCCGATCATGTGGCGCCATGCGTATTATGGATTGATGAAATTGAGAAGGGTCTTGCGGGCGCAGTAGGTGGAGGCGATGGAGGCACATCGACCCGTCTGGTTGGCCAGTTCCTGTATTGGTTACAGGAGAGCCTCGCTAGAGTCTTCGTTGTGGCAACCGCCAATGACGTATCGAAGCTGCCCCCTGAACTGCTGCGCAGAGGCCGTTTTGATGAATTGTTTTTCGTGGATTTGCCAACGGCGAGTGAACGAGAGGAAATTATAAAGATTTATATTGAAAAGGGATTGAAGAGAACAGTATCGAATGAATTGTTGCAACAGTTAGTAAGGCTGTCGGAGGGCTTTGCCGGTGCGGATTTGGAAGCTGCTGTTCGAGATGTAGTGAAGCAAGCCTTTGTAAAAGGGGACGATTCCATTACAGATGAAACGTTTATAAACTTTTTTACCAATGTTGTGCCGCTATCTCAAACAAGTCCTGAACAAATTGAAGCGATACGTACTTGGGGTAAAGAAAGAGCAGTCCCAGCCGGTAAATTAAATGAAGAGCCGAATGGGCATGGCGTTCACCGGTCAAGCGGACGAAAAGTAATGGTATAGTATACGAATATAAACTGATCCGATCAGCGCTCGGGCCCGTTTAATGACGGCAATATCGCCGTATTCTCCACAAATAACAACCCGCTCATTGAGCGGGTTGTTATTTGTCTAGGATTGAAGAATCCCCAAACCTGTCGTTTGGGGATTCTTAATAGAGGGGACATATGGTATCGAGGGTGTTTGAGGGCTGAGGGATATGATTCAAGAAAAGACTCATGAAGTTCATGTGTTTATTCACTTATGGCATCTACAACCATGGCCGTTAGCTCGTGCACGGTATGTTCGTTTAATGGACGCTGAATCTGGTACATAGCCATACTCCCGGACATACGCGCCGTGATGTCAAAATGCCACTTCGTTAATCCGCTGCCGGATAGAAGTTGGTTTCGATAGGTATGACGATGCAGCAGCGGCAGCTTCTCTAATTTATCAATCTCACGTATATGTAGTTGACTGCAATCGGTCTTCACGAGCTCAAAAATGCCAGCCAGCGGCAGGGGATTATTGGAGAATTGGGATGTGACGGGGACGGCGTACTTGGTTTCACGCTCGAACAAAGGTCGAAATTGCCTGGAATCCATACCGAAGACTTCAAGGCTTTCCTGCCAAAGCTTTTGTTGAGGATAAGCTGGCGTTGCGTAAGGAATATTTTGTTGGTCCAGCGTCACAGCGATAATGTCATCCGTTAATAATTGGTAGCCTTTCTGCAGAAAGGCAGAGGCCAGCGTCGACTTCCCGTGTCCGGAATGGCCGATGAAGGCATAGGCTTTATGGTCAATCACTACCGCGCTGCCGTGCAGGGGGAGTATTTTACGCTGCAATAAAAGGGCACCCATACAAGATCCAAGCACGTACAGCCGGATTTTATCCTCCGCTGCCCCCTTCTCTGGAGAGACAGAGATGGTCGACCCGTTCTCTATTGCAAAAATAGCGAGTTCAGGCACTCTGAACATGACCATATCTTCAGTACATACCCATGTTTTATTCGATTTATCAGATCCTTCAAGCCATCTTTCAGTCAGATCAGCATAACGGACGACAATATCGGCATAATCATCCGGGAGGACGACGGGCTGTAACTCAGGCAGGGGAATGTCACTATGAATGGAAAACCCGAAGGCCTTATATGTGGTTGGCTTAAACGTTTGAAGCATGGTCCTCACTCCAATGATTAATATGCGAATAAAAAAAGATAGCCCTTATACCCGATCAGGCGTATAGGGGCTCTTTTTATCAGATAAATGATGACTTTATATGTTAGCTGGTGTGAACCATTTCGTCCGGATCCGGTTGCACTCCATCCGGAATTGCACTACCAGGACCAGCCATGGTCATTTTGATGTCAAGAACCTCCAAAGCAGGTACGCTCCATTCCTTTTTCATATAGATTCACCTCCTTTCAAAAGTTTTTTTGAAGAAATCGGTACAGAATGAGGCTGCGCATGAGGAGTTTAATGGACGGGCCATAGGCTTGATTTGGATCCATTCCCTGACGGGCCTCCGATAGAGCTTCTTCGAGAACAGGCATGTTAATGAACTGCTGCATTCTAGAATCACGACTCAGATGATCCAGTTCATCGATAAATGCAGGCCAGTCGCTTCGCATTCGATGGATAGAATCGGCTGCCTGGATGCCTCTTGTTCTCTGGTTAAGCCGGATGGAATCAGGGAGCAAGCCTGAAGTAGAGCGTCTAATTAAAGCCCGATCCATGCCGTTATGAACAAATTGCTCCATGGGCGTTGACAAGCAGAAACGAATGACGCGCAGATCATTGGTCGGATCGTGACTCCATACGGAATAACGAAGGGACAGTTTGCAGCCGCTTGACCCGGTGGCGCTCCACATGTTAACCCGGTTAAAATGCTGAATTCTTGCTTCCAGTGGATCATCTGGAAGATCGTCTGTTGAACCAATTCCGGTAAACGCGCGATCCTGCAGCTTGTCGTAGATCCCTGCGCGTTCAGCAAAGTCGGAATGAATGAGCTGCGGCAAATCAGCTGATGATCCGGATGGCCTTATCCTTGTAAGGGAAGGCAATGCTTTACGACAAAGGATGGAGTATAACCGCTTACGTCCAACTCCAACGTTCCTGCTATACTGATTGATCTCGCGGGATAGATGAAGCCAGTTGAACTTTTTCATAAGTCGCGTGTAATACTCAATCGCGGGTCCCCAAGATATGCTGTAATTCCCCCGTGCACCATTCAACAGAATTCCGATCCCGCGCTGCTGCGCTTGCGCATAAATTCCTCTTAACCAAAAAGAGTTATCAAAGAACTTGTAAGGAGATTCCAGGATGTCGATCCAGTCGTCGATTTCCGTAAAGGGACTGTGACCTTTGAAATCCAAGTAATGATCATGGATGTTGCCCACAAACTGTACGGTCTGCCTGATGAGCGGCCTCTCGTCAGCGAATCTGTGTTTTGGCGTCCAATCTTTGAATTCGTCTTCCGGTATGTAACTGAAAGTATGAAGCATCCGGTTTTCCTGCTGAAGCGCTCTGGCAGCAAAGCTTGCAACGGAGCCCGAATCCAAACCACCACTAAGATGAGCGCCGATTTGCAGACTTGAACGACGAAGCCTTGAGGTTACGGCTTTATGAAACACCTCACGAAAGGCTTCTTCATACTCCTCGGATGAACGGAGCTGCAAAGGCTGCACATTAGCCAGGCTGTCATATCGGCTGATCCATAACCGGTTCTGTTTAACGATGAAGGAGTGGGAAGGCGGGATCTGATAAATATGATTGTACACAGTGGTTGAAGCATCCGGGGGTTCGAACACACCGCGGATCGCCAGAAACTCGGCTAGCCAACGCTCGTTAAGCTCTTTATGTATATAAGGTAAAGTGAGCAAGGGAGTCATCATTGTACAGAAGGAGAACTGCTGCTCATCGAGATGATAATATAGCGTTCTTGCGCCTGAGAAATCCCTTGCCCCGAACAGCAGCTGTTTGCGTGCATCCCATATGGCAAAAGCAAAATCTCCGACCAATCGTTCCGGCATCCGTTCGGACCATTTCTCATAAGCCTGCAGCAGGATTTCACTGTCTGTCATGTGCGACCTTTGGACTTTCGGCACATGCAGTTGTTCCATAAGCTCATCCCGATTGTCTAGGATGGCGTCGGCCGTGATGGCAAGTCCGCGCTGCGGATCGTAATAAGGAAGTATTTCGTGGACGGCTTGCTCTGTAATCCATTGGGCATGACACCCCATCATAATATAGTCCTGTTGCCAAACGGCGCTTTGATCGGCAGGATACTTGCTTAATGCTGACATTATGAGCTCACTGTTATCCGTTGGAATCGGCTCTCCATGAAAACGATAAATACCCGCAAGTGCGCCCATTCGATCTTCCTTTCGTTGCAACTCATTACGAAATAGTAAGCATGTATGCATGATACATTTCGTATCGTAATCATTATAATACAAGTATACATTTTGTATCAATACTTTTTTTATACTTTATGGTGAATACATTAGCTCAAAGTTAAATGGCTTCACCTTCTTGTGCGCCTTGAACTTTTGCGGAATAGGATCATACAGAGTAGGTAAGCAAGGAGAATGCCGAGTGAATCATTGATCACATCGTAGATTCGACCGCCTCGGAAGAAGAAAAGCTGGAGAATTTCAGTTAGCGCCGCATAGGCGACAGACCAGAAAAAGGCGGTTCTTCTTCTGCCAAAATCGGATGCGAGTAGGGCAAGAATGAAGAATCCGATAAAATGACCGATTTTTCGCAGAATCCAATCGCTGCTGTACCACTTAAGATCCAGTTTTGTAAGCTCGGACCAGTCGGGAGAGGGGTTAAACTGGAAATCCACGACTTGATATCTAATCAGTAGATGGAAATTAACTGAACAAGTAAAGACGAATAGAGCTATTGCCCATAGAAAGGTAAGAATGATTCGCATGAAAAATAGCTCCTTTTGGTGGTGAAGATGCTTCTATTTATATAACTGATTACAATGCGTTTTTATTTGATACAAAATGTATCCAACCAGTTCCTATATTATAGTAATCCATGAGTTGTTTTCAAGATTGAAGTTTGAATTGTTTCAATATTTGGGCTTGGCTCTAATCGTAGGTGGGTATTTTCATCAAGCACATTTGTAATGTAGTCACTACTATGTAGCAAGGAGGAGATGAGCATGGCCAAGAGACAAACGAAATACATGAAGATGAATGCATGGTCATCCTCGGATACGATGGATCCGAACGATGTAAGCTTCAATTTCGATTTGTTAGATGAGGAATTAATGAGCCGTGGCATTAACGTTAAGTGGTTTGGAGCTGTAGGTGATGGAAGAGCAGATGATACTGCGGCTTTTCAGGCCGCGATGGCAAAGTGTGATAAGCGTTACAAGCTATTTGTGCCTCCTGGTGATTATCGGATCAGACAAACGATAGAGAATAATAGCAGAGGAATTTATGGGGCAGGTCCCTATGTAGATGGTGGACAAATGGGCACGAGAATTATCTGGGACCCCCTCGACACAACAACCGATTTACTTCCATGCATAAGAATCCGAAATTCTGGAGTGAAAGCAGTATTTGAGGATTTCGGAATATATGGTGTTTCAAGATATAACTCAAGAGAACTGATCAACTGGATAAATAAGGAGTTATTTGAGCAAAGTCTGTACGATATGTTTGCTGTAGGTTCAGCTGCGTTTGAAGTTGCAGGATCAGCGACACCGATATTTAGAAATATTGCTACATCTGGAGTGAAGGTTGGGCAGCTTCTTAACAGTAACAATGGACATGTATCTTCATACGAATGTACCTGGAACGGATTAATTGGCGTATATTGCCGTATCAACACAGGGGATTATTTTTATCAAGGTGGCAGTATAACAGGAGCATTCTGCGGCATCATGTTTGGTACGATATTAGCGGCCGGACATCGCGGGGGGTTCAATGCCAACCTTCATAGAACACATCTTGGATTTTCACCGTACGCTATTTATCAGTGCATTGACAGTGGACTTGATGACTATAAGGCAGCTCCTGTAGTTCTAGGATTAAGCGGCATCTATATGAATGCTCAGTTTGAGCAATGCGGAGAAGCGGCAATCAAACTATTGAGTAAATCTTTAACATCGAATTTAAGACTATTCGGCTTCGGCTTTACTTGGTCTGTAACAAGTTATACAGGGAATCCTTCAAAGTGGGAGTACTCGATGCCAGATGAATTGATACCTGCTGGTGAAAAACAGAAATATGCAGCTTGGTTTGGAACCGTTACAGCTCCGACGACATTTAACGATGAACTCGGAATATTAAAAAAATCGAATGCTCAAGGCGCCATTGGAACGGCATATATTGATATTCTGACCGGTGATAAGGAATCCGATTTGACTGGATTGGGACTAGAGAATGTGGTGATTCGTAGAAAGGTAACTCCTTTATACAAGAGTGCCGACTTACAAACACGAATGAAGGAAAGAGAGCATCGCACCCTTATGCCGGTATCAGCGCCAAACCTGCTTAGAAATCCGGAAGTGCTATCGAATTGGACGGTATTAAATGGAGGCGTAATTAGTCTTGTCACGGCCGACCAAGTGCCGGTCCCGATTAGTAACGAGATGAGGCAGGTCATCGGTCCGCATCCTGTCATTTTAAAAATCACGCCAGATGGAGTGCGATCACCGATGATGGCGATCAAGTTCAATAGCCGGACATTGCCGTATCAGGGAGATGCTAACAGAAACTTGGCCATGCAATATTTCATTTTGCAAACGGAGTATGAAAGCGGAACGTTATATAAATCAATGGGCCGAATTGCTGCCCAGAATGCGGAGTATATTTTTAACGATGCCATAACTTGGCGTGAAGAAGGTTGGAAGCATCTTCGGGGGAGAGAGCTTGCAAGTCAAACTGGTTTATTGCATGAATTCAGCATATCGTTCATCCCCAAAGTGGGTGAAACCTATATTGCTGGGGTAATGGTGACGTGGGATCATATCGGGTCGTACTCTCCGCATCCACATAGTTATATGACAGATTCCTTAGAAATTGAGGGTCCGGGAAACGGGATTATATTGACGGACTCCGTGACAAGAGCCAGATATCAATTATCTATTGTCAACGGCAGCTTGCAAATTACGCAAAAATGAAAACTGTTTTGTGAATCGATGATTCTCTTCGATAAATCAGCTTTGTTGATCTCGTACATCAACAAGGCTGATTTTTTTGCGGTTAGAACGAAAAGGAGGTGGTATTTAGGATACATATTGTGTCATTTTTATGTAAATTCATGAAAATTAACCTTGACATGATACAAATTGTATCGTAAATTATGGAATGTAAAATATACAGAATGTATCGAAGAGCTTGGACATTCAAGGCATGTTTTTTAATCCATAAAATAAGCGGAGGTTTACAGCCGAATGGAACTTAAACAATATTTCCGAATTGTTCAGAGAAAATGGTGGTTGATTGCTGTTATTGTCGTCATTGCGATGGTAGCAACCGCTGTAAAGAGCTTCTATTTTACGACACCTATCTACGCAGCGAACGCTAAGTTAATTGTAAACCAATTCTCGGGGACAGAGCGGCGACACTCAATGCAAGCACAATTCAAACTAGTATTTTTCTGATCAATTCGTACAAGGAAATTATTAGGTCCTCGGCCGTGATGAACAAAGTGGTTGAACAGTACCCCGAGCTGGGTGAAAGTCCCTCACAAATTGCTGCCAAAATATCTGTTACCTCGGCGAACAATTCACAAGTTATGAATCTGGTTTACGAGGATATCTCTTACACCAAGGCCGCTAGTGTCGTAAATGCTGTCTCCACGGTATTTAAAGAGCAAATTCCAAACATTATGAATGTGGACAATATAACCATTCTGAGCGAAGCGGATCCAACCCTATCTCCTGCGCCTATCAATATAAATCCGGTGATGAACATGTTGATTAGTTTTGTTATCTCACTCCTTCTGGCGATCGGCTTTATATTCCTGCTCGATTATTTGGACGATACCCTCAAGACCGAAGTGGAGATTGCAGAAATCATGGAAGTACCCGTGCTTGCTGTCGTAGGAAGGATCAGCAGAAAAGAGCTGAAGAGGTCCACACGATCGAAAGCTATTCCAAAACAAAAGGCAGGTGAGAGTCAGTATGCGTCGCTCCATCAATAACCATAATCTGATCGTTTCCGCCAATCCGAAATCGCCAATTTCAGAGATTTATCGACTGCTTCGAACCAAGATCCAATTCTTTTATAAAGAACAGGAATTGAAGACCGTTATGGTGACATCGTCACAGCCTGGAGAAGGCAAAAGTACCGCGATAGGCAATTTGGCGGTAGCTTATGCGCAGGAAGGTAAGAGTGTACTACTGATCGATGCAGACCTGCGAAAGCCCTCCTTGCACCGGATGTTCTCGTTGTTAAACTCCCAAGGCTTAAGCACTTTGCTTGCGGGAGGCATAAGTCTTGAGGAAGCGATTCAGGAAACGGCTGTTGAACGATTATCATTGCTGCCATCCGGACCGGTCCCCGTAAATCCATCAGAATTGATCGATTCACCATCTATGCGGGAACTGCTCGAGGTTTCAAAATTGCAATATGATGTCATTCTTGTCGATACGCCATCGGTGCTTTCCGTATCGGACTCCGTAATTGTCAGCGCATTATGCGATGGAGTCATTATGGTAGCTGCAACCGGAAAGGTAAAGAAGGATCATCTTAGAAAGGCGAAGGAGCAGTTGGACCATGTGAATGCCCGGATATTGGGGATTGTGCTGAATTAAACGAAGAGAGCGTCCACAAAGATACGGCTTTCAGGCAGGAATGATAATAGAAGAGGAATGAGTAAGAAAAGGTAATGTCTACTGCACCTCTATCACTGCAGACACTCGGTTACGCTGTGGGTCGTTTCGACCTTAGACATGATTGTCGAGGGTGTAATGTGAGGACGGGTTTAATGCCCTTTTTTCATGAAAGGCTTAGCTATGTTCTTTTCTACAGAGAAGAGTATATAGCTGAGCGTTTCTGCTAAACGGACAATGAGCCTACCCGTTGTCTACATAAAAATATGAGTTGGAGAGTGAATGGGTGATGAGGAGAGTAAAGAAAGCCATTATTCCTGCAGCGGGGCTTGGGACACGTTTTCTGCCTGCAACGAAAGCAATGCCAAAGGAAATGCTTCCGATTGTGGATAAACCCACCATTCAATACATTGTGGAAGAGGCCGTGGCATCGGGAATTGAGGATATTATCATCGTGACGGGTAAAGGCAAGCGTTCAATTGAAGACCATTTCGATCATGCGTTTGAACTGGAGCATAATTTGCTCAGCAAGGGAAAGTATGAATTGCTTAACGAAGTTCGGCGCGCTTCGAATGTTGAAATCCATTACATACGCCAAAAAGAAGCCCGGGGTCTAGGTCATGCCGTTTGGTGTGCACGTAACTTTATAGGAAATGAACCATTTGCCGTCCTATTAGGGGATGATATTGTTCAATCCGATACACCTTGTACTCGGCAATTGGCCCAGCAGTTTGAACGATTGCAGAAGTCGGTTATCGGTGTTCAAAACGTGCCCGATGATCAAACACATCGCTATGGAATTGTGGCTCCACTGGGTAAGATGAATCGCTTGTATGAAGTGGATTATTTTGTAGAGAAGCCTCCTGCCGGTCAAGAACCGTCGAGACTAGCCATCATGGGCCGCTACATATTAACTCCTGAAATTTTTGATTACCTGGAACATCAAGAGGAGGGGGCTGGTGGAGAAATTCAGTTAACGGACGCGATCCAGAAGCTGAATGAAAGTCAGGGCGTATACGCTTACGATTTCGAAGGCACCCGATATGATGTAGGCGAAAAGCTTGGATTTATTATGACCACTCTTGATTTTGCACTTCAAAATGAGGAGCTCCGAAAACCCCTTCTACAAGGTATGGAGACGATTCTTGAAAGAGAGTATTCAAATTCAAATAAAAATTAATAGCTGAAGAGGTGTATCATCCATGTCTCCCAATCCGCAACGTAATGAAGTAGACGTTGTGTTCGAAGTAAATAAACGATATGCAAACGATTTGGCATTAGAGGCGGAACCCAGAGTTTTGTATCTGGCAATAAAACGTGTCATGGATTGCGTATTGGCTTTCATCGGACTTGTTCTGTTGTCGCCACTCTTTGTGATTGTATCCATTCTTATAAAACTGGAGGACCCGAAAGGGTCTGTTTTTTTCTACCAGACACGCATCGGTAAGGATGAGAAGCCATTCCGAATGTACAAATTTCGCTCCATGGTATCGAATGCGGAAGAACTGCTCGAGGAGCTATTGGATCAAAATGAAGTCAGCGGTGCTATGTTCAAAATGAAGAATGATCCTCGTATTACGAAGATTGGGAAATGGATTCGAAAGACGAGCATTGATGAGCTGCCTCAGCTATGGAATGTTCTCTGCGGCGAGATGTCTCTGGTCGGTCCAAGACCGGCACTGCCAAGAGAAGTACAATTATACAGCAATTACGACAGGTTACGATTGAGAGTAAGCCCTGGCTGCACCGGATTGTGGCAGGTGAGCGGTCGTAACAATTTAAGTTTTGATGAGATGTTGGAGCTGGATCTGGAGTATATCGAACGAAGAGGCTTGTGGATGGATCTGAAATTGATACTTCAAACCGTCAAGATCATGATCCTTCCGAATTCAGCCTATTAACTGAGGCGTACTATTGGAATTTTTGAGGGAGATAGGGTGATTGGAAAATATGGAGAGGATCTCTGGATTAAGCTCTTGGAGAAGGAACGCCGCACGAACGATTCGTGGGTCGATACAGGTCGGGGTCATTATAGCGAGCGGTACTTTGATTGGATTGCTCAGTTCCGTTGACTCTCTGCATATTAAACTGCTGGAATTGGTATTCCTGGTCTTATGTATGCTGATCGGGCTGTATATCCAGTTTAAGAGCCCACATGTTCTTATTCCATACTCACTTTTGATATGGACGATCAGCCCTGAGGTAAGACGCTTGCTCGACTGGTCGTTTCAGTCGTACAGCGATACATCGATTATCATGCTGACTCCGTATTCTGTTTCATTGATATTACTGATAACAACGATCAAACACTTTAATCGGATCGATTCGAGAATAAGACTGATCATAAAAATCATTAGCGTGGCATTGATATATGGGTTTATCCTCGGTTTCATGAAATATGGACTGTCTTCTGTATATGACTTGCTGAGCTTATTTGTTCCATTCTTAGTGCTGCTATACGTGAGTGCCAGTCAGTTCGATAAGGGAATTTGGGACAAATGGCTGAGAAGCTTTGCTTATCTTGCGGTCCTTGTAGGAGTCTACGGCATATACCAATACTTGGTTTTGCCTCCTTGGGATCATTTCTGGATGACAACCGCGGATATGAACTCAGTCGGAATACCGGAACCTCAGAAATTCCGGGTGTTCTCTCTGCTGAATTCACCGGGACCAGCAGGTATGTTTCTTGGTTTTGCACTAGCCATTATGATTGTACAAAAAAAGTGGAGAGCGTTTGGCATAGTCGGAATTATGATCGTCGCGTTTGCGCTTCTGCTCACTCTGGTTCGGGTTGGATGGATTACGTGTGTAATAATGATCGTTGCCTATTTTGCCCGTTCCCGATTAAAGAGCAAAGTGCAGTTGGTAGCCTTAGGTGTCATTATGGTGCTGGCGTATACCTTTATTCTTCCGCTCTTGCCGGGGGCCAATCAGGTATCCTCGCGTATTAGCACGTTCGAGTCATTGGAGGAAGATCACTCTTTTAATGAGCGGTTGGACTTTGCTAAATATATTATCTCGGATGTGATATCCAATCCCATTGGAAGAGGACTGGGCAGTTCGGGACTGGGGGTCAAGCTAACCCAGAGTTCGAATACAGTGGCTGTATTTGATAATGGGTATTTAAATTTGTTTTATTCATTTGGGTTACCCCTGGGACTGGCCGTTATTTTTTTATTAGGATATTTGTTCGTAATTCTCTTCAAGATCAGCAAAACAGAGAAGAGTTATGCTCCGATTTCCTTTGCAGCTATTAGTGCGATTCTATTTCTGTTATTAGGAAGTAATGTATTGAGCGGATTAAGCGGATATATTCTACTGCTGATTATCTCACTCGCATTTCCATATGCGTCTACCAATCGGAGGGAACTGTAGCATGTTAATCGTTTTTTTAGGCGACTCCATTACGGAAGGATTAGGTGTCATTCGCTCCAATACCAATTATGCCAACTTGTTGCAGGCTCAGCTCAAGTCACTGCTTTCCCAGCCTGTTGAAATCATGAATTTCGGCTCCAGCGCCATGCAGGTAAACGAATCAAGGGCGAAGTATGAACAGCGTATTATGGAGCTGCAGCCGGATTTCATCGTTTTTGCCCACGGAATTACGGAATCCATTGTACGGGAACAGAAGCAGTATTTGAAATGGCTGCCCAGACGGTGGCGAAGGCCCGGTTGGATGGACCCAAGACCTTATTATTCGACTCGAAAAGCGCGAAGACTTATGGAAAGGCTGGAATCGGCGCTTCGATGGAGAGTGAAGGTGACCCTGATTAAAGTGTTTGGCGGCAGACCATGGATGAGTCTCGAGGATTTTAAACAGCATACGACGGAACTTATTCTGAACATTCTGAATAACAGTCCGAAGACCAAGGTGGTGCTGCTTACTCCCAGTGATATCGAGGAGAAGTACTTTCCGGGATCTGTAGAATCAATGAAGAGGTATAGAGGTATATTGCACGATATTTGCGAGAACAGCAAAGATTCAAACCGGATATTTCTGTGCGACACATCCCAAACCTTGAATAAATGGAGTGATTACTTGGAAGACCGGTTTCATCCGAATGAACTGGGACACAGTAAAATTGCTAAAGCGCTGCTCAGCGCCATTCGTGAGGATTCCCTTGCTGCACAACCATGGATGAAAGAGGTACAACGATGAGAATCTGTCTTGTTACGCACAAGGTGAAGAAGGGAGACGGACAAGGCAGAGTCAATTATGAAGTTATTGTGGAGGCCTTAAAGCAAGGGCACGAAGTGATCGTGATATCCTCAGAGCTGTCGGAGGACCTCCGAAATCATTCCCAAGTGGAGTGGATTAGGATCAATGTTAGCAAAATCCCGATCGCCTTATTACGAAATCAGTTGTTTGCTATCGTTTCCGCATGCTCAATCTGGCTTCGTCGGACCCGCATTCAGCTAGTTGTGGTCAATGGATTCATAACTTATGCCCGGTCTGATATCAATTGTGTGCACTTAGTTCATAGCGCGTGGGTGAAGTCGAAGTATCATCCGTTTCGGGAAAAGAAAACGTTAAGGACGTTTTATCACTTTGTCTACAACGGGATCAATGCCGTTCTGGAGCGAATCGCACTGAAGAAAACCCGGCACATTATTTCCGTATCTGAGCAGGTGAAGCAGGAACTCGTCCGGGATGCAAAATGCGGCGGTCGGCGCATTTCAGTTGTTCATAATGGTGTTGACACGAGCGAATTCTATCCACGTCAGATCAATAGAGCCGGTTATAAACTGGATGAACACACAGTCTACGCCTTGTTTGCAGGAGATTTGAACTCAGGCATAAAAAATCTGGATACAGTGCTCCGTGCGTTATCCGAAGTGGAGCATGTTCACCTGCTGGTTCTAGGAAATGCAGAAAAGAGCCCATATCCGAAAGTTGCCGAACAATTAGGAATTTCGGACCGTGTTCATTTCCTTGGGTATCGGAAGAATATCGCAGATTTTATGGCGCTTGCCGACTTGTTTGTTTTTCCTTCTAGATATGAGTCGTTCTCGCTTGTCATTTTAGAAGCGATGGCATCAGGCCTGCCTGTGATCATGAGCAACCGCTGCGGTGTGGTTGAGCTTCTGTCTGACGATGCAGCCATAATCTTGGACAATCCGGATGATACCAAGGCTCTGACCAATGCAATCAGAGAACTATCCTCCAATCCGGAACAATTAAGAAGGATGGCACGAAGAGCGAGGGAACATGCGCTCCAAAACGACTGGGAGGCCATGGCGATCAAATACATGGAAATATTCAGAGAGACGATGAACGCTCAGTCAGGCATCCTGCCGATCGACAGGCTCGAAGGGAAAGAACGGTATGTTGAAAATACATATACTCAAAAATAAAAGAAGCTGGGGCAGTCTTGGCAATGTCATGCAAACATTTGCATCCAATGTGTTAATCCTCGGTGTCAACGTATTAACAGGTATTATTATCGCAAGGACTTTAGGCCCTGAGGGCCGTGGAGAACAGGCAGCCATGATTATGTGGCCGCAATTCTTGGCGTACTGTTTAACTTTAGGTATGCCGTCGGCGCTGGTCTATTATATGAAAAAAAAAGATGGGAACCAGGGCTCGCTCTATATCACCGCGTTGATTATGTCGTTGATTCTTGGATGCGTGGCCATAGCGATCGGTGCTGCCCTCATTCCGTTCTGGATGAAGGGATACTCACCGGAAGTCATTGAATTTGCGGTGTGGGCACTGGCAGTTTCGCCGCTTGCGATACTAGGCACCATTAATATAGCTGCCTTACAGTCTAGGGAAGAATACTTCTTGTATAATTTCATGCGATATATTCCGGTCCTGGGTATACTGATTCTGCTCTGTGTCCTTGTTGCAACCGGGAATGTTACGTCATTTTATACATCGATTGTATATCTTTTTCCCGCTATTCCAATAACCATATGGATAACAATCAAGCTGGTCTTGCATTATAAAATGAAGCAGAGGAACAAGCTGGAATCCGCTAAAAAGCTGCTCAGTTACGGGGTCCGTTCCTATGGAACCGATGTGGCAGGGACCTTCTCCGGTTATATTGATCAGATTTTGGTAGTAGGGTTACTATCACCGGCCAGCCTTGGCCTTTATGTTGTTTCGCTGAGCCTGTCAAAAATTTTAAATACGATTCAGACTGCGATTACCTCGGTGTTGTTTCCCAAGGCGTCCGGACTTCAACATGCGGAAGCCATTCGACTCACGTTCAAAGTTTATCGCGTTAGTATGCTGGTGACTCTTCTTGTAGGTGCCTCGGTATTTCTTATTGCGCCGTATCTGTTAATTCTCTTGTATGGACAGTCATTTACGGATGCTGTTCCGATATTCCGGATTTTAATCTTCCAAACGGGGATTGCAAGTCTTTCGTGGATTCTTTCACAAGGCTTTATGTCTACTGGCAAGCCGGGGGTAGTTACCATCATTAGAGTATCAACCCTTGGGATTAATATTGTGCTGCTGAATATTCTTATCCCGATACTGGGAATTGAAGGTGCGGCAATCTCGCTGTTGATTACATCCGTCGTGGAATTTATTCTGATCTTCCTGCTCTATACGCTGAAGCATCATATTAAACCACGGGACTTTATCTTGACGAAGATGGATATTGTATGGCTGCTTCAGCGTATTCGTATTCAATTGAGCAGCTAAGGAGTCATACTGTGCCAATTGAACTAGCTTTACCGTTAAATCTTATTGAAGAAAAGAGAGATTATGATGAATATACTTACAACTGGAATGGGTTGGATCGATATTCAGCATGGCGGATTAAACCGTTATTTTGCGGATTATATGAAAGCTATGAAGGAGTATGGCCATACCGAGCTTGGACTGGTCGTAGGTCCTCAGGGGGCTAGTATAGAAACAGATCTTAATATAATCAATACAACGGAAGGAGCAACCCATCACGATCTCCTGTCTCGAATGAGATCTGTTCAGAAGCGTTCCTTTCAAGCAGTTGGCAGCTTTCAGCCCGATGTATATAATCCGCATTTTGCACTCTATTCAGCTATGGTTACAAGGAAGAAAATACCGCCGCATGTCCCAATTGTTACTCATTTTCAAGGACCTTGGGCGTTAGAATCAAAAATTGAGGAGAAGAAGCAGAGCGGAGCCGTGACAGAGGTGAAGTGTTGGCTGAAGAAACAAGTAGAACAAATTAGCTATCGGCGTTCCGACAGCTTCATTGTTCTGAGTCAATATTTTAAAGATATGCTCGTGGAGAACTATGATGTGAAAGAGCGGGACGTTCATATAATTCCAGCGGCTGTAGATCATGAACGCTTCCGTCCTCATCCCAATCGGGAGCAATTGAGAACAGAGCTGGCTATTTCAACTGGTCAGCCCATGCTCTTCTGTATAAGAAGATTAGTCCGTAGGATGGGAATCGATAGGCTGATTCACGCCATGGTAGACGTGATTAAGATACATCCTGAATCTCGCCTGTTCATCGGTGGAGACGGACCCATGCGTGCGGAATACGAAGCGTTAATCGGTCAGCTTGGACTCGCTTCGCATGTTAAATTGCTTGGTAGAATTTCTAACGAAGAGCTTGTTCGGTACTATCAAGCTGCGGATATCAGTGTTGTTCCGACACTTACCTTAGAGGGATTTGGGCTTATAACTGTTGAGTCTCTTGCGTGCGGGACGCCCGTGCTAGGAACTCCATATGGGGGACGAAAGAGATTCTGCAGCAATTGTCGAATGACTTACTGTTCAAAGACGGGACATCTGAGGCCATGAGTGAAAAAATTATTGATGTTCTAAATAACAATTTATTTTTGCCAACCCGGGAAACATGCAGACAACATGTGCTGAATCGGTATACATGGAGCAGGGTGGCGGAAGCTGTAACCGGGTTATTTACGGAAGAGATTGAGAAAAGGAAGGTACTTAGAACATGAGGATTGCCTTCTATAATCATACGAGTACCGTGAGCGGGGGCGAGATTAGCTTGCTGTTGACCGCCAGGCATTTAACCAAAGCGCATCCGATATTGTTTGCACCAGAGGGGGAGCTTCTTCAGAGAGCCCGCAGCCAAGGGCTTGAAGCTGTTGTTATACCAAGCTTTCGTGCGAGGTTAACTAAGAATCCTCTCCTTCTTGTTATATATGTATTCGGTATGCTATGGGCAGGTTGGAGGCTTGCCCTTCTTATGAAGCGAAGCCAGGTAGATCTTATTCATGCCAATTCGATCCGTGCTGGTATGATGGCAGCATTATTCAGATGGTATCATAGGCTTCCTGTCGTATGGCATTTGCGAGATATGCCGCCTAAGGGACTCATTGGAAGGCTTATTCAAAAATTAGCCGTCCATACGACGCAGGCTCTTATCGGTATTTCTGAATCCGTTATTCATAGTATGGATCATCCCTCTTTGCAAGAAAGATGCCATCTTGTGCATAACGGAGTAGAACTGGTTCATTTTGATGCGGCGGAAAAAGACGTGATAAGAGCACGGTTAAGGTCGGAGTTCCAAACACCGCTGGATGCGAAAGTGCTGACCATAATTGGTCAGATTGCGCCATGGAAGAGGCAGGAAGATGCGATTGAGGCATTTTCAAGGTTTGCGGTTGAAGAACCGGATGCGGTTCTATGGATCGTTGGCGAGGCTAAATTCAGGCAGGAGAATGAACGCTATCTTGAACGTTTAAAGGCCAGAGCTAGAACGTTAAAGCTCGAAGATAAGGTTAGGTTTACTGGATTTAGACATGATGTACTGGAGATCTGCTGTGCAGCAGATCTCCTTTTATTATGCTCAGAGAATGAGCCGTTTGGGAGAGTTATTATTGAAGCTATGTCGCAAGGTATGCCGGTTGTTGGCACCCGTGGAGGCGGCGTGCCTGAAATTATCCAGAGCGGTGAAAGTGGACTTCTGTATGAGACTGGAAGCATCGAAGAGCTTACACAATGTATCCGGCAGGTGCTAAAGGATAAACGAATGTGGTTGACACTTAGCGATAACGGGCAAGAGCGTGTGCGAGATCACTTCTCGATTAAGCAGACATCTCAAAAAATTGAGCTGATCTATCAACAACTGTTGTCTAAGCCGGGAATGAAACAGGTGGAACAACAACAGCATGCAAGGGAGCTGGTATAATGCGGGATTTGAAAATAGCCATTGTGCATGATTACCTCAATCAAATGGGGGGAGCCGAACGTGTGGTGGCTGTATTGCACAAGATGTTTCCCGAGGCACCAATCTACACAACCATAGTCGATCGCAATAAACTACTCCCTGAATTACAGGATGCGGTTATCCATACGACTTGGATGCAGCGAATACCGGGGATACTAAATAAATTTAAGCTTTATTTCTGGCTGTACCCATTCTCAATCAGGTCTATAAACGTGAAGAACTACGATCTTATTCTTAGCTCCAGCAGTGCTTATGCGAAAGGGGTTCGGAAGGGCAAGCAGAGCCTGCATGTCTGTTATTGCTATACGCCCATGCGCTTTGTCTGGGATTTTGAGACGTACATGGAAAGTATTCAAGTCCCCCGTTTCGTGAAGAGGATTGCGAAATGGCTAATCTATCCTCTAAAGAGATGGGATAAGAATAACTCTAAACGCGTGGATCGTTTGATCGCTATTTCCACGATCGTGAAGGAGCGAATTAAACATTGTTACGGAGTAAATGCTCCAATCATATTTCCTCCCGTAGAAGTTAGCCGGTTTAGCGTCACGGAAGGGGAGCCGGAGGATTATTTTCTTGTTGTCTCGCGATTGGTTTCCTACAAAAAAATAGATTTGGCAATTGAGGCATGCTCACAGTCCGGTAAGCGTCTGATCGTAATTGGAGATGGACCCGATCGGCAAAGGCTGGAGCAGCTTGCAGGGGATACTGTCACTTTTCTTGGAAGAAGAAGTGACGAAGATGTTGTCCGTTACATGCAGAATTGCAAGGCGCTGATATTTCCCGGTATCGAGGATTTTGGCCTAACTCCTCTTGAAGTCAATGCATGCGGCAGACCGATTATCGCGTACTACGGGGGCGGAGCGCTGGACACCATTATAGCTGAACAGACAGGGTTATATTTTGAGGAGCAGTCGATAAGCTCTTTAGTGAATACGATTAACCGGTTCGATCAATATGATTGGGACCCACAGTATATAAGGCAGCATGCAGAACAATTCAGCGAACACATATTTATCGAACGGATGCAGTCCCTCATTGAATCTTCGCTGAAATCAAGAGAGATCAATTCGACTATTCCAGAACCGGAGGGGAGTTATTAGCAGATGCATATTGTTCTACTGTCAGGAGGCAGCGGAAACCGATTATGGCCGTTGTCTAATGAGACACGCTCCAAGCAGTTTCTTAAAATACTGAATAACGCAGCTGGCCAACGTGAATCGATGGTACAGAGGGTATGGAATCAGCTTGGCAAGATGAACTTAACTCAGACCGCCGTTGTAGCAACCGGAAGATCGCAAGTTGAACTGCTTCAAAATCAGCTTGGACACGAGGTGGAAATCGTTGTTGAACCTGAACGAAGAGATACTTTCCCGGCAATTGCCTTAACTGCCGGTTATTTGTACTCCGTGAAGGGTGTCAGTCTGAATGACGTTGTCATTGTGCTTCCGGTTGATCCTTTTGTAGAGGATCACTTCTTTGAGAAAGTAAAGGAACTGGAAGCATTAATGCTTGAAACGGAAGCCGATCTTGGATTAATGGGGGTTTCGCCAGATCATCCCTCCTCGAAATTTGGTTATATCATACCGCAGTCTGTATCGAAGTTAAGCAATGGGATGGAATTCTACAAGGTTAGCCATTTCGTTGAGAAGCCTGAAGAACAACACGCTCTTCAGCTGTTGGAGCAATCCGCCCTCTGGAATTGCGGCGTGTTTGCTTTTCGGCTCGGTTATCTCATCAATCATCTTATTGAACAGTCTCTTCCCATTCAATATGATGAATTACTTCTACAGTATCACCGAATACACAAGACGAGCTTCGATTACGCTGTAGTGGAGAAAGCAAATAATATTGTGGTTATGCCATATAGCGGCTTGTGGAAGGACTTGGGCACATGGAATGTGCTGACAGAGGAAATCAAAGACCCCTTAGTGGGGCGGGGCACATTGAGCGGGGATTCTTCCAATACACATGTTATTAATGAGCTGGATATTCCAATAACCGTCATAGGTGCTCGGAATTTGATTGTTGCTGCTAGTCCGGACGGGATTCTTGTTTCTGAGAAGAATGCCAGTATACGGCTTAAAGAGGTGGTCAAATTTGGAGATCAGCGACCCATGCATGAAGAGCGCAGATGGGGACGCTATCGGGTACTGGACTATACTAAATATCCGAATGGATGCGAGGTATTAACGAAGCGTATCTGTATTCATGAAGGGCAAAATTTAAGCTATCAGTACCATATGCTGCGCAGAGAAGTGTGGACGGTAATATCCGGAGAAGGAGAAATGATACTAAATGATGATGTCCGCCATATTAAAGCTGGCGATGTCATTGTCATTCCGATCGAAGCGAAGCATAGCATAAAAGCCCTAACAGAGCTTGAGATAATTGAGGTTCAGTCAGGTAGTGAGCTCATTGAAGACGATATTGTAAGACTGGCCACTAGGTGGGAGGAAATCATTCATATTGTTTCTGTGTAACATGGATTTTCACTACGCATTGGAGTGATAAGAGATGAAATTAACAGTAGTTGGAACCGGGTATGTCGGATTGGTCTCAGGCGTATGCTTCGCTGAGCTTGGGCATGAAGTTATATGCGTCGATAAAATCGAACAGAAGATCATGCAGCTTAATCGTGGAGAGGTACCCATATATGAACCAGAGCTTCAACAATTAATCGTTACGAACCAAGCAGCAGGCAGATTAAACTTTACAACAGACCTAAATGAATCGGTCAAGAGCTCGGATATTGTAATTATCGCAGTAGGAACGCCTTCTCTTCCCAATGGTCATGCTAATCTGAGTTACATCGAACAGGCAGCCAAAGAGATCGGTCGAGCCATGAATGGTTACAAAATTATCGTAACGAAAAGCACGGTTCCAGTTGGCACCAACGAGAAGGTTCGGGAGATCATTTCGGAATACACGAATGAATCGTTTGATATCGCATCTGTTCCTGAATTTTTACGTGAAGGAACAGCGGTCTACGATACGTTGAATCCCGATCGGATCATCATTGGCACCGACAGCGAAAGAGCGGGAAGACAACTGGTTGAGCTTCATAAAACGTTAACCTCGGATATCATCGTAACCGATATTCGAAGTGCCGAGATGATTAAATACGCCTCGAATGCTTTTCTGGCAACCAAAATATCTTTTATAAATGAAATTGCGAATATATGTGAAAAAGTTGGAGCTGATGTGACGAAGGTAGCCTCTGGTATGGGCTATGACAGACGCATCGGCTCTTCATTTTTGAGAGCGGGCATTGGTTACGGTGGCTCCTGCTTCCCTAAGGATACACAAGCACTTATTCAAATAGCGGGACAGATGGATTATGATTTCAAGCTCCTGAAGTCCGTTGTTGAAGTTAATCGTGATCAACGATTTAATGTGGTCCGAAAGCTCGAGACCTTACTGGGTGATTTATCAGGTGCGACAATCGGCATTTGGGGGTTAGCGTTCAAACCGGAGACGGATGATGTTCGCGACTCTCCCGCATTCGAAATTATTGCTGCCTTGCAGGAACGGGGAGCTAGAATTAAAGCTTATGATCCTATTGCATCCGACAATTTCAGGAATCACTCAGATTTCAAACAGATCGTTTATTGTCAGGAAGCGAAGGAAGCGGCTTGGCAGGCAGACGCACTTTGTATTCTGACCGAATGGAAGGAATTTGAGCGTATCTCGTTAACCGACATTGCCACATGGTTGAAATCACCTTACCTGATTGATGGAAGGAATATATATACAGAGGAGCAGTTGGCCAATACCCAGCTTGTTTATTATTCGGTTGGCAGGCCCAATATGCGGGGAGGAATTAAGGAAAAGGCACCATCCCTTGCTTTGTAGGTCAATGATTGTATGAAATACCATGTATTCACCATCAGCATTATAAATTATTGATAAAGGGGAAGATTTATCGTGACTAAGAATGCACTCGTTACTGGAATAACTGGACAGGACGGCTCCTATTTGGCGGAGTTATTGCTGGAGAAGGGATATAAGGTCTATGGACTGCGTAGAAGAACCAGTACACCCATCATGGAGAATATCGAACATATTAAGCATGAGATTGAATTTATCGATGGTGATTTACTGGATCAGGGTTCACTAATGAATGCGGTGCGCATTTCGAATCCGGATGAGGTTTACAATTTGGCGGCCCAATCCTTCGTAGGCACTTCCTGGATTCAGCCTGTACTGACAGGACAATCCACAGCGATTGGTGTCACGAATATGCTCGAGGCTGTACGCTACGTGAAGCCAGAAGCAAGATATTATCAGGCATCAAGCAGTGAGATGTTTGGTAAAGTGGTGGAAACACCTCAGAAGGAGACAACACCATTTTATCCGCGCAGCCCTTATGGTGTAGCGAAGGTGTACGGGCACTGGATAACAGTTAATTATCGTGAAAGCTATGATATGTATGCTTGTTCCGGTATCTTGTTCAATCATGAGTCTCCTCGCAGAGGCGTGGAATTCGTTACTAGAAAAGTAACAGACGCGGTTGCAAGAATTAAATTGGGACTCCAAACCGAATTACGACTGGGTAACCTGGATGCCAAACGTGATTGGGGATTTGCAGGAGACTATGTAAAGGCCATGTGGCTTATGCTGCAGCAAGACAAGGCAGAGGATTTTGTTATTTCAACAGGAGAAACTCATACCGTAGAGGAGCTTGTCTCCATTGCCTTTAGCCATGTGGATCTCAACTGGAGAGATTATGTTGTAATTGATGAGAAGTTTGTTCGTCCGGCTGAGGTGGATTTATTGCTAGGGGATTGTTCAAAAGCGAAAGAGAAGCTGGGATGGAAGTTGGAGATTGGATTTGAGCAAATGGTTAAGATGATGGTCGATAACGATTTGCAGAAGATCTCCAGCAACAATAATGTATTGGTACATCAATGAAAGCCTTAATTACTGGAGTTAGTGGTTTTGTTGGCAAGTACCTAGCGCAAAACCTAGTTGACCATGGTTATGAGGTATGGGGAACATCACGTGAGGTACCCTCTTCCCTGCTAGGTGAAGTGAATATCCTTAAGATGGATTTTTCTGATAAAGAAACGATAACGAAAGTTATGGAAGAAGTAAGACCGGATGCCATCTTTCATCTATCGGGTCAAAGCTCAGTCCAGTATTCATGGAGTCATATTCATGAAACCTTTCAATCAAATGTGATGGATGCTATTGGGCTATTTGAGGCTGTAAAGGACTCCTCTATAAGAAGCAGAGTAAGAATTATATCGATAGGCTCATCGGAGGAGTACGGATGGGTTAAAGATTTACCGATTGTGGAGGGCGCAGATACGAATCCAGGTAATCCTTATGGGTTGTCCAAACTTACCTTGAGTAAGTTGATACACTCATATTGCAGCACGTATGAGATGAAGATTATTCACGCTCGAGCCTTTAATCATATAGGTCCAGGCCAAGCGCTTGGTTTCGTGACAAGTGACTTTGCTAACCAGTTGATTAAGATAGAGCTGGGTAAAGCTGAGCCGGTAATCTCTGTAGGAGATTTGAGTAGTAAACGAGATTTTACAGATGTAAGAGATATCGTAGAGGCGTACCGGTTGCTTGTTGAAAAAGGTAAAGCGGGAGAAGTCTATAACGTATGCTCCGGTAAATGTGTCTCCATCCAAGACATCCTTACGTTACTGGTATCTTTTTCTTCAAAATCCATTGAAGTTGTCGTAAACAAAGACAAATTAAGACCGAATAATGTACCTGAGTATTATGGTTCGAACCATAAGTTGATGGAGACGACCGGGTGGACCCCTTCCATCTCATTAGAAAATAGCTTGAGAGATATTTACATGTACTGGAGGAAACAGCACTTAGATATAACTTCTGATGAAATACAACTGACACTAGACAGTCAGCAGATCTGATTGGAGGACTATACGGCGTACAAATTTAGAAAGATAGGGGGTGGATACCTTGATTATTGAAGATGCCATTAAGCTGGACTTGAGTGATATCTCCAAAGAACTATCTTTTTTACTTTATCTTCTCCGCAATAACACTCACGAAGAAATTCTCATAAAGCAATATGCATCGGATCTCGATTGGGAACTATTCATGAAACTCGCGCTGCACCACCGGGTTTATCCCCTTGTATATCTGCGGCTTAAAGGGGTGGATACATCATTGATTCCGTGTGAGGTTATGACATCCCTCCAGCAGCATTATCATAACAACGTGATGAAAATGCTGCATTTAAGCAGGGAAATGAGCCAGCTTTGTGAGGCGCTCAAGGATAATGGGGTGCGTACACTTTTGCTAAAAGGCCCAATATTAGCCACGCAGCTCTACGGGGATCTGGCACACAGGACTTCGAAGGATTTGGATATCTTGGTGGATGCGGATGACGTGGAGAGGGTTGAACGGGTGTTGGGGCAGCTTGGGTACGAGTTGCAGGATGAACGTATATTGGAAAATTGGAAGAAAACAAGCCATCACTTCTCCTACGAGCATAAGAAACATTCGACGCAGATCGAAGTTCACTGGCGTCTAAATCCTCATTATAATAAGTCGTTTTCCTTTGATTTATTGTGGGAGCGCAGGAATGATGTAATGCTGTCGCATCAGATTTATCATTATCTGGGCAATGAGGATTTGCTAAGCTATCTGGCCGACCATGGCGCCAGGCATGGTTGGTTCCGCCTGCGTTGGCTGATGGATATTGAAAGGCTGCTCCCGATCATAAACAGCAACGATATGAGAGCTCACTTTGAGCGATATGGGGGACAGCAATATGTAGGGCAGGCTTTCGTTCTCTTGTCACGACTGTTCTCGGTCGACATTCCGCACGATTTGACTGTATTGACGATGAACTCCAAAGCCCATCGCCTTGCACAAAGCGCTCTCTACTATATTAAAAGGATCGTCAAATTGAACCCGGTGCCGGAGAAAAGCGTAGCATGGCGTTATAACCGTTACCTTTTCTCGTTAATGACGAGAAAACAGAAAGTTTTGTATATATTGAATAAGTTTCTGCCTAATTCGCGGGACGCTTCGGTGCTGCCATTACCAAAGTCACTGCATTTTCTGTATTATCCGCTGCGGCCATTTCTCTGGTTCTGGCGGCGTATGAAACAACCGTCGATTTAAGGGTATTATCGCTTGTAACATTGGATCGTAATCCATTAGGAATAAGCGAGTAGCATCAGAATATTGCTCAAGCGAGCTTATATAGCTGAAAAAAGGGGGTTCTATTCATGAGTACGGAATTAATCACGACAGACGCGCTTGTTGTGCAATCCGAAGGTTTCCTGGTCAGTGATATGGATGGCGAGAAGGTGATGCTGAGCATCGAAAACGGCAAGTATTATAATCTGGGGCGGATTGGCGGGCGGATATGGGAACTTATTTCGTCTCCCGTTACGATCTCCAATATGGTGGATCAATTGGTGATGGAGTATGAAATCGAGCCGGAGCTCTGCGAGCAGCAGGTCCGATTGTTTCTCAAGCAGTTAGCCACGGAAGGCCTTGTTCAGGTGGATAAATAGCAATGAGCCTTTACCGGAAAGCACGCCGATTCATGTCTTATCCTGTCAGCATGAAGCTGATGTTGGCAGAAGCTTATGTTTATCTGGCCTGGGGAAGGGTATTCAAGCTATTTCCTTTTCAAAAGGTATCTTCGTCTCTGGGAGAACATATGAAGGAGACGCCGTATGTGGGCTATACGGAGCAGGAGCTTTCGCTTGTCCGCCAAATCTCAAGAGCCGTACATACCATGAGCCGTGTCACATGGTGGGAAAGCCAGTGCCTGGTTAAAGCCGTTGCGGCGATGAAGATGCTGGAGCGAAGAGGGATTCCGAGTACGCTTTATTTGGGGAGCGGTCGGGACGATAAAGGAATGATGGTGGCCCATGCCTGGCTCCGCTGCGGCTCTTATATTGTAACGGGGAGAGAAGGGCACGAACGGTATGCCGTCGTCGGTATATTCGGTAAGGATACGAGGGCCGGAGATTTGAACTTGAAGCGGTCATCCGATAAGGAGTTTTTACATTGAAGGATCTCTTATATTTTATCCGTAAAATGCATGGGATGGCCGGGTTTAAGCTCTACCTCAATATGAGTATGATTCTGGTCATCAGTGTTCTGGACGGCATCGGCATCTATTTGATCGTCCCGCTTCTCGGGGTCATTGGCGTATTCGAGACTGATTTGAGCGGGGTGCCGCTCGTCTCAACCTTGATGGACCTTGCGGGTTCATGGTCATTGCAGCTCAATCTGCCGATGGTGCTGGCCCTCTATGTTGTGATTGTGGGCGGGCAGGCCTTGCTGCAGCGAAGCCAGAACCTGTTAAATGCAAAAATCCTGCAGCGATTCATTCGCAAACTGCGCATGGAAACGTATCAAGGGCTGCTGCATGCCAAATGGGAATTTTTCCTGCGCCACCGCAGGTCGGATTTCAACCATGTCATGACCAATGAACTCGGGCGCGTGAATCAGGGCACGTTTCTGTTCCTGCAGATGGTCTCGTCTTTCTTGTTCACGGTTATTCAGATCGGCCTTGCCCTATGGCTGGCTCCGCTGCTGACTCTCATCGTCCTGTTGAGCGGCGGGCTCCTTGCCCTGTTCGGACGCAGATTCATCCGGCGCTCGAAGCGGATCGGCGAGCAGACGACAGAGTTATCAAAATATTATTTTGCGGGCATCAGCGAACATTTCAACGGCATCAAGGATATCAAGAGCAACCGGTTGGAGCCGTTTCATATGAACTGGTTTGACAGGCTGTCGCGAAAGATGGAGCATAACTTCATCCAATTTGGCAAAATCAATTCTTTGTCCCAGCTGATTTATCGGCTCTCGTCCGTCTTGCTGGTTGCCGGATTTGTGTATTTGGCGCTGGAAGTGCTGCGTACGCCTGCCGAGCAGCTGCTGATGATCGTTCTTATCTTTTCGCGCTTATGGCCTAGATTTATCAGCATTCAATCGAGCACCGAGCAGCTCGTGTCGAATTTCCCGGCCTTCCGGGCGATTCGCGAGCTGCAAGCGGAATACGAGGAAGACAGGGAGATCGCCGGATCGGTTCCGATGGCAGGTGGCGAGCGACTACAGCTGCAGCATGGAATTGATTGTCGTCATGTGGACTATCGGTACGATGCCTCTAGCCCCGTCTATGCTTTACGAGACATCAACTTACATATTCCGGCCAATCGCATGACGGCCATCGTCGGGAAATCAGGGGCGGGCAAGAGCACGCTTATTGATCTTCTAATGGGACTGATCCAACCGGAGAGCGGGCAAGTTCTTGTGGACGGCGTGTCCATGGAGGACGAACGTCAGCTGATGTCACTCCGAGGGGGGATCGGATATGTGGCGCAGGATCCTTTTCTGTTCAATGAGAGCATACGGGATAACCTGAAGCTGGTGGCTCCCGATGCCTCGGATAACGAGCTGTGGGAAGCGCTGAGGTTTTCAGCCTCCGACGAATTCGTGCACGGGCTTCCGCTAGGCCTCGATACCGTCATCGGTGACCGGGGTATCCGCCTGTCCGGGGGAGAACGTCAGCGGATTGTGCTGGCCAGAGCTATCTTGAAAAAGCCTTCGATTCTGGTATTGGACGAAGCGACAAGCGCGCTCGACAGTGAGAATGAGCAGCGGATTCAGGAAGCGTTGGAACAGCTGAAAGGGAGCATGACGATTATCGTGATTGCTCACCGGCTGTCCACCATTCGCCATGCGGACCAGGTCATCGTGATGGAGCAGGGGCGGGTTATCCAGCAGGGAGGTTATCAGCAGCTGTCCCAGGATCATAAAGGCACTTTCCGGCAGCTGCTCAGTTATCAGACAGGTGCTCAGATGTAACCCCTGATGGGAGCACATAACACGGCTGTATTCGCGAGACATTTAATGCTGTAGCCTTGGGCCATTTCCCGGTATTCTGCCGGGGAATGGTCTTTTTTTTGCGTAAACATGTCTCTAGCTAGCAGATTAAACTGACTACCGGCCTTCTCATCAATCTCCCCATTAGCTTGGTAGCGTTTAAGTTTATTTTATCCATGTCTTTTTTTGGATTGCGCCCTTAGAAATAAGACGTTTGCTATTTTAGATCGGTTGGGGTATAATAAGTTTATTGGGATTTTGACCTGAGATTCACATATTGCAGAGGGTTATTATTTTGATTAGGAACCTTGTGCAATATGTGAATTTTTTGTTTTTTAACCAAAAATGAGAAAATCATATAAATTTAGGAGGTGTTTCTATGCAAACAGGAACAGTAAAATGGTTTAACGCAGAAAAAGGCTTTGGTTTCATCGAGGTTGAAGGTGGCGAAGACGTATTCGTACACTTTAGTGCAATCACTGGTGACGGCTTCAAGTCGCTTGATGAAGGACAACGTGTTGAATTTAACGTAGTTCAAGGCAACCGCGGACAGCAAGCTGAGAACGTTGTAAAACTGTAGATTCGTGAAAAGATCCCCAAACGTACCGTTTGGGGTTTTTTTTATAATAGAGCTCAAGCAGCATGAAGGCGTTAAAAATGTAGCTAAAGGGGGAAGTTCATTGTCTTATTCTTGGAATAAACCACTGGAAAATCTGCCGGAAGAGATGACCGCGATCTGGTCTTGTACGAAGGAAGGGTGTAACGGTTGGATTCGAGATAGCTTCTCGTTCAAGGAAGTTCCCATTTGTTCACAGTGCGCGTCGTCCATGGTTAGCAGCAATAAAATTCTACCGATCCTTGTTTCGTCGGATCAGCAGATCAAGCTTTACCGTAAGAATCAGCGCAAGGATACCAAATCGTAGGGAGAAGCCTTTTCGGCTCCTTAACCATTTTGTTTCATTCGTTGCGTTAAAGAAAGGTTGAGATCTCATGCAGGTGTTCGAAGATTGGAATTTAAAGGTGAAAAAAACGTTTAATGCAACCAGTAATGAAGAAGTATTAACCGTTTCTGAGGCAGGTCAATTGTTAGGTTTGTCCAAAGATCAAATGAAAAGCTATGTCGATCAGAATAAGCTGACCAAAGTTCCGATCATGAGAAGCGTGCATCGATACCTTTTGTTGAAAAGTGAAATCGATCGTATTGTGAATAAACGATAACCTCAGCTGTTTGCTGCTCTCGCAAAAGACGGTGTCGAGGCAATCTTTCATGATGTATCGACTATCCTCAGGCTCCCATATTTAATGTGAAAGGCACCCTTAGGGTGCCTTTTTTATGTCCCAAGATTCGTCACGATCCGGGCTGCTTGATGACGGTAGATACAATATAGTCTAAAGGTCAAAAAAGGTCAAATCGAAAGATCGATACCCTTCATTCAAAAAATCGGCTGAAAATACGCTATTTTAGCTCTGATTTCTTCATCATCGGTTTTGGCATTAATGCGTGCAAGGCATATAATAAAGGCGTAAGGTCAAACAAGGTCAAATAAGAAAGGGGAAATCTATGATGTTTGATTTGATGCCATTTGGAAAGCGCAGAGAGGATGCCTTCGGACAGCTGGTGAAGTCATTTCACGATGTCTTTAACGATGCGTTTCAAGATGAGGCGTTTGCACCGTTCAAAGGTTCGATGATGTCTTTCAAAACAGACGTTAAAGAGACGGAGCACGCTTATCTGGTTGAGGCGGAACTTCCAGGCTTTCAAAAGGACGACATCGAAATCAGCTACGCTGACCCTTACTTAACGATCAAAGCCGTTCGCAAGGAGGACCACAGCGTAGAGGATACGAAGCAGCAGATCGTCCGGAAGGAACGCCGTTATGGCGAGTATGTGCGCAGATTTTACGTGCAGAACATCGCCGAGGATCAAATTGTCGCTTCCCTGAAGGATGGAGTCCTTAAGCTTGAAATACCGAAGCAGCCGAATCCCGGTAAGAAGCGTATCCAGATTCGGGATGATATCTAATATATACACCCTCCGATCATTAGGTCGGAGGGTATTTTTTTGTTTTTCCATAGCAATAAATTTACATATATTCCATCGAATTTCGGCAATTGAAACCTTTTGTCGGTATATAGGGTATTATAGTTTAAATGTAAACTTTTCGAGGGGGACACTCATGGTGGGAATCTTATCGAGGTTTAAGGATGTTATGAAGGTGAATGTGAACGCGCTGTTGGATCGGACGGAAGATCCGGAGAAAACAGTTGATACTTATATGCGCAGCTTGAATACGGACTTGGGTAAGGTGAAAGCGGAGACGGCTTCCGTGCTCTCGGATGAGCGAAGAGCGAAGCGGGCGCTTGATGAATGTAGTAGCGAGATCAAGAAGCTGCAGCGATATGCGGAGAAGGCCGTGGAAGCGGGAAAAGAAGGCGATGCCCTGAAGTTCCTGGAACGAAAAGCGGCTCAGGCTGAGAAGCTGAGCGAACTGCAGGCAGCCTACGAATCGGCTTCCGCAAACGCCGTCAGGATGAAACAAATGCAGGATAAACTGGTGTCGGACATGAGTCAGCTGGAAGCTCGTTATGCGGAGTTGAAAGGGAAGATGGCGACTGCCAAAGTCCAGCAGAATATAAACGCCGGCCATGCATCCTCGGGCGGTGCGAATGCGGCATTCAACACGATGGAAGAGAAGGCAAACCGTGCCTTGGATGAAGCGCTGGCCCTGGCCGAGCTTCGCGCCGGAGCGAAGGAAGACGATCTGGACGATCTGATCGCTGAATTGGAGAAGAATATGAAGAAGGACGGAGCTGCTCCAATGGAGACTCCCTCTGCCCAGGATGAACTGGAAGCAATCAAAGACAAGCTGAAAAAGAAGGAATAATCATTTCATTGTTATCGAGGTGAAGAAATGCCGGTTATCGAATACAAATGCCCGAACTGCGGCAGCAGCATGGTTTTTGACGGCGATACAGGAATGTTGTCTTGCTCGAGCTGCGGAAGAAAAGATAATATCGAGGAAATTCCCGACCCGCTGAAAAAGCAGGTTTTCGTCGAGAACGAAGTGAAGGAGTATCACTGCAACAGCTGCGGGGCCGTCATCGTGACAGAGCCCGAAACCAGCGCTACGACTTGCAGCTTCTGTGGATCCGCCGTTGTACTCAGCGACCGGCTGAGCGGTGAGTTGGCTCCGGTCATGGTCATCCCGTTCTCGATTACCAAGGAAGAAGCGATGAAGGCTTTCAAGAAATGGTGCAGGAACGGTCTTCTGACGCCAAACGGATTTATGACAGCGAATCGGATCAAGGAAATTACCGGGATCTATGTGCCCTTTTGGCTATATGAGTTACATAATCGGGTTGAAGTTCATGGCCACGGCACCAAGGTGAGAACCTACACACAAGGAGATTACCAGTACACGGAGACCCAGCATTTCGATATCTACCGGAAGATTCGCTTGAACTATGTGAAGGTGCCGATCGATGCTTCGGAGAAAATGAATGATGAACTGATGGATAAGCTGGAGCCTTTCCCCTATCAGCAGCTGAAGGAATTCAAGACGCCTTATCTCGCCGGGTATATTGCCGAAAAATACAGCCATGATGAAGAGCAGCTTCTTCCGCGTGCCAAGGATAAGATCAGCTCCTACATTGATTCGTATATTTCGTCCGCGGTGTCAGGATATACAACCGTGAATTATACCAACAAGCGAATCGATACCACCTTGAAACAGGCCGATTATGTCCTCCTTCCGGTATGGATGGTGCACTATGATTACAATAAATCGGAGCATACCTTTGCGATGAATGGCCAGACGGGAAAAGTGGTCGGCAAACCGCCGATTAGCAAAGCAAAAGTGGCTGCGTGGTTTGCAGGCATTTCGGGAGTTTCGTTACTGTCATTGAAGCTGATCTCCTGGGCGATGGGAGGAGGTTTCCTGTGAGAAGACGATATGTGGTAGGGGCTGTTCTGTTCTTCCTGATTGCCTACCTGATGGTTCCGGCCTTGATGGTCAACGCTGCGGATGATAAGCCATTAATCTTTGATGAAGCCAATCTGCTCAGCCCGGAAGAACGGAATGAGCTGAATGCGATGGCGAATGAGTACGGTGCTGAACGTGAGACAGACTTTATGATACTTACGGTTAACAGCGTTCCGAATGACGATTATGAGACATGGACGGAAAACTTTTACGATGAGTACGCACCCGGGTATGACAAGCGGCACGGCAATACCGCCATTTTGACCATAGTAATGAGTGCGCGTGACGGTTCTCGTAACGTGCATTTGGAAGGTTATTATAAGGCTGAGAAGTATCTCGATCCCGGGAGACTGACCAAAATACGCAGCAAGATCACACCAGATTTGTCGAGCGGCAATTATAAGCAGGCTTTTGAAAAATACATCAAAACCGCTCATCGGTACATGGGCTTTGAGCCGGACGTGAACCCGGATAATATTATATTTAATCTCTGGTTTCAGCTGGGAGCTGCCGCTGCCATCGGCGCGATCGCCGTGGGCATCATGGCTTACCGCTCCGGTGGCCGGGTGACGGTCAACAGCCGAACCTATGAGGATGCCAGCACATCGGGGATCTTGAACCAAGAGGACCGTTATATTAGAACAACGGTAACGAAGCAGAAGATCGAGCGCAACACGAGCAGCGGCTCGGGCGGCGGAGGCGGAGGCGGCGTCAGCAGCGGCGGCCATTCGCATAGCAGCAGCAGCGGGAAATTTTAAGGGAAGGGATGGATAACATCGATGGGATTTTTCAAGAACCAATTTTCTAACGTCGTGGAATGGGAAGAGTTTAGGGACGATATGATTTTCTGGAAATGGAGCAACCGGGAGATTAAAAAAGGGAGTAAGCTGGTTATCCGCTCCGGCCAGGACGCGATTTTTGTCAATAACGGCAAGATCGAGGGGATTTTTGAGGATGAAGGCGTATATAACATCGACTCGGATATCATTCCGTTCCTTTCTACTTTAAAGGGGTTTAAATTCGGATTTAACAGCGGAATGCGCGTGGAAGTTCTGTTCGTTAACACGAAGGAATTCACCGTCAGATGGGGGACGCAGAATCCGATCCTCATTCCGACGCCTCAGCTTCCGGGCGGAATGCCGATCCGTGCCAACGGCACGTTCAATTTTAAAGTGAATGATTATGTGACGCTCATCGACAAAATAGCCGGGATGAAAGAAAGCTACTTAGTTGAGGACGTTAAGATCCGGATCACCTCGGTGCTCGATCAATTGTTGATGAAATGGATCAGCCGCGAAGGCAAGGACATGTTCAATCTGCAGGCGAACGCCTCCGATATCGCGAGAGGGATTCAAGAAGACCTTGACATGGAAGTGATGGACAACGGGATCACGATCACCGGCTTCCAGGTGATGAGCTTCAATTATCCGAAGGAAATTCAGGATATGATCACCAAGACGGCTTCCCATGAAATGATCGGCAATCTGCAAAAATACCAGCAGGTGAGCATGACGGATGGAATCGCATCCGGTAAGGTGCAAGGCGGCGGTGCGGCTTCGGATATGGCCGGCATGATGATGGGGATGAACATGGCTAATGAAATGATGAAAAACATGAATCAGAACCAGAATCAGAACAATCAGAACCGGAACAATCCGAATCAAAGCCAACAACCTCCGGCCGAGAAGGAGCCAGCCGTTCCCGCGACCGCATCCTCTTCTGAAGGAAACAAAAAGCCCAACTTCTGCCCGAACTGCGGCGCAAAGAATGAGGGGGCGAACTTCTGTCCGAATTGTGGGCAGAAGCTGAGTTGAATCCAGCAGCATGAATAGATAGATGCGCAACTTTGGGATTTGACATCAAATTGATGTCACGGTCACGGTTAAAATGATGCAAATGGTCGGTTTCTTCTATTGAATGTGAATGACCATCAAGACAGCACCCCTCGCTCATAAAGCGGAGGGTGCTGTTCTGCTATGTGTGCATATGAGTGGACCACAATTCAAAGCCCAGTTCGTGAGTGCCGTTATGCGGGTTGGCGGACATCAGATCACTTATTCCTTGGGCAGGAACGTAGGTGCTGCAGCGCGAATCCGGAGAAATAGAACTTGACGGACAAATGAGAACTAGGCAAACGGAAAAGGGGTGCATTATGATAGGACATATTGGTCGTAAGAGAACTCCTAAAGACGAAGGGGGACAGGGGGATACTATGTTCAGATCGACATCCTGGCGCATATTTGTGATAAGCGGCATCTTTTTTGCAATGACCATCATACCGTTCTCGTTGTTTCTGGCCAACCGGTTTTCTCATTTCGCATACTCGCAGATGGGGACGTTTAATCAGGACCGCATCGACGAAATGGCGGAGCGGGTCGAGTACATCCTGGCCAAGCTGAAATGGTACAGCCTGACCATGTACGAAGACCGAACCGTGCAGAATTGGATGTATGCTTCCGCCGACAATCTGCTGCAAAATGCCAGCACAATGAGGGTGTTGACGAAATATCTATCTAATGAACCTTATATTGAAACCGCTTACTTATTTAGCTTCCGTAAACATGAGGTGATCGACTCCAAAGTCGGATTGCTTTCGTTCGAGGAATTTGCCGATCAGCCGATGCTGCAGCGGATTGAGCGTACGCCAGGGACCTTCCTTCGTTATTTTGATCATCAGATAGGAAACGACACGTATTTGGCGCTTCAGCTTCCTTCGGCTCCTGTGCAGAAAAACCGCGACGGGTATCTTGTCGTCCTGTTTGACAAGAAAGAGCTGCAGAAGCATTTGATTTCAGGCGACGGAAGGGCGGATACGCTGCTTTCGATCGTGGATGATCGAGGAAGGTTGATTCTGGGGGAACGGGATGAGCATCTCGAGGAGACCATGGATAGCATCCAGCCGGGACGGAAGGGGGGTTCATTTGAGCTGAGCCGTACGGGAGGGAAAGCATTCGTCAATTATGCGCGGATGGAATCGCCGGAGTGGACCATTATATCTGTCACTGAAATGAAGCAATTCCGCGAAAAGGCCGGGGCGTTCAAAACAGTCATCATCGCTTGCTCGCTCTTACTGCTCGCGGCGCTGCTTCTGGCCGCCTATTGGAATTCGCGCCGTTTCGTCGGGCCATTTCGCCGGTTGGCGGATCAACTGCAGCGGAAGCTTGGCGTGAAGGGGGAGAACGATTACGGTGTCATTGAGCAGGGCGTCGTTATGCTTCGCGATCATTATCCGCTGATCAAGACCGAATATTTGCGGCAATGGCTGCTGCAGGGCAGGCTGACCGACGGCGCCAGAGCGGCGGTTGCGCGCGAATCGTGCCTGCTTGACTATGAGTGGCTTCGGTTGGCTGTGATCAAGATTGATTCCTATTACGAAATATCCGAGCAGTACGATTTTGTATCTCGCAAGCTGCTCAAGTATGCAATCGGTAATATCGCAGAGGAGCTGCTCGGCACAGCTGAACGGCCGATCGAGGTGGTCGATTTTGGGACCGACCATCTGGTCGTTCTGGTTGGTACGGCCAGTTCCCTCCCTGATCCCGAGTTGACCCAAGAGCTCAAGGAGCTTAGCCGTCAAGTCAGCCGTTACGTCAAGCTGGACGTGACGATCGCCGAAAGCGAAGCGCGGCGCGTACATGACGATTTACGCAAAGTATACGACGATATGAACGAACTGACATTATTCAAGTTTGTCAGCGGTGATGACAAAATCTACGTCGAACAAGACTTTGAACGGTATGCCGATTTACAGTCGCCGATCGACTCCGCCGTGCATGAAAGCTTGATCCAGACGATTCGAAGCGGCAAAGAGGAGAAGGTGCTGGCCATGCTGGACGTGGTGTTCACGCGTCTTAAGACGATGAAATATACCGAGTGTCAATTCCAACTGAAGCTGCTTCTGTTTGCGATCGTCAAATCGTTCAGCAAAGTGATGTCTATCCAGAGTGTTGAAGGGATTGAGCGCCACTTGAGGCAGTTCGCCACGCTTACTGATGTTCATGGATGGTTGAAGGAAGAAATCGGGCGGATTATCCGGCAGCTTAGCGATCAAAAGGGATTTAATCGCAAGGAAAAGCTGGTGAGGGAAATCATCGAGTACGTCCGCTACCATACCCATGACCCAATGCTGTCGGTAGACGATATCGCTGACCATATCGCTTTGTCGGCCAAATACGTCCGGCAGCTGTTTCACGAACATCATGGCATGCCTCTATCGAATTTCATCTTGAACGAGCGGCTCGGGAAGGTTAAGGAGCTGCTGGAGCAGACCAGCATGCAGGTCACCGAAATTGCAGAGCAGTCCGGTTTTCAGACGAAAAGCCACTTTTTCACTGCATTTAAAAAAGCGACCGGTATGACGCCAAGCCAATACCGCGATAGCAAGGCGAGCGAGCGGATGGAGCGGACGCGGCAGATAGCCGGGAACTCTGCGAATTAGAAAGGTCAACGGGCGATTGAGAACCGGCCAGACCAATAACAACCGGTCGAACGCTTGCGAATCTGCCGCGTGAGAACCAGATCCGGCCAATGAGAACTAGGCAGGCAGCAGCCGTGAATGCTACGATGGCTCCGTTCGAATCCTGCAAGCCGCACAAGAAAGGAGGGACGTTCTTTGGAGCGACGTAGAAGGTTCGGCGGGTCGTTTGTGCACGAGCTGTCGCGGAACCGGTATTTGTACTTGCTGGCACTGCCCGGCATTGCGTTTCTGGTCGTATTTGCGTATATGCCCATGGCTGGGCATCTGCTCGCCTTCCAGGATTACCGGCTATCCGATGGAATATGGGGGAGCGAATGGGTCGGATTTAAGAACTTTGAGTTTTTCTTCAATGGGAAAGACTGGCTGCGGGTGACGCTGAATACCGTTTTCCTGAATGCACTGTTTCTCGTAACCGGTCTCGGCAGCGCGGTCGTGCTGGCTATCTTTCTGAATGAAATCCGTAACAGGCTGTTCAAGCGAATCACGCAATCGTTTATTTTTTTACCGTATTTCATTTCTTGGCTTGTCGTCAGCATGATGACGTTGACACTATTCAGTACATCCGAGGGGCTCATTAACCGCGCGCTTGCCGCCCTTGGCTACGAAGGAGTGGACTGGTATTTGACGCCTGGCGTATGGCCGTATATCTTAACCGTCATTAGCGCCTGGAAGATTGCTGGCTATAATTCCATTATTTTTTTGGCCGTCATTACGGGCATCTCCTCGGAATATTACGAGAGCGCCCGAATAGAAGGCGCCAGCCGGATGCAGCAGATGCTCTACATAACGCTGCCGTTGATGCGGCCGACCGTGATGATATTGGCGCTGCTTGGCATTGGCCGTATTTTCTACGGTGATTTCGGCATGATTTACGCGATCATCGGAGATAACGGCATACTCTTTCCAACGACAGATGTCATCGACACGTATGCGTTTCGTGCGCTGAGGCAGCTGGGGAATTTCAGCATGTCCGCTGCCGTTGTCGTGTACCAGTCCTGCATGGGGCTTGTCACGATTCTGATCTTCAATGCGATCGCGCGCAAGGTGGACGCGGATTCAAGACTATTCTAAAAGGAAGGTTGGGCGAGTTGGCATGAGGCCGGATTCGGGCTTTTCGATCGCTGTTGTTCCCGAATCGTTATGATCGTATAAGCTCGTTAAGCGGATACGATTCGGGAACAAGGCGACCACTTGCGTTTCTCCAGCTCCGAACCGGCCCTTTGCTTCAGTCCCAACCAGTTAAGGTGTGATCGAAGTGAGAGAACGGTTGTTTCTTGTTTTGATGTACGCAGTGCTGGGCGCTTTTGCGCTGTTTTGCTTCATTCCGTTCTGGATTGTGTTCATCAACTCGTTCGCCGATGAATCGCTACTGCAGACGGCGGGGTACCAGTTGCTGCCGAGCAAATTCAGCCTCCATGCGTACAAATTTCTGTTTTCCGGCAAGCAGGTGTTTCTAAGCTACGGCATTACGATTATCGTGACGATCGCCGGCACGGTGCTGGGCGTCCTCTTGACAGCTGCCTATGCGTACACGCTAAGCCACCGGAAAGTGAAGTACCGCCATATTTTATCGTTTCTAACCTTCCTGACGATGCTGTTCGGCGCAGGACTGGTCGGCTTTTACATGCTGATCGCCAACTGGCTGCAGCTGAAAGACTCGGTGTGGGCGCTCATTTTGCCCTATCTGCTTAATCCGTTCTATGCCTTCATTCTTGTCTCTTACTATCGGACGCTGCCGTATGAATTGAATGAAGCTGCGACTGTGGACGGCGCCAATGATCTCTTTATTTTCTTTCGCATCATCTGGCCGATTTCGCTGCCTGTTATCGCCACGGTGAGTCTGTTTTACGCGCTGCAATATTGGAACGATTGGTACTTGTCATTGCTGTTTATCGACAATCACAAAATGCTGCCGCTGCAGATGATGATCCGCCAGCTTATGTCCAATTTGAATGTTATGGCTTATGTGAGCGGGAGCCAGACGCAGTACAACGTCGTCGTGCCGACCTATGGCATGCAGCTGGCGATCGTCTGCGTTACCATCGGCCCGATCGTGTTCGTCTATCCCTTCATCCAGCGCTTCTTTATTAAAGGCTTGACGCTTGGTTCGGTAAAAGGGTAGAGCGGCAAACGTGAAGGCGTTTGGCCGGTTCGAGCTTTCAATCGCTGCTGTTTATGAACCGGCTCATCCGCCTGTTTTCTCTATTATTGATTCAGGGGGAAGGAGCCATGAAAAGATTATTGTCCATCGCGCTTGTGTTATTGATCGCGCTCGTCGCGATTGCCGGTTGTTCGGGGAAGAACGAAGGGGAAGGGAAGGCGCCTGGGCCGTCGGGTCAAACCGGAGACAGCGCCGGCGGTGACGCCAAACTTGAAGAGGTGACCCTGAAAATCATGATTCCCGGCGATCGGCCGTCGGATATGGATTTGGTCATCGCCGAAGCAGAAAAACGGATGAAGGATACGATCAACGTCAAACTCGACGTCGTCTTCGTACCCTGGTCCGATCTGGCGCAAAAGACACAGGTGACGCTTGCTTCCGGCGAAAACATCGATCTCATCTTCGATGCGCCATGGCTGCATATCAACCAAATGATCGCTAACGGATTCTATGAACCGCTGGATGACCTGTTGGCCCAGTACGGCCAAACGGTGCTGGAGAAACGGCCGCAGCAAATGTGGGACTACAACAAATACGGCGGCAAAATTATGGCCGTTCCGCTCGGCGTCAGCTACATGTCCGGCAATTCCTACATGGTGCGCAAAGATATTCGCGAGAAGCTCGGCGTACCGCCGATTAAAACCTATGAAGATTTGATCGCTTTCGCCTACAAGGTGAAAGAGCAGGAGAAAGGCATCATCCCGATGACCGCAGGCTCCGGCACTTATTCATTTGTCGCTCACCATGCGCTGAACGATTACGAAACCCATGTCAGACCAACCCACGCCCTGGGCAACAGCCTGATGCTCTATTACAAGAACAATGACGGCAAAGTTTACAATTTGCTGGAGGATCGGGAGCCGATCGGAACGTGGCTGACGAACACGCGCAAATGGTTTACTGACGGTCTGATTTTCAAGGACATTTTGACGACAAAAGATTTTCATCAGCCGATCTCGGCAGGCAAAGTGGCAATCGTCACGAACGGCGCGTTCGGCATCGGCGATTCCCTCAAGAACACGTTAAAGAACAATGTGCCGGACAGCGAGCTGGAGACGGTCACCTTCTTTAATCCGGAGAAGGGCGCGAACATCACCGACTTCAAACAGTGGAACTTTCTGGCCGTTCCGAAGGTAAGCAAGAATAAGGAGCGGGCGATTATGTTCCTGAACTGGGCGAATGAGAAGGAAAACTACGACCTGCTTTCTTACGGAATCGAAGGGAAGCATTGGGAAGCGGTAGGCGACGACAAAATGAAAACCCTGGATACGTCCGGCTACTCTGCTTTCGGCTATGTTTGGCTGTGGAATCCCGTCGATGAGCGGAGTGATGTGAAGGGCGAAAATGAGGAGTTGAACGCTGTGCTTAAGGATGCCGACATGTTCACGACCGATATTTTGGCCGGCTTCGAATTTGACAGTACCCCGGTGCAAAACGAGGTCAGCCAGTACAATACAGTCGATGGGCAATACTACACGGCGCTGTTCAACGGGGTTATCGATCCGGACGAGACATTGAAGAAATTTGAAGCGGAAGCCGGCCCTGCCCTCAAAAAAATTCAGCAGGAGCTGCAAAAGCAGATTGATGAGTTCCTGGCGGCGAAGGCGAAATAGAACAGAATCACTTGAACACGGATAAACCAAGTTTGCTTATCCATGCCTAAGAACCGCCCGAAGTGCGGAGTGTTGGCTGCGCTGTACTACTGCTGTTGCCAATGGAACCTCCGCATCGCTGGCGGCACTGGATGCGGCGGTGACGGCTTCCTCTTCCGGAGGAAGCCGATCTTATACGCTTTGCTGCTTGCTTATGGCGGAATTCGCGAAAGGGGGGATTAAAATTTAGCGTTCACCCGGAACAGAAATAAGGGTTTAAAGTTTTTGATATTTCTGTACTCGAGAATAAAGAAAAGGAGCTGGCCTTGATGAATTTGAATAAAAAATGGCTATCCGGATTAATGGCAGCCGTATTACTACTGACTCCGCTCTCTGCGGTTCAGGCGAAATCGCTTGTTCCGGATGTGACCGTCCTGCAGGCGGCAGGTGCAGACCAGATGGAAGCAGGAAAGGATACAGGTCATCCACAGGTCGAACTAGATCAACTGACGGATGCTGGTGAACCGGCAGCGGAACAGGCACCACAAGCAATAGACGAAAATCAAGCGGCAGCATCTTCGGCAGTGCAGGAGACGCAATTTCGCAATCTCGCGGCAGGCCTTCCGTATGAATGGTCTGAAGCTCCGGAAGCTTCGCATCCCGATGAGGGATACAAGCTTACGGACGGAAAATACGGCGCATTGGATATGAACGACCCGGCATGGGTAGGACATCTGCGAGGAAAGGCTCGCGAAGTCGTGTTCGATCTCGGTGAGGAAAAGTCAATTGGAAAGATCACGGCTAATTTCTTTCAAGATTTTCCTACGAATTCGATTCTCGTGCCGCTGTCGGTATCGATGTATGTCTCCGACGATAAGGAAAATTGGGGGCTGCTTTCCCATAACGCTACGCAGCTTCTGTGGGGAGAAGGACCGCCCAGACAGGAGACCTTTGAATGGGATGGCAACCGGGATGGAATCAAAGGCGGGAATACGGAAGGCAAGCTGGCTTATGCCCGTTATGTGAAGGTGACCTTTTATATGCATCCTACACAGTGGGAATATATTGACGAAATCGAAATTATGGGTATGGACGGCAAGATTGAAGGGGCGGTAAAGGTTCCTGCCGAGCAGCCTCGTTTTTTGGAGCCGGGGGAAGCTACGGCCGGGATCCGGAATCTGAATCTGTTTTATAACGGACAATATGCGAATGGTTTGGGCGATTGGAATAAGGAACGGATTATCCCTAATATCAGTTATGTGAATAAAGACGGCGAGCCGGTCGATTGGCTTTATGACGGCGTTCTATATCTCGGGATTGCTTCGCCTGCCGGTCGCGATTTCGGTCAGGGACAAACGAACCTGGACGATTGGAAATGGTATTTGGATAAAACATTTGCAGCCACGGGCGATATGCAGCAGTTGAATGAGGCTGCCAAGGAAGTTGGGGCCAAGCTGAAACAGCCCGATCATCAAGTCAAGGTTGTGTTAATGATTCCGAATCCAGGGGAATCCTTAACTGATTTTGGCGACATTGACGGTAGCGGTTCCTTGAATTTCAACGACTCCGTCGTAGGCAAAGAAAAAGCGGCTGAAAACAGAGGAAAAGCGGTGCAGTGGTGGCTAGACCAGGCCCGGCAAAGATGGCAGGCTGCCAACTACTCGAATCTTGAGCTTGTCGGCATGTACTGGATGCCGGAACAAATCGACATATCCGAATCGGGACCGGACATCGCTCGCATGGTGTCGGATAAAGTGCACGCCATGAACATGAAGGTTTTCTGGATTCCACACTCCTATGCTTACAAAATGTTTATGTGGAAAGACGTAGGGTTCGATGCCGCGGCGCTTCAGCCTAACTATTTCTTTGGCGGAATGGATTCCGACCGTCTGGACGATGCTACGGATACTGCAAAGCGTTACGGAATGGGGAACGAAGTTGAATTTGATGACGGAATGCTGACAGATCCCGTACTTCGTCAGCGTTTTGTCGAATACTTGGACAGCGGCGTCAGATCCGGTCTGATGCAAAATGGCTTCAGAGCTCACTATCAAGGCAATAATGCAGTATACAACTTAGGGGTAAGCAAGGATCCAAGTTTGCGTTTAATGTATGACTGGCTGTACCAGTATTTGAACGGAACGTACGCCATCGATAGCAGCCCGGCGCCGGAGACGATGGCGGAGGTTGTACAGCGTTATGTCGCATCGAACGAAATCAAGCCGGCTTTTGGTAATGATTTGACGTATCGATTGCAGACCATCAAACTTCTTCTGGACGATAACAAGCCGAAGGAAGCCGTGACGTATATGCAGGATCTTCTCGCGCACATTCACGACCCGGCCGTCCAAGCGCAAGGTTTGATTTCGGTCCCGGCCGCAACGGTGCTTGATTCCTACGCCCAAGTTCTCATTCAAACCTGGTCTGACGGAGGGGGACCCAGCAATCTGGTTCTTGGCCAAAGCTATACAATTTCACAGCAGCCTAACAGCAACTATCCCGATTCCGGGAACGCACTTACGGACGGCCGATTCGGCGGGACGGATTACCGCACCGAGCAGTGGCAGGCCCATGCGGGAAGCGACTACCCTGACGAACGAAGCCGCACCATCACGTTTGATTTGGGCGGCAACAAATCGATCGGGGAAATTAGAGCCCATTTTCTTCAGGATAAAGGACCCGGCATCTATTTCCCTCAGAACGTCACTTTTTCCGTTTCATCTGACGGCGAGTCCTGGAGCACACTGGCAACCGTTACTCCGCCACCGGCACAGGAGGCTGCCTCGGCCGAGTTCGTGGGTTGGTACGGAATAACAGACGGCGTGCCGGGGAACGCGGGAGCCGATAAAGTGTCTGCCCGCTATGTTAAAGTCGAATTCCCGGTCAACGTCTGGGTCTTCCTGGATGAAATCGAAGTTCTCGGCATTGACGGCCCGGCGGGGGGCGGCACTTCAATCGACGGCGCAAGAGCCGTGGTGGATGCCGCTGCGAAGAAATTGACGATCGACGGTCTGGTCGTGAACGGCAGCCAGTCCCAAGTGAATTTAAAAATACTCGATTCAAAAGGGAAAGTCCGGTACGAAGGTCAGACGACCAGTACGGAAACGGGAAGTTTCGAATTCACGATCAAGCTTACCGGCAATTTAAAGGGAACCTGCGACGCCTATCTGTCTATGGAAGGAATGTCGGATCCCGTTAAGATTTCATTCGAGTACAATAAAAAGGACTGATGAGTTATGTCCAGCACGAGTTCAGATTCCGCATATGGGCTGATTTCCATGATGTTGATTTAGGATGAGGGCATTCCATGACAAAATTCTGTCGCGGCACAGACTGATTGCAATCCTGAGATTGCTACGAAAGTAGGGAAGAAAAATACCAACACCATATTAATTTATTGATTGAGTCTTAATCCCCATGATTGAAGTCATGGGGATTTTTTTGTTTATACGCATAAACACTAAAAGATTGACAAAACGCAGTGGATAGTAAACACTTAAGATGACTAAATATCCAAATTAAGGAATGATTTTTAGAAAATATTGCCGATTTCTAGAGAAAATTAATATTTTTTTCCTAATATCTTAATCTTTTAGAAATCTTTTACGTATTAATACCGATAATATAAATAGATGTCTTTAAATTGGGTTTTAAGTTGGATTAAACTCTAAAATCTAGTTACAAAGGACTATTTCGAGAGGAGGTGATAATCGTGGCAATTACTCTAGTAAAAGGCCAGAAAGTTGATCTAACCAAACGCCTCCGATATCGCCAGAGGGATTCGGGAAGACCTGAACATGGAAGTGATGGATAACGGAATGACAATTACCGGTTTTCAGGTGATGAGTTTCAATTATCCGAAGGAAATTCAGGACATGATCACGAAGACGGCTTCCCATGAAATGATCGGCAATCTGCAAAAGTACCAGCAGGTCAGCATGACGGACGGGATCGCGTCCGGCAAGGTGAAAGGCGGCGGTGCAGCTTCGGATATGGCCGGCATGATGATGGGGATGAACATGGCCAATGAAATGATGAAAAATATGAATCAGAACCAGAATCAGAATAATCCAAACCAGAACAATCAGAACCGGAACAACCCGAATCAAAGCCAACCGAACTGCGGCGCGAAGAATGAAGGGGCGAACTTCTGCCCGAATTGTGGGCAGAAGCTGAGTTGAACTGATGCTAGTACCATGAATCGTTGAGGAACATGGGCAGCGTGTTCAATGATTGGAACGAAACAAATGGCGGTTTTCTTCTAGTGGAAATGAGTTTACCCTCATAACAGCACCCCTCGCTCATAAAGCGAAGGGTGCTGTTATGTTTCATGATCGGTAGTTTTATTATCTTAGTGAAGAAAGAAATTATTTATTCGTTTCAAAAGTTGAAATATAAATATATTTACCATTAAAATATCATAAGTTTTTGAAATATATTACATTTAAATATCAATTATGGTATAATAAGGTTGTAACTCCTAAATATTGACGAAAGGAGGTAGGGTGTTCCTTCTTTAATGAATATAAAATTTTAAATAAGGAGAGATTTCAATGAAAAAAGTATTATCAATTATTACGATTTTGACACTTTTTATTGTTGGTAATAGCTATATGTTTGCATCGGAAAGTTATGGTGATGAAATTACTCTTTCAAGCAATGAAATTACTCGTATTAAATCGTTACTATCAGAATACGACGTCAGTATTGAAACTCAAACATATCTGATGAATAAGCTTGAAAATGGTGAAAAGTGGGATTCAGAAAAAGGGATTGAACCTGTGTCTACCCATACAATTGTTAAAAATAATGGCACTGAGGAAATAGTTGAAACATTTCCAGATGGTTCAATAGCTATATCAGGAGTAGATTTATCTACTGCAGAAGTTTCAACTGATATCATAGTCACACCCTATGATTTAGATCCAGGTAGTATAAGTTCGGGTTCTGGATATACGAGCTATAGAGGCGCAAAAGTATATAAAAACACAGCATTTATAGGCGCTCAATTTTATGCTGATTTTACACAGGTAAATGGTGGAATGAGTTATATATCTAGAGTTTATGATGAAAAAGTACATGCATTAACATTGGGTGGTTCTATAGGTGATGTGAGCTTACAACTTGTAAGGGATAGGGAAAATCTTAATTATGATGCAGAAGCAAAATTAAGCTTTGTTGCAAATGCTTGGGCCGGAGGTACAAATTGCTATTTAAAACTTGTGGTAGGTAAAGGTACATATTCTACCCCATATAGTTATTAGTATAAGTATATAAAAACTTTTAAAATGTAGAACTTCCTTTTAAAAGGGTAGTTCTACATTTTTTTAATTTACTCTTTTGGTTTGTTAACCTACACAAAGAAAAAGTATACAGATGCTAAATGGCTATTATTGCAATGCCTCGTTACGGGGAGAGCGTGCAACAGTGAATTTGAAGAAAATACCTAATAGTTGGCTACGTTCAACAAGAAGTCTGGATTCTTGGCTGGTGTAGTGCTTGTACTTCATATAGAAGGATGAACAAGCTGGCTTTTTTCGATCAGTATTTTAAATGGATTCACTTTTCATTATACCTGGATTTAGGAGCGACTGCCAGAGTTTGGAAGTTGTTCAAACATTCTATGTGGATCCCTCTTCCAAAATCCAAGATCTTCGGTAAGCATGCAGTAAATAATCAAATTTTTCTGTTAGGTTTGTTTTCTCATGAATCACGTGATTGTTTATATTTCTGAAAATCTATTCATTAATGTAAACGCATACTTATTCATGGTATAATGCATCTAATAGATTAAGCGATTTAGTGGTTTGGGGTTCTTATAATGCTGCAAATCTGGCCTGGGGGTGTTGCGAGGATGAAAAGGTACAGCGTGTGGCGTCCGGTCATGCTGATTGCGGTGGCGCTGCTTACGAATAACTTGGTTACGAGTTTGGCGGGCGTGTTTGGCATGTCGCCGGAGTCGGCGAGCAATCTGGGTTTTATCGCGATGATTATTGCCGCATTCATTACATACAACCGCATGATGAAAATCCGTCGCAAGTGAATAATCATTCAAAGCCATTCATCGAATGAACCGCATGTTTATAAGCACCTTGCCGAGGTGCTTTCTTTTCGTAAAGCGCATTTATTTTTTACCAAATCAAAGGGTCCAAAACCTTGCGCACGCTGCGTATCACACCGACTGTAACCCCCGTGTTATCTATAAAAACCGTTAAATCAACGATACGAAAATTACGCCTCCCTATCTCTACTAGAATTGGAATAAAACATGTCTTAAACGTTTCACCGCGGCACAGATGCAGTTTGACAGATTCCCCCAAATTTATGTTGAAAAGGGTCTATTTTATTAATATATTGTAAATAGCGCGAATCTAGTATTCGGGCATATATACCTAGGAGGGTTATCCTTAATGAAAAAAGGGGTCATATCATTAATCAGTTTGGCGTTATCTGTCACAATGCTGGCGGGCTGCGGCGATAAACCGGCGTCAGAGCCAAGCGGCGGCGCAGGCGGCGACGCACCTAAGGCAAACTTCAAGGTAGGGATGGTTACGGATGCGGGAACCATCGATGACAAGTCGTTTAACCAAGGCACATACGAAGGAATCGTGAAGGCCAATGAGGACTTCAAAATGGAGCATAAATACCTGAAGCCAGCTGGACAGACAGAGGCTGACTATTCGAAGGAAATTGTAAACCTTTACGATGCCGGATTTAAATTCATCGTAACGCCAGGCTTCAAATTCGAGACAGCTGTGTTTAAAGCACAGGAAAAGTACACAGACGCTAAATTCGTTATTATCGATGGATCACCACGCCCTACAGCTGACGCCGATCCAGTTGTTAAGGAAAATACCGTATCCATCTTCTTCGCAGAGCAGGAGTCCGGCTTCCTCGCTGGTGTAGCTACTGCGCTTCATGTGAAGGATGGACAAGCAGGCTTTATCGGCGGCATGGAAATTCCACCTGTACAGAAGTTCAACTGGGGCTTTCAGCAGGGTGTAGCTTATGCTAACGAGAATCTTGGCACGAAACTAGTAATTAACAAAGAAAACGTGGTATACCAAGGAACCTTTGACGATACTGCAGCAGGCAGCCAATTGGCGGCACAGATGTATGACCGCGGCGTAAATGTTATTTTTGCAGCAGCAGGCGGCGTTGGCGTCGGTGCGATTAACGAAGCGAAGACTCGCGTGCAGCAGGGATCCGAAGTTTGGATCGTCGGCGTCGACGTTGACCAATACCAAGACGGCGTATACGAAGGCGACAAGTCGGTTGTACTGACTTCGGCTGTCAAGAAAATCGACCATGCGGCTTACGATATGATCAAAGCTGAATTGGAAGGCAAATTCCCGGGCGGACAGACGCTTACACTGGATGCGACCAATGATGGCGTCGGACTTCCTGAGAATAACCCGAACCTGAGCGAGGACGTTCTGAAGCAAGTAGACGAAGTGTTTGCCAAGATCAAAGCCGGCGAAATTAAAGTAGCCGCAGAGCAAGGCGATTTGATTAAGTAATTCAAGACACCAAGGTTATCTACGGAGTGGATAGGCTTACTTTTAAAAGCAGCGATACCGCATGAAAAAAAGACGGATTCCCTTCCGTCTTTTTTTAAGGTATTAGAATTTATAAGTTATTTCAGCGAAGCGTAAGCAAATTCTGTAATCGCATGTATATGTTTTGGGGCCCCTGCAAAGTATTTGCAACAAGCATCGAAGCATAGGCTCCACTTTGTGGGGCTATTTTAGGTATCAGACCGTATCACCGGCGCAAGCGATTGCATCCTGATATTGAATGGAGAATGATCCTCTATGGAACTGCGTTCTGCTGTTTGGAAGTGAGTCGCTCTGCGTCTTTTAGCGGTTAATAATGAACAGGAAGATATCCAACAAAAAAGAAGGAGAGGACCCAAAACCATGGACTATGTTGTCGAGATGGTGGGCATCCGCAAGGAATTTCCGGGGATCGTGGCCAATGACGATATCACGATTCAACTGAAGAAAGGCGAGATTCACGCGCTGCTCGGCGAGAACGGTGCCGGCAAGTCGACCCTGATGAGCATCCTGTTTGGCATGTACCAGCCTGACCGTGGCGTGATCAAAGTCAACGGCAAGGACGTGCGGATTTCGAATCCGAACGTCGCGAACAAACTCGGAATCGGGATGGTGCATCAGCATTTCAAATTGGTGGAGCCGTTTACCGTGACCGAGAATATTATTCTCGGCAGCGAGACGCGCAAGTATTACTTTGGTTTAGACGTGAGATCCGCAGCCAAGCGGGTCGAGGAGCTGTCCAAACGATACGGGCTCAACGTAGACCCCTATGCCAAAATCGAGGATATCTCGGTAGGGATGCAGCAGCGCGTGGAAATTCTAAAAATGCTGTACCGCGATGCGGAAGTGCTCATATTTGACGAGCCCACGGCGGTGCTGACCCCTCAGGAAATCGAAGATTTGCAGGGCATTATGAAGAACTTGGTCAACGAAGGCAAATCCATCATTCTGATCACGCATAAATTGAAAGAAATTAAAGCGGTTGCGGACCGCTGTACCGTCATCCGCCGGGGTAAAACAATCGGCACCGTTGACGTAGCCGACACGAGCCGCGAAGCGATGGCCGAAATGATGGTAGGCCGCAGCGTTTCCTTTAAGGTGGACAAGCAGGAGAGTAACCCTGGTAAAGCCGTTCTTCAGATCCAGTCACTTACGGTGAAAAACAGTAAAAAAGTCGAAGCACTCAAAGGATTTAGCTTGGATCTGCATGCCGGCGAGATCGTGGGCATTGCCGGCGTGGACGGCAACGGTCAAACGGAACTGGTGGAAGCCATTACCGGCTTGCGTCAAGCGGAGAGCGGGACGGTGAGCCTGAATGGTAAGACGCTTAACGGACTTTCCGTCCGTCAGCGGAACGAGAGCGGAATCGGCCACATTCCGGAGGACCGCCAGAAGAGGGGCCTCGTGCTGGATTATACGATTGAAGAGAATTTGATCCTTGAGGTATATAACCGCCCACCGTATTCCAAGAACGGGCTGCTGCAGCCGGCAGCGATCCGCAAGCATGCGGAGCATATCATTCAGAGCTTTGATGTGCGTTCCGGAACGGGCGGCCGGTCGATCGTGCGTTCGATGTCCGGCGGTAACCAGCAAAAAGCAATCATCGGCCGCGAGGTAGAACGCGATCCGGATCTGCTTATTGCCGTTCAGCCGACCCGGGGCCTTGACGTAGGCTCGATTGAATATATTCACCGTCGTCTGATCGAACAGCGGGACAAGGGGAAGGCCGTTCTGCTGGTTTCCCTGGAGCTTGATGAAGTGCTGAATCTGTCGGACCGCATTGCCGTTATTAATAACGGTGAACTGGTAGGTATCGTAAAAACCTCCGAAACGAACGAAAGAGAGCTCGGACTGATGATGGCCGGGTATCAAAAAGAGGAGGCACCACATGAATAACAGCGTAAAATCGTTGCTTGCCGTCCTGTTCGGACTCATCGCGGGGGCATTGCTTATGGCGCTGACCGGGCATAATCCGGTGGAAGGATATAAGTATCTCCTCCAAGGCGGGCTCAAAAATCCGGAGCGGATCGGTAATACGCTGGCGACGGCGACTCCGCTTATTTTGACCGGTTTGTCCGTGGCTTTTGCCTTCCGTACCGGGCTGTTCAATATCGGTGCTGCGGGCCAAATGCTAATCGGCGGGTTCTGCGCAACGGCTGTTGGCCTTTCACTTGATCTGCCGCGGGCTCTGCTCCTGTTGGTCATGGTGCTGGTCGGGTTCATCGGCGGCGCGCTATGGGCGGTTGTCCCAGGTTTCCTGAAGGCTAAATATAACGTGCATGAGGTCGTGTCCACGATCATGATGAACTGGACGGCCTACTGGACCGTTTATTATGTCATTCCGGGTTACTTCAAAGGGGCGAGCCTGGAGACGGAATCGCGCCAGCTTCCGCCGGAAGCCATGCTGCATCAGCAGTGGCTTAGCGATATGTTTCAAGGCTCCTATGTCAATCTGGGCTTTTTTATCGCGGTCATTGCTGTTCTGGTCGTCGCTTTCCTTATTAACAAAACAACGCTCGGATACGAATTGAAAGCGGTTGGATTCAACCGGCACGCTTCCGAATATGCGGGGATCGCTGTTAAACGCAGCATCGTGCTGTCTATGTTCATCTCCGGCGGCCTCGCGGGCCTCGCGGGTGTTGCACAGTATGCGGGGAATGCCTCCAGCATGCAGATCGGCGTGCTGCCGAGCCAAGGCTTTGACGGCATTGCCGTCGCTCTGCTCGGAATCAACGCACCTATCGGTGTTTTGGTATCGGCCCTGTTCTTCGGAATTCTCTACTCGGGCAGAGGGTTTATGAATGCCATGACGGAGATCCCGCCGGAAATCGCCGATTCGATTATCGCCATCATTATCTATTTTGCGGCAACCAGCATCTTGATCGAACGATTATACCGTAAATTGAAGCTGCGACGCGCGGCAAATAAAAAGCAGGGGGAGTAAGGACATATGTGGACAACGATTGAACAGATTTTTCCGTATGCCATCGCTTACACGATCCCGCTTTTGATTACCGCGTTAGGCGCACTGTTCAGTGAACGAAGCGGGGTCGTGAATATCGGCCTTGACGGGTTAATGATTGTCGGTTCTTTCATCGGTGCCTTTGTCATTTTCAAAATGCAGGCCCAATGGCCTGGCCAATCATGGGTATTATGGGTAGGCCTGTTGGCGGCGGCGGCAGCGAGCGCGCTATTCTCGCTGCTGCATGCCTTTGCCAGCATTAACCTTAGTGCCAATCAGATCATAAGCGGTACGGCGATCAACATGATTGCGGGTGCCTTGACGATTTTCCTTGCCCGTAACATTACGGGCAGCGGCAAGATTACGATCACGAATGGTTTCGCACCGTTTGATGTGCCCTTGCTGTCTAAGATACCGGTTATCGGGGATTTATTCTTCACCAAAACCTATGCAACAACCTGGCTTGTTCTATTAGTATTAGTGCTAAGCGCGCTCATATTGTACAGAACACCTTTCGGTCTGCGGCTCCGCTCCTGCGGCGAGCATCCGCACGCGGCCGAAGCAGCCGGTATTAAGGTGCAGTCCATGCGGTATGTGGGCGTCATGATCTCGGGTGCTTTTTCCGGACTCGGTGGGGCTGTCATTCTGTTGACGTATTCCGGCGAATTTACGGGGAACGTTGCGGGACTCGGGTTCCTGGCTCTGGCATCCCTCATCTTCGGACAATGGAAGCCGCTCGGCATCCTGCTGGCGACCTTGTTCTTCGGATTTGCCACGACGGTAGCCAACGTATCGCAGGTCATTCCGTCCTTGGCGGTGATCCCGCCGGTCATTCTCAAGATTTTCCCTTATATCGTCACGCTGATCGCGCTCGTAATTTTCTCCAAATCCTCGAATGCGCCGAAAGCCGTAGGGGAGCCGTTCGATTCAGGTAAACGGTAACGCATTGCGCAAGTCGATGTAAGACAAATAGAACCTCTGATATGCCTATCCAGCTTTGGGTTTAGGTCTATCGGAGGTTTTTTTACATCCAGCATACTTTAGGTTAGAACTCCCAAAACATATCTGGTATATATAGTAAATAAGGTAAGAAAATTTAATAGAATAGAGGAGTGAACACCTGAATGCGCATTCGATTACATAGGTGCCAAAGGCCGTTAAGTGTGCTTTTGGTTATCGTGATGCTTCTGAGTATCATCGTTCCTTTCAGTCCCGTGAAGGTGGCGGAGGCTTCTCCCCGACATGACCAGGTTGTGATCAGCCAGGTGTACGGTGGGGGCGGGAATAGCGGGGCATCTTTTACACATGATTTTATCGAATTGTTCAATCCGACCAGCAGTCCGGTCGACCTGACAGGCTGGAAGGTACGTTATGCAAGCGCAACAGGAAATTTTAACAATGAAACCCCTTTATCTGGTAAAATAGAACCTTTTGCTTATTATTTAATCCAACAGCAGAGTAACGGCTCGGCAGGCGCTTCTTTGCCGACAGCTGATGATGCAGGAACACTGAACTTAAGCGGCTCTAACGGAAAAGTAGATCTGGTGAACGCCGCTGGCGACCGCATCGATCTTATTGGCTATGGAAATGCAACGCTATCGGAGACGAATCCGACCGCAGCTCTCTCCAACAGTACGGCTGCGATCCGCAAGGAATTGACCGTTGGTCAAAATGATCGCGGCCGCGACACGGATAACAATGCGGCCGATTTTATCGTTATGACCCCGGATACCCGGAACAGCGCGAGTCCCGTTACGCCGGTCACGCCTGGCTCGGGCCTGGGAGCGGTAACGGCCAATCCGGAGCCTAATGCCTGGCCAGCCGGAACGGAGATCACGCTGAATCCGCCTACGGTGGGCGCTTCCGTTTATGCGGATGTATATCGGTCCGGTGGCAACGGGTCCGGCTTCCAGCTCGTCACCGGCCCGATCATCCTTAACGAGCCTACGCGGGTGGATGCCTATGCAGCCCAGGATGGCCAGCCGGATGGGCCGGTCTCCTCTTTTCAATACGATATTTTAACGCAAACGTCCGTCGCTGATGCCCGCAGCAAGGCAAAAGGCGAGCATGTCTGGACGGAAGGCATCATCACGCATATCGAAGGCAGAGAAACCTACATTCAAGATGACACGGCTGGTATCGTGCTCTATGACTACCCGCTTAATGCCAGCGTTGGCGACCGGGTGAGCGTGGCCGGCGTGATGGAGATTTACAACAATCTTCAGGAGATCAAACCGCACGCCCTGCTGCCGCATGATGTGACAGGGAACCAAGTCGGAGTGCCGAACGCTCTTCAAATCACCGGAGCTGATCTATCTGCAGCTTCGGGAGAGACTTATGAAGCGCGACTTGTCTACCTGGACGATGTCACCATCAAGTCCGAAAACAGACCTGGGGAATATACGGCCGAGCAAGGCGGTCATGAATTCATTATCTATTCCGGATTGTCCAAGCTGAAGACGGTGAAAACCTTCAGCCGCGTCACGGGTGTGGTGAAGCAGTTCGGCAACATCTATGAGCTGATTCCTTTAGGCGAGAATGCCTTAATCGAAGAGATGTTCTCCGTGATTGCAAGTCCGGGTGCAGGACCGATAATCATTGGAGGGACGGTGACGCTGTCCAGCCCTACGCAAGGGGCAAGCATTTATTATACGCTTGATGGATCGGTTCCTACGACAGCAAGCACGTTGTACAGCGCACCGATACAGATTGACCGTGATACGACCATCAAGGCGATCGTTGTCTCGGGGGCGGATGAGAGCAAGGTATACGAATTTGCTTACAAGGCGACACAGCAGCCGCGTATCGCGGATATCCAAGGCGAGGACCATACTTCGCCGTATACCGGACAGACGGTAACCGATATTGAAGGCGTTGTAACCCAATACGGTTACACGTTCTCTAACGGCAATATCAAGGGATTCTATATCCAGGATCCGAAGCCGGATTCCAACCCAGATACCTCGGATGCGATTTTTGTGTATTCCACGGATCCAAACCGGCCTCAAATCGGAGATCTGGTGAGTGTAACCGGAAAAGTGGCCGAGTTTAATGAGGGAAGCTCCAGTAACCTGACCTCCACTCAAATCGAGCTGCAATCCATCAAGAATCTGGGTCAGGGTCAACAACTGCCGGACCCTGTTACCTTAGGTAAAGGCGGACGACCGATTCCGGCTGCCATTATCGATAACGACGGCATGACCACGTTCGATCCGGACGAAGATGCCATCGACTTCTATGAGTCCCTGGAGGGCATGCTGGTCAGACTTCCGCAGCCAACGATCATTAGTCCGTATTGGACAAGCGGTGGTACCTACAACATTGCGACTCGTGTCGAGAACGATATCGCGGATGTCATTACGCCAGCCGGCGGGCTGGTTCTGAAAGAGAACGGCAATTTCAATCCGCAGCGTCTCCTGATTGCTTACAGCAATCCGGGACAAGAAGTGGGCACCGGCGATACATTTGCCGATGATGTGATCGGCGTAATCGGTTATAACAGTGGCAATTTCAAGGTGATTCCGGCTAAAGGCGAATTGCCTGCAATCCACAGCAGCTCTTTTAAACAAGAGGTATCCACGATCGACGTGAAAGACGAACAGCTCAGAGTAGCGACGTATAATATCGAAAATTTCAATCCGGGCGTAAGTTCCGCCAAAATCAACAAGCTGGCGGAGTCAATCGTAAACAACATCAAGTCTCCGGATATTATTGGTCTTGTCGAAGTACAGGATAACAACGGGGAGCAGAACAACGGAACTACCGCGGCAGATCAAAGCTACCAGACCTTGATTAACGCCATCAAGGCAGCCGGCGGACCAACCTACAGCTTTACCGATATCGATCCGGTGAATAATAATGACGGGGGAGCGCCGGGAGCGAACATTCGGGTCGGATTCCTCTATAACACCGATCGTGTCCAGTTATCGGACAGTGTAAACGGCAAGAAGGGATCACCGATTGAATCGGTGGCGTATGACGCGGCAAAGGATCAGCTGACTATGAATCCGGGCCGAATCGAACCGCTGAACCCTGCATTCAACGCATCGCGTAAACCTCTGGCCGCGCAGTTCGAATTCCAAGGGGAAAAAGTGATTGTCATTGCGAATCATTTTAACTCGAAATCCGGAGACCAAGGACCTTTCGGCAATACCCAGCCGCCGGTTCTCTCCAGCGAAACGCAGCGCCATCAGATTGCAGCGGTTGTGAACAGATTCGTGAAAAGCGTTGTGTCTGCTAACCCTGACGCTAACGTCGTTGTTCTGGGAGATTTGAATGATTTCCAATTTACCGAGACGGCGAACATTTTGAAAGGCAACGAATTGGACAATCTGATCGATACGCTTCCGCTCAAGGAGCAGTACACATACACGTATGACGGAAACTCGCAGGTGCTGGACCATATTCTCGTCAGCAAGAACCTGACCCGTTCTACGCAAGTCGACATCGTGCATCTGAACGCCGATTTCCCGGCCTCCAAGGGCCGCGTATCGGATCATGATCCGATCGTCGCGCAGATCGATCTGAAGGAAGAAGCCGTGGACGGCTTCCCGCTGACCATTTTGCATACCAATGACACGCATGCCAATCTGGATACCGTAAGCTCGCCGGATAACATTGCACGACGGGTTACGGCAATCAAGGAAGCCAAAGCGAATGCGGTCAACCCTCTGCTCGTGGATGCAGGGGACGTATTCTCCGGCACGCTGTATTTTAATCAATATTTGGGACTCGCCGATCTGGAGTTCATGAATTTGGTTCAATATGATGCCATGACCTTCGGTAACCATGAGTTCGATAAAGGATCCGAGGTGCTGAACGATTTCATCGAGCATGCGGAATTCCCGTTTGTTTCCTCGAACGTGAATTTTTCGGCCGATGCTTTATTGACCCAGAAATTCAAGAATGAAGCGACCCGGGATGCCAGGGATGCAACCATCTATCCGGCCATCATCATGGAGGTAGACGGGGAGCAGGTTGGCCTCATTGGACTTACAACCGAAGACACGGCCAACATCGCTTCGCCTGGTGACGTAACTTTTGAGAATGCGGTGCAAAAGGCAAAAGACACCGTAGCGATGCTGCAGAAGGAAGGCATCAACAAAATCGTTGTACTGTCGCACCTCGGTTATGATGTGGACGTCAACCTTGCCAAGGAAGTCGAAGGCATCGACATCATCGTGGGCGGTCACAGTCATACCAAGCTGGATGAGGCGGTTGTGGACCGTTCGGACAGCGAACCGAAGCTGATCGTGCAGACGGGTGAAAAAGGCCAATTCTTAGGTCAGCTTGAGGTCGTATTTGACGACGAGGGTGTCCTGCAGGAGTGGAACAGTAACCTCATTTCGGTTGACGAGAAAGATAGCGCTGGTCAATACGTGGTAAAGCCGGATCAAGAGGCGCTGCAAATCCTGAATACCAAATATAAGCCGGGTGTGGAGCAGTTAAAACAAACGGAGGTTGGTACGACGGAAGTGAAGCTGAACGGCGTTCGCGCCGATGTCCGCACGAAGGAAACGAATCTCGGCAATCTGATTGCCGATGGCATGCTGGACGCGGCGCAAGCAGCCGGAACGAATGCGGTCATCGCCCTGCAGAACGGCGGCGGCATTCGCGAATCTATTGAAGCGGGCAAAATCACGATGGGTGACGTCATGACGGTCCTTCCGTTTAACAATGATCTCGTTACGATCACGCTGACGGGCGCCGAGATTAAAGAAGCCATGGAGAACGGGGTTTCCAAGATGCCTGCTGCGGATGGCCGCTTCCCGCATATCGCGGGTATGAAGTTCTATTATGATTCGACCAAACCGGTTGGATCACGTGTCCTTCGCATCGAGGTCAAAGGCAAGAACGGATATGAGCCGATCGACATGAATAAATCGTATGAGGTGGCGACAAACGCATTTACCGCTAAGGGCGGCGACTTTTATGCATCGCTCGAGAAGGCTTATCTGGAAGGTCGCGTGAATCTGCTTTACAAGCCTGACTATGAAGTATTCTCGAACTATGTGAAAAAAGTAGGTACCATTACGGCCAAGACCTCCGCCGTCGAAGGACGGATTACGGACTTGAAGGGAGCGCCGCTTCCGGGAGGGCCTAATCCAGGAGGGTCGGGAGAGCCTGGACCGGGGAACCCTGGGAACCCGGGTACACCTGGAACTCCAGGACCGACAACACCTCCCGTAAATCCATCGAACCCTGGAACGACACCACCAGCCGAACCAGGCAAGATCAAGGTTCCGGTTAAAGTGGAGAACGGCGCAGCTGCAGGCAGCGTGACTGGAGCGGTTATGAAGGAAGCCTTGAAACAGTCTTCGGGCGGAAAAGTCACCGCAGAGGTAGCAAGCACACAGCCAATCGTGTCTGCTTCCGTTACCATCGAGAATGAAGCGCTCCGGGCATGGCTTGATCAAACAAACGCACAAGTACTGGTTGTAGTGACTCCTTACGGAAGCTATGAGCTTCCGAAAACGGAGATCAATCTCAAAGCTCTAGCTGCACAAACTGGCTCGGACATTAGCGGACTTCAATTGGTCATTCAACTTGCTGTAGATGCGGATGCCCTTAAATCAGCGGCGTCCAGAGGATATAATGCAATACAAGCTGTGAGCTATACCGTGACGGTGAAGTCCGGTAATGGCAAGACTGCCACGTTGGAAGCATTCCAATCGTATGTAAAGCGGTCTCTGAATGTCGACAAGTCGCATGCGTTGACTGATATCGCGGTCGTTCGGGTGGACGGAAACGGGATATACACGCCGATTCCATTTAAGGTGAATGGTCAACGAATCGATATCTACAGCCGCACGAACAGCACATACCTGGTGTTGCAGAACCCGGTAACGTTCCAGGACATCGCGTCGCATTGGTCGAAGGACAGCGTTGAATCGCTTGCGGCCAAAATGATCGTGACCGGGCGCACGGAGCAGACCTTTGTTCCGAACGCTCCAGTCACTCGGGCCGAGTTCGCAGCGCTTGTCGTCCGGGCACTGGGACTTTCTGCAGACGCTGCGTCAGGCAGCTTCCAGGACGTGGTTTCATCCGACTGGTACGCGGGAGCGATCCAGGCAGCAGTCGATGCCGATATCATTGACGGCTACACGGACGGCACTTTTAAGCCGAACCGGACGATCACGCGCGAAGAGATGGCCGTGATGGCCTACAACGCGCTGGAGTATGCCGGATACAACTCAGTCGACGCGGCAAAAGCCCATTTTGCCGATGCGTCCTCGATCGGCGCTTGGTCTCAGGCAGCGGTATATGAATTGGCGGGTCTTGATATTCTGAACGGAGATCCGAAGCAGCGCTTCAATCCTAAATCGAATGCCACCCGAGGCGAAAGCGCCGCAGTGCTCCGTCGTTTGATGCAGGATTTGACGTACGTAAAATAAACATGCTGTACAGCGGCTGGAAGGTTTAATGGATTTGCATTTTGTGATATACGATGGGGGCCAACAGCAAATCTGCTGAAGAACACTCCAATCGATCAAAAAGCTGAAAATATAGAAATGGCGGTGCTAAGGATGCGATCCTTGCACCGCCATTTTTTGCTTTTTTGTTTCGTTGCACCGCTTCTTTCGTAAATGGGTCGCACATCCATTTTGTGAAGATGTGGTTTTCCCTTGCTTAATTCATTCCAAGAAATTTGGAGACAACAGCGATGGAAGGAACGATGCGTACACGGAGCGTCTCCAAACAGAAAGAGGGGGCCCGCCAGATCTAAGATCTTGGGGACACCTTCTTTTTTAATCCGAAAAACTTAAAAACAAAATGTGACCGATATACGTCCATAACTGTGTTAATGGTAAAAGGAGGTCTAGGCGATGCAGATCGATTCGCTCCGGCCGGGCGGAGATATTACGGAAACCTATGAATTATATGGCGATATGCTTTTTAAAATAGCGATGGTGTACCTTGGGAACAAACAGGATGTCGAAGAAGCCATTCAGGAGACGTTTATTAAATTGATATATAAAGCGCCTGACTTCAGCGACCAGGAGCATAAGAAAGCCTGGCTCATTCGGGTGATTACGAACCATTGCAAGAACATGCAAGGGAGTCTGTGGCGCAAGCGGGTAACCAAAATGGAGCATATGAACAATTATTTTGTCGAACCGTCGGAACGGACATTGATGGATAACGTCATGAGTTTGCCGTTCAAGTATAAGTCGGTCATCCATCTGTTTTATTACGAGGATTATTCCGTTAAGGAAATCGCCGGGATTTTGCAGATTAACGAGTCTGCGGTCAAGATGCGTCTTCAGCGCGGCAGGAAGCTGCTGCGCATGGACTTGGAAGGAGAGGACGATTGATGAATCGGAATGACTACAAATCATTGATAGATCGAATAGAACCTGACAAAGGACTGGAGGAGCGGATTATGAAAGGAATGAAACAAAATCAGCGTCAAACGACCAGAATGAGCCGAATGGGGGTCGCCGGCGTCACCGCGGCCGTTATGTTGGGGCTGGTGGTAGTAGCTTCGCTGGTATTGAATCTTGAGAACGAGCCAGCGAACAGCGATATCCCGGTCGTTCAACAGGGGACGGGGGAGAATACCCCGCCGACCGCGAAGGTTGGTCACGATCCGGTAACCATTCCGAAAATCGAGCTTCCGAAGGACAGCAACATCAAAGCCGACATGATCGGTTTGGTTGTATACCAGGGCAATATCTACACCCAAACCGGTACGCAAATCACGTCGGACATCGCCAAGCAGCTGCGTGGGGATAAGCTTGGACGGTCGAAATCGGGAATTACGGAATGGAGCTCCGCCGACGATTACACGGAGCTTGCTTCGACGATTGGCGAAATGGATATTTTCACGGTGAAGGGATATGATGCCGATTTTAGAATCATGTCCTACATGGAGCATGACGGGGAAGTCTACGCCGAATTGTATGAGCACCTCAACGGGATTACGGTGGCCAAGGGCGAGGATATCATCGGCAAGCTGAATCTGGTGGGGAACATGACTTCGGTTCAATGGCAGGATTTCGACAGCTGGAACATGGGCGAGAATAAGCTGCGCGAGCTTGCCGACGATACGGCGGTGCAAGCCTTTGTTGAGGCTTTATATGAGGCAAAGCCGGTAGCGGCAGAGCCTCTGTTTGAGCAAGGGATCTACGAGACCGGGCCTAGCGAGCAGAAATTTCTGTATATTGAGCTGCAGGACGGGACGGAAGTCCAGTTAAGGCTGTTTAAAGGCGGCCAATATGTGCGATATGCCAATGCGCCTGTGTTCTTTCAATTGGAAGGCGAGGCATTTACCACGCTGTGGGGGCTGATGGAGGAATAGGTTGTCCTGCCGTTTGTAGCAGCGTAAAAAAGATAATGTAAAAAGCTAGAGGCTATCCCTAATCGGATGGCCTCTTTTCGTTGCTGTAGGATCGATAAGGGCGATTCCTTTATTGTTTATCGTATTGGCGGATCCGTGTTATTCGCTTGTTCTCGATGACGGGCGGTTCGCTTTCACGAATGTGCTCGGCGTCATTCCGTAATACCGGGTAAAGGCGCGGGAGAAGGTGAACAAATCCGAATACCCCAGGGATAAAGCGGTCTGCGTGATGCTGGTTCCCTCGGCGGTTAACAGGCGGGTCGCTTTCTCCATGATCAACTGCTGCATGTAGCGGGACGGAGAGATGCCGTATCGGCGGGTAAAGGCGCGGGTGAAGTGACTGCGATGCACGCCGGCCCAGGCGGCAAGGTCCTCCACGGACAGATTCTCCGTGCAATGAAGCCCCATATACCCGGGGGCGGATTCGAGCCAGTCCGAAGCAGCCGGGAGGTGCTGGTCCCGGTTGGGATCGATGCTGTGGATCAACTGGAATCCCAGCGACATCAGCTGAAGGCTATGGTCCTGCTGGGGCTGCTGGAGCAAACGCTGGATGTCCTTGATGACAGCCAAGGCATCGTCCCTGAAGGCATTTCGTCGATAGGGCCGCTCCGGACCTAAATCGACATGCTTCAATATGGACGGCATCAACTCGCCCATAAAGGCCGTCCAGGTGATCATGGTAGACGGCTCGTCGCAGTCCTTGACATATGTATAGACCGAGCCGGGGAAGAGGCAGAAGAGGTCGCCTTCCGAGAGGGAGACACTGCTGCCGTCCCAGCCGAACCGCACTTTGCCGCTGGCAACGAAATGTATACTATAAAATTCGACGGACCGGGGACCGACTTTATCGGTGAAAAAGGGGTGGGATCCGGATTTGAATATCCATAATCCCAGTTGTGTCTCAAAGTGAGCCGGGTTATTAAAGTATTCTTCCCGGGATGGCCGCTGATTCACTGTTAAACTCATGTGTCCTCCTTCCACCTATACCGATCATTTCTTTTGTTACTGCTATGATGCAACATATTGTATAACGATTGCAAGGCTGGAACATTCCGTATTCGTCCGCCAAAAGGTACGATGATGAGGAACAAGTTGAGCATAGTAGAGGTGAATGGAGATATGAAACAACCGAATTTTATCGTGATTTATTGCGATGACTTAGGGTATGGAGATCTTGGATGTTACGGTTCGGACACGGTGAGAACCCCACATCTGGACGGGTTGGCTGATGAAGGCATTCGTTTTACGAATTGGTATTCGAATTCTCCGGTCTGCTCTCCGTCACGAGCCTCTTTATTGACGGGCAAGTACCCGGCCCGAGCGGGAGTCGGCGAGATTCTGGGGGCGAAGCGCGGTTCGCATGGACTGCCTGCCGACGAGGTGACGTTGGCCAAGGCGCTCAAGCCTGCCGGGTACAGGACGGGGCTGTATGGAAAATGGCATCTGGGCTTGTCCGAGGAAACCAGCCCGAATGCGCATGGATTTGATGAGTTTTTCGGATTCAAGGCAGGCTGCGTCGATTTTTACTCGCACATTTTTTATTGGGGCCAAGCCCATGGCGTCAACCCCCTGCATGATCTGTGGGAGAACGAAACGGAGGTTTGGGCGAACGGCCGGTACATGACCGAGCTGATCACGGAACGATCGGTTGATTTCATTCA